>JAENWB010000091.1:0-13713 GCA_016650275.1 Nitrospiraceae bacterium | reverse complement strand
CGAGACCGATCCGTGAATGGGCTGGTCGAATAAATAGGAGGTGATTGCGCATCGCGTTACTCTACTGTGCTTTGGTTGGGACTCTCAAGCAACAGAAGTGGATGGGAAACTCGTTAGAGGCCTTGGAAGCAGGTCTTGAGAAACGCGGCCGTTGCCCCCCAAGCCTCTGCCGTCGAGTCGGCACGATAGCTTTCCACTCGTTGTTCATTACAAAACGCATGGGGGGTATTGGGGTAGGTCCGGATCTCAACACGTTTTTTATGCTCAGCCGCAACAGCACGCAACCGGTCCACATCCTGACTGGGCACCCACTGGTCCTGACCTGCCTGGTGATAGAGCACCGGACAGAACAGATCTTTAATCGCGGTGTCCGGCTGCATCACTCGTCCATAATAGACAACCGCTGCTCGAAGCCGTTTCCGTTGACAGGCGAACTGGAGTGCATACGTTCCGCCCATGCCGTAGCCGACCACAACATGGATATTTTGTTTAATGTGGTCGCGCGTATTCAAGAACTCACAGCAGGAATTGATGTCTTGCAGGACGAGCGATTCGTTCAGCTTGCCCATGAGCGCATCCGCAACCTCTGCGTTGGCCGTTACCATGCCCCCCAGCCGACCGTACAAGTTCGGAATGATGACGCCGTAACCTTCGCACGCTAGCCTGGCGCCGAGATCCTTGATTTGCGAGGTCAGCCCCCACGCTTCATGCAATAAGACGAGCCCGGGGTAGAACCCTTTTTCCTGAGGCCAAAACTGAATACAGTCCACCTGCACATGTTTCGACACGCGTGTCTGGATATAGGGATCGACTGCGGCATCCGTCAATGTGGGAATGGCGACGCCACTCGGAAAGCGAGCTGTGCCGGTGCCGATTTGATCCAAGCTAAAGGGAGGAATGGTCGATGTCATTGCGATAATCTCTTTGCCTCAACGCGCTGTGGTCACGCGGGAATTTTATTGTTCAGCATGTTTGGAATAACAGGGCAGCACCACGCAGGATGCTCAAAAAGTCCATCCAGCAAGGCCGCAGCGAGATAAGACAGACTGAGGTCAAGGTTAAGGTTGAGCAAAGCCCTGAATTTTTGTTCTCAGCCTCAACCTGAGCCTTAACCTTCCAATAACGCTGGCGGACTTTTTCAGCATCCTGTTAGACAGGGCTGACACTACGCGCAGGTACTATAGGGACCAGGCCGTCGGGCTGTCAATCTGGCTGTTAGCCCGCATTATTCATGAGCGCTTCTGCTGCAATCGCGGTTTCGCTGCTCGTACGCGTAAAGCGTCGTTCGTGTAGCGTGAAGCGCAGGCACAACGTATCTGTTGATCTGATGATGTGATGATCTGTTGAGTCGTAGGATTCGGCCTATTCATCAGATCGACAGATCAATAGATTCCGAAACTTCCTTACGAGATACGAACGACGAACTACGCTTCACGAGGAACGTGCGTTCGCGCGATTTCACGACGAACCGTCATGAATAATACGGGCAGGGTCGAGTTTTAGTTGACCTCGCGTTCGATGTTGACTACAGTTTTCTCACTCTCACGGCAGTGTGACGACTATGCCAATAAGAATCGGTCTCATCGGTGCTGGCCGACATGGCAGCCGATATATCCACCATCTCCTGCATGATCTGCCAGGGGTCAGCCTTGCCGCTCTCTGCCGGAAACGGGTTGGGGAAGGACTGCCTTCGCTCCCGACCACAGAAATCCCTGTCTATGGGGACTATCGCGCCTTAATCGCCGATCCGACCGTAGAGGCTGTCGTAGTGGTAACCCCTCCGTCGCTCTGTCTTGAGATCTGTCTTGAGGCCGTGAAGGCAAGGAAGCCGATTCTCATTGAAAAGCCGTTAGCGCCAACGGGCCACGAAGCACGAGCGATGGTGACGGCAGCAGAAGAGGCAGGCGTGTTGCTGATGACCGCACAGACCTTGCGCTTCGACTCGACGATTCTTCTTTTGAAAGATCGCTTGCCGGAGATCGGCCGGCTTCGGTACGCCACCTTCACTAGCCGGATTGAAACGAAAGCCAGCGACCAGGTTCGGGCACCGATAGTCGGTCAGCGCGGGGCGCTCTTGGAATTTGGGATTCACCTCTTGGACATGGTGCCATTTCTCATCGGTGAGGAGCTGGTCACTGTCCGCTGTGAGCTGGATCAGCTTCCGACCGTGGCACCGGACACGATGGCGATCGTGCAGGCCCAGACCGCAAGCGGCATACAATTCATCCTGGACATTGCACGAGTCGTAGCGAGGCGGGTTGCGAGAACAGAGTGGGTGGGAACCCAGGGGCAGATCGCCGCCGATTGGTATCACCAGCGAGTGACCAGTGTCATCGGGGACCGCGCTCCTCTGGAATGGGTCGTCCAACCGCAGCAGACAATCCTCGCCACGGTCCGCGCCTTCGTCCATGCCATTGAGACGAACACCCCACCACCTATCAGCGGGCGTGATGGATGCCGCGCCGTCGAGGCGGCCGACGCCTGCTACCGTTCGGCAGAACTTGGCGGAGCCACCGTCACCGTTTCTTCGTTGCGCGAGCAGGCCCCAGGTCCTGAGAGCGACTGAGGTTGAGTGAAGATTAGACCTTTGCTCAGCCTGAGCCTTCCGGAAGGGCTAGGCATCGGCGACGATGTGTGTATCTGTTTCCTCCACCCCTTCGACTTGGTGAATTTTTGTAATCACCACATCCGAAAGGGCTCGTTCGTCCGTGACCGCGATGAACAGAATAATATCCGGTCGCCCGAAGCAGGAGTGGGCTTGTTCGACGCCGGGGAGGCGCTTGAGTGCCTGCAGCACATCTTTCGTCCGCCCGGCTTTGACCTTGATTAGGATGTAGGCTTTCGTTGCCATCGTGTCCTCCCTGTTACAGTTATTGTGTGCCGCCAGGCATCTCCCGCCGTCGCTGGGCAAACACCTGGTGCATGCTCTCTCCCCGTTGCTCCAAGGCGGTACGCGCCTTCCCAATGAGTTCCATCAATAAATCGAAATTCGCCAGGCTGACGTTGAATTGACGAAAGCCCGGTGCCAAACGCTCTCGCTGATCGATCGCTGTGGCGACCCACTGATCACTGAGTGCCTCAAGCACATTCGACGTCCAGCCTGCCGAACGGAATCGAGCCGCGGCTTCGTTCACACCGCCGTCCCTCTGTGCCGCAAGTGCGTGACTCAGAAATGCTTGCACGGCCGGATCACCGCTTTTCAGAAATACCGATTGAAATTGGATGACCGTCTTGATGACGCGATTCGCATCGGGAGTGCCTTCGGGTGGAAGGACATCAGCATCTTGCAACATCGCGAGGACGGCCATCGACGCTCCGACTGGTCCAGATGGGGTGGGTGCACGATCAGGCGCTTGGGCCAAGATCGGACTGGCAGACCCCATGATCAGGCCACCGAGGAGAAAACACAATGGCATATGGCCCGGCAGCATGATGTGTAACGCACGTTCTAACAAAGTCGATCGGAGACAGTGGAACGGCACAGGCATGGGAGGGATTATACAGAAGGGGAGGCGAGGGAGCTAGCGTTCGAACTGGTGTCATGACATAAGGGATAATGGAACCATATTCCTGCCGTCCCCTGTAGTTTCGATTGCAACGATTCGACACGGTTTCTATAATCCACCAGCCCCGCGCCTTGCACCGGAGTCATCCATGCTCGCAAAAGTTCTGAGTGCTGCACTCGTCGGCATCGATGCACATCTGATCGACGTGGAAGTCGATATTACCGGAGGGCTTCCCCAATTCTCGGTCGTCGGTCTTCCCGATGCCACGGTGCGGGAGAGCCGCGATCGCGTCCGCTCCGCGCTCAAAAATACGGGCTTCCATTTTCCGGCAAAGAAAATCACCGTGAACCTCGCTCCCGCGGGAATCAAGAAGGAAGGGTCCGGCCTCGACTTGGCTATTGCCATTGGGATTCTCGTCGCTGAAGAAGTCATTCCGTCCCAGAATGTACAAGGCCGCGTGTGTGTCGGTGAACTTTCACTGGACGGACGCATCAAGTCGATTACCGGCGCCTTATCCATTGGCATGGCCTGTCGGCCCGACTATAGTCTGCTCTTGCCGGCTGAGAACAACCAAGAAGCGGCCATGGTACAGGGCGTGACGGCCTATCCACTCCACACGCTCCCCGAAGCCGTGGCATTTCTCAATGGCACGGTTTCGCTGGACCATGCTCGCACAGACCTAAACCGGTTTTTTACCACGCGCCCGGTGGAAGATGACGACTATGGCGATGTGAAGGGACAAGACCATGCGAAGCGCGCCCTGGAGATCGCTGCGGCTGGAGGCCACAATCTCTTGATGGTGGGACCACCCGGATCAGGTAAGACCATGTTGGCCAAACGTCTCCCGACGATTCTGCCCCTCATGGAGCCTGAAGAAGCGATCGAAACGACCCGCGTCCATAGCATCGCCGGACAATTATCGGCCAATCATCCACTGCTGACGGTCCGTCCCTTTCGCGCTCCACATCACAGTATTTCCGATGCAGGACTCATCGGAGGAGGAACAGTTCCCCGGCCTGGAGAAGTGTCCTTGGCGCACAATGGCGTGTTGTTCCTGGACGAATCTCCGGAGTTTCGCCGTCCCGTCCTGGACGGATTGCGGCAACCGCTGGAAGATGGGCATGTGACCCTGACCAGGGCCAGTGGCTCGCTCCGTTACCCAGCGCGATTCATGTTGATCGCCGCGATGAATCCCTGTCCCTGCGGATACTATGGGGATCGCACGCGTGAATGCGTCTGTACCCCGCACCAAATCCGCCGCTATCGAGCGAAATTGTCGGGGCCGCTTCAGGATAGGCTCGACATTCACATCGAGGTCCCGCCGGTCTCCGTGCGAGACTTGCACGATCACGGTCCTATGCCGGAAAGTTCAGCCACGATTCGATCACGCGTGCTGGCAGCACGTGATCGGCAGCTCCATCGGTATCGTCAAGACGGGATTCAGACGAATGCTCAGTTGAAGCCGCGGCTTCTGAAGCGGTATTGTGGCCTGGAGACTCCGGCTCAGAAGCTCCTCGAGCAGGCGCTGACCAAACTCGGATTGTCTGCTCGGGCCCATGGGCGCATTGTGCGTGTGGCAAGAACCATTGCCGATCTTGCGGGCTCTGATAAGATTGAGCCGCTGCATGTGGCGGAAGCGATTCAATATCGTAGTCTCGATCGTCGGATGGAGTATTGACGATTCCCTATGGGGTTCACCTTGAAAGTCTTTCTCTGGTGGTTCATTGTCGGCGCCATCATGGCGCTGGCCGTGATCATGCTGCAAGGCGGCATTCGAGAAGCTTTGCAAACGCAGGGGTCCGTCTGGGGACTCAAATTGGTCGAGCTGTTGACGACCATCCTTGGAGGGGGACTGCTCGGCGGCTGTATCGCATTGATTCTGGATCGTATCAAAAAGTCATAATGAATGGTTGCACATCGTAGTGAAATGAGGCCCTACATGGACGTGGAAGTGGGTTCGAATCTGTACCGCAACACCGACGGCATGATTGAAATCGAGGGCGTTCCCCAGATTCAAGTGGCACTGAAACCAACGACGGGCGACTTACTCGTGACCTTTGCGTTGTTCGACGCAGAAGGAAAAGTGACGGCAAAACTCGTCGATAGCACGCTGATGATCAACGAACGACGCGCCTACGAAGTGACTAGAACCCCGCAGAGCCTGCTGCTCACACATCCAGCCTCGAGAACCATCATCTTACAGATAAACGTGAAGGCGCCCAACGTGGTGGCCTTCACGAAAGGGGAGTTCCATACGATCAAAGGCCATGTGATCCAGGTGTCTCCCGTCGAATGGAAAATCGACAGGCTCCGTGTCAGCGAGACGACGCACGATCTGAATGGCGGGTCCGTCGTCCTCGGTTAATAGAGGGCGACGCGTCCTATCCCGAGACCGTCGGCACGATGACGATATGCTGGTCTTTCAGTTCCACGGTCGCCGTATCTCCATCGCGCAATTCGCCCTTGACCAATTGACGCGCCATCGGCGTTTCAATTTCCTGTTGGATCAATCGCTTCAACGGCCTCGCTCCATAGACCGGATCGTAGCCTCGCTCGCCCAGATACCGTAAGGCCGCCGGCGTCACGGACAGAGTAATTCGTCGTTCTGTCAAACGTGCCCGCAACCGCTCGAGTTGAATCTCCACGATCTTCGTGAGCTGCTCCGTCTCCAGAGCATGGAATACCACCGTCTCGTCGACGCGGTTCAAGAACTCCGGACGGAAGTATTCGCGTAATTCCGCCATCACAAGGGAACAGACCTCCGCATAGGAGGCGCGCCGTTGCTGCGCCTCAAGAATCTGCGGGCTCCCGATGTTCGACGTCATGATCAAGACGGTGTTCTTGAAATCAACGGTCCGTCCCTGAGAATCCGTCAATCGTCCGTCGTCCAATACTTGGAGCAAGACATTGAAGACGTCGTGATGGGCTTTTTCGATCTCGTCGAACAGAATGACGGAGAACGGACGCCGCCGGACAGCTTCGGTCAGTTGTCCGCCTTCTTCATAGCCGATATAGCCTGGCGGGGCTCCGATCAGACGGGCAACCGTATGTTTTTCCATGTACTCGGACATATCGATTCGAATCAGGTTGGCGTCGTCATCGAAGAGCGTCGCGGCAAGGGTCCGCGCCAGCTCGGTCTTTCCGACACCGGTCGGACCGAGAAAAAGAAACGAACCGATGGGCCGATTCGGGTCTTTGATGCCGGAGCGCGCGCGGAGGACCGCATCTGCGACAGCCTGCACCGCTTCATCCTGTCCAACCACGCGCTGATGAAGCAGTTCACCCAGCTTTAAGAGTTTCTCCGTTTCGCCTTCGACCAGTCGAGAGACAGGAATTCCCGTCCAGCGACTCACGATGGCCGCAATGTCGTCTTCATCGACCTCTTCTTTGAGCAACCGGCTTTCGCTCTGTCTCTTGCCGAGCTGCTCCTGCTCCAACGCGAGTTCCCGCTCAAGGCGTGGCAACTCTCCATACCGTAGTTCTGCCACGCGATTCAGATCGTAGGCACGTTCCGCACGCTCCATCGCCTGCTTGACCTCTTCCATCGCTTCTCGAGTCTTGCGCAGCCGTGACACCGAGGCTTTTTCAGCGTCCCATCGCGTCTTGAGCGCCTGCAGATCTGCCTGTTTCTCACCCAGCTCTTGCTCAAGCGTCGCCAGCCGCGCCTGGCTGGCCTGATCCTGTTCTTTCCGCAAGGCTTCCCGCTCGATCTCCAACTGCATCACCTTACGCGAGACCTCATCGAGCTCCGCCGGCAAGCTATCGATTTCCGTACGCAGGCAGGCTGCCGATTCATCGACCAGATCGATGGCTTTGTCCGGGAGAAACCGATCGGCGATATACCGATTCGAAAGTTTTGCGGCAGCAACCAGTGCGGCGTCTTTGATGCGCACGCCATGGTGCACTTCGTAGCGTTCTTTGAGTCCGCGCAGAATCGAGATGGTGTCCTCCACCGTCGGCTGCTTGACCAGCACCGTCTGGAACCGCCGTTCCAACGCAGCGTCCTTTTCAATATGTTTTCGATATTCATCCAGCGTCGTCGCGCCGATCAAATGCAATTCGCCGCGGGCCAGCATCGGCTTAAGCAGATTGGCGGCATCCATGGCTCCTTCTGCCGCCCCCGCTCCCACGACCGTATGCAGTTCATCGATGAAGAGCAAGACTCGCCCTTCTGACGCCTGCACCTCTTTGAGGACGGCCTTCAATCGTTCTTCGAATTCGCCGCGAAACTTAGCGCCGGCCACCAACGAGCCCATGTCGAGGGTGACGACGCGCTTATTCTTCAGGCCCTCGGGCACGTCTCCTTTGATAATGCGAATGGCAAGCCCTTCGACGATCGCGGTTTTCCCGACCCCTGGTTCGCCGATGAGCACCGGATTATTCTTGGTTCGTCGCGAAAGAATCTGGACGACGCGACGAATTTCCTCATCGCGCCCGATGACGGGATCCAATTTCCCTTGCCCTGCCAACCGGGTAAGGTCACGGCCATACTTCTCCAACGATTGGTAGGTGCCTTCCGGGTCCTGGCTCGTGACACGCTGGGACCCTCGTACCTGTTGCAGCGCGCCCAAGAGCCGTTCTTTCGTCAGGCCGAGTTTCTTGAAGACACCCCCTTCCTGGACCATGGCGAGGACGACATGTTCGACGCTAAGATAGTCGTCTTTCAACGTACGTTGTTCGTCTTCGGCTTTGGCCAAAACCTGGCTGAGCCGCGAGGCAAGGTGGAGTTGTCCGGGGCTTGCCCCAGCGCCCTGTACTTGAGGCAACTTCGCGAGTGCCTGCTCCAGCGCCTGGCGAACGGATGGCACCGACAATCCTGCCTGTTCGAGGAGAGAGGAGGCGAGACCCCCATCCTGTTCGACGAACGCGAGCAGAAGGTGCTCCACATCTATACCCTGATGGCTCCGCCTCGTAGCATGCGACGACGCGGTCTGGAGCGCCTCTTGTAGTTTGATCGTCATGCGATTCATGTCCATTGGACCACTCCTCTCCACTCGGATGTGTTGCCCACGTCAACTTGCATATTTTGCATATTACATAAGCATAGGATGCGGGAAGTCAACCTCCCGCGAGGGTCCATTGGCTTGACCCGACAAGTTCGCGCGGACTATTGTCCTCCATGTCACGAATTCTGACCGAAACACTCGCACTCTATCGAAACGCCTTCCGCAAAACCGGTGATTCCCTTGCCCGGGGCTGGATGACCATAGTGGCTGTGGTAGGATTTGGGCTTCTGCTGGTGCTCGCCGCCCAGATTGCATCGTCGCTCGGCTTCGCAGGAGGTTTTCTGCTGGGCGCAGTGAATGCGCTCCTGGTTGGCGCCACCCTGAGCCTGATCGAGCAATCGATTACCCATGCGCGGGCACTTACCTTCCACGACATTCTTGGCAGCGCCGGCCACTACTTTTGGGATGTCATCGGCATAGGATTCATTCTGTGGCTACCGCTCATGGCTCTCGACATGAGCATGCAGACGAATCCGTATGGGCAACTTCTCTCCTACGCGGTCCTCCTGCTCCTCTTTCTCTTGCTGAACCCAGCACCGGAGATTATCTATCAAGTTCGGCATGGTTCTCCGCTCGAGGTGTTCAAGACCTCGTATGAGTTCGTCCTCGAAAATTGGATTGAATGGTTTCTTCCGCTTACGCTGATCCTGATCCCCATCGTCCTCTCGCCCATGGGACTGCAATCGCTTTTCTCCCTCTCCAGTCAAGTGGGCAGGGGAGCGGGTTTGGATTTTTTCCAGCTCCTCGTGCTGCCCTTCACGATCCTAGGAAGTTGGCTGGACTACATCGGTATCCCCCCCTCAATCAGTTGGTATCTCGAACTACTCTTCACGCCGCCACTTGCCGTGGCCATGTTATTGTTTCGCGGCCATCTTTTTGCATCGCTCCATGGGGTGTCACGACGCCAACGCCGATTTCTCTCGCCATTCAACTAGGGACGAGTAGTGTGGTGGACAGGGAGAGTTTCCGACTCTTCTAATTGGAAGCCGCTCAAGCCTTCCTGGCCCCTTCACCCGACACAAGGGCAGGTGATTCACGAGAGAGTGTGTTTGCCTGATCCCTTGAGCGGACAGAGGAAATAGTGTATGGAATTACCTACAGCTTCTACAGATATTCTTGGGTCTCAAGGCTGAGAAAGAGTTTCACTCGTGCGCATATCTATCTTCTGGCGGATCGTTCTGACCTCCCTCATCATCATCGTGGTGATGGCAGGGGTGAATCTGTATGCCTTGTTTCAACTACGCCAACTGACTACCTTAAGTGCCAACATGGCCACTCATCATTACCCGGCAATCGAATCGGCCAAACATCTGCTCACCGTGCTCTATGCCCAACTCAATAGCGAAAAGAAGTATCTAGCCGTCCGCGATGCCACGTTTTTGCAACATTTCGATGAAGAGGTAGACGAATTCCATCGCGGACTCCAGAGCCTCGAAACACAGGAACTCACTCCCCAAGGCATTCAGCTACTCGAGGATACTAAGCACCTGCAGCAAGAACGACTCATGATTCTCCACACAGAATTGGAGAACCGCGTGTCGACTCCAGCACCCCCGTCTGCGGACTATGAAGGTCGGCGAGACGCCTTGACGGACCGCATAAGCGCCACACTCCAACAGTTTATCAATCTTCACGAGACGGGCATCAGTGTCGGCGTCAGCCAGTCACGGGAAAACTCGGCGCAAGCCGAAGCGGTGACTGAGCAACTGGTTCTGCTCGCGCTCGTATTTGGCATTGCGCTCGCTGGCTTTGCCAGCTACACGGTCCTGCGCCCGCTGCGCCAGTTGCAGAGCCATATCAAACAAATCGGGCAGGGCAATTTCCGTACGTCGCTGAATATCCGAGCCCCCAGCGAGTTGCGAGACCTCGTCGAGTCCGTAAATTGGATGGGCACAAAACTACAAGAGCTGGACGATATGAAGGGGGAGTTTCTCGCCCACGTCTCCCATGAATTACGCACGCCCATGGCCTCGATCCAAGAAGGGACGCATTTGCTGTTGGATGAAATACCGGGCCCCTTGTCGCAAGAACAACGCACGACCTTGCGCATCATGGCAGACAGCAGCCGCCGACTCATTACCCTTATCTCCACCATTCTGGATCTCTCCAAGATGGACGCTGGGATGATGGAGTATCGAATTGTCCCAACGGACCTCAAGCGCGTCGCAGATATGTCGGTCAACAAAGTCCAGCTTCTCGCCGATGCCAAGCATGTGCAGCTGGTGCTGGAAGCCCCGGCACAACGTGTGTGGGTCAAGGCGGATGCGCTTCGAATTGAGCAAGTGCTCGATAATTTGATCTCAAACGCCTTGAAATTCAGTTCGGAAGGAGGCATTGTTAAGGTACTCATGAAGCCGGACCAGAACGCAGGGGTCCTCGAGGTGAGCGTGACCGATGGAGGACCCGGCATTCAGGCCGAAGACCTGCCCTATATTTTCGAACGCTTCTATCAAGGACGCACGAAAACCAAACATGCGACGCCGGGGAGCGGCCTCGGCTTGGCACTGGCAAAAAAAGTGGTCGAAGCGCACGGAGGACGGATTTGGATCGAAAGCGAAGCCAAGAAGGGAACGACAGTGCGATTTATCCTACGTCTCACGAAACCAGGAGAAACGGCATGAAGACTGTCCACCGGGGCTTCACCTCGGGAGTCTTGTCCTGTCTATTCCTCCTTGCGGGATGCACGGCATGGTCGTCAGCCCCGCAATTTTCGCAGCCCTACTTCGTGGTGAGTACAGGAGAGGCAAAATCCCTCCAAGCGTTGGCGAAGAAACAAGAGGCGCTCGCCCCGAAATGTGCCGAGCGCAATTCCTGCGACCATGTCTACTTTGCGCGGGCCTTGTTGGGGCTTTATGAAAGTCGAGATAACGCCTCGAAGTACTTCGAGAAAGTGATCGTCTTCGCGCCGAAGAGCCAGCTTGCCTCCTCCAGCAAGCTCTGGTTACAGCTGCTCGAGTATCATGCCGCTCCCGTTGAGCAATCCTGGTTCCAATCGATTATAGCGGCCCCGGCCATTTCAGAAAGTCTGACGATCTTGGCTCATGCCTCAGATCGTCTGGTGCGAGACTTGCTTGATAGAGAGGTTACCATCCAGCAATTGCGGGCCATAACGGATGTGGAATCCCAGACCCTGGAAAGCCTCCAGCGTGAATTAGCCGAGCGTGAACGGAAGATGGACAGCCAGAAAGACACCGCAAGAGGTTCGACCGATTCAGGCATCGTGCTGTCCCTACAAAAGCAACTGACGGATCGAGATAGCAAAATAGAGGAATTGACGAGCCAATTGGATGCATTGAAACGCATCGACCAGGAAATGCGGGATAAGGTTCGTCCTATTCGTCCCCCATCGACGGTTGCACCGCCTCCGACTGCGCCGGAACCGACGACACCGTAGAAGGAGCTTCATGGAAAAAGAGCATATTCTTGTAGTCGACGATGAAGAGGGACTGTTGCATCTTGTGAAGATGCGGCTGACCGCCATGGGCTTTGACGTCACAGGCTGCACCACCGGGCGTGAAGCCCTTGCCGCAGCCAAGAAAGACCGGTTCGACCTTGCCATTACCGACCTCCGGTTGGGTAGCGAAGACGGATTAGATGTGACGGAGGAACTACTGCGGATTCATCCAGGCCTTCCAGTTATCATTCTGACGGCCCACGGCAGCATCCCTAATGCCGTGGAGGCCATGCAGCGTGGTGCCTTCGGATATCTCACCAAACCGTTCGATGACAAGGAACTCAAGGCCAAGATCGAAGAAGGGCTCTCTCCGCAACGAATGAGAGGAGAGATCCAGCGACTCAAGTCTCTCGTCAACGAATTATATGGCATGGAAAACATCGTCGCGCGGAGTCCTGCGATGCAGCGCATACTCCAACAGGTAGTCCAGGTGGCAGACTCCGACGCGACCATTCTCCTCTTCGGAGAAACCGGAACCGGCAAAGAAGTGTTCGCTCGCGTCATCCATTCGAACAGCCGACGGAGTAAAGGGCCGTTTGTCGCCCTCAATTGCGCGGCCATTCCCGAAACGCTCTTCGAGTCTGAACTCTTCGGACACGTACGCGGCGCGTTTACCAGCGCCCATGGCGCCAAGAAAGGCCTGTTTCAAAGCGCCAACGGCGGCACGCTCTTTCTCGACGAGATCGGCGAAATACCGCTCTCGATGCAGGTCAAACTGTTACGGGCCGTACAGGAACGGGAAGTCCGCGAAGTGGGGTCTGAAATTTCAACGAAGATCGATGTACGGATTATTGCCGCAACCAATAAAGACCTCGACGAAGCGGTGAAGAACGGCACATTCCGGAACGATCTGTACTACCGCATCTCTGTCGTCCCGCTGTTTATCCCTCCGCTTCGTGACCGCCGAGATGACATCCCCTTGTTGGCCCAACAGTTCCTGACCGCGAGTGGAAAACGGGCGAATAAAAGTTTGCGCGGCTTTACACCTGCCGCCCTCAATCGGCTGCTCACACATCCCTGGCCAGGAAATGTCCGCGAATTGGAAAATGTCATTGAAAAGGCCGCCGTCATGACGCGCCAAGACATGATTACGCCTGACCTCTTGCCCTCTATGGGCACATCACCGGACGCGCCACTCAAACCGCTGACTGAAGCAAAGGAAGAGTTTGAGAAAACCTATCTCAAGAACGTCCTGCAACTCACCGGCGGCAATATCTCACGCGCCGCCCAATTTGCCGGACGTTATCGGGCTGATTTCTACAAAATGCTCAAAAAATATGGCCTGCACCCCTCAACCCTGAAGGCCAAAGCGGAAGCCGATCTTGAAGAGCTGGAAGAGCAAAACGATCTCACGGAAGCCAAACGCTAGGTCCGTGTTTCTCTTTCCGGTGACCGATCAACGGGATCAGCCAATCTTCCCCGGCCTAAGGATTCAGCAGGATCGAACCAAGCAGACGCCGCCTAGCAGCATCCGTATGTTCTGAAGAACAACCGTAGGGATACATTCAGTGGCCATGCGGCATCACACTGGTTCCAGACCCCGACAGCTTCAAAACAAGAGGAACGGCTGGCGATGTTCATCCGGCTGCGCCAATTCGATAAACCAATAAAGAGCCGCCGGTCGGGGCAGGCAGGGTATGGAGCTGGCGAGAGGAATTGAACCTCCAACCTGCGGTTTACAAAACCGCTGCTCTGCCATTGAGCTACGCCAGCCTGAATGTATCGGTCTGCAAACCCATCCCACACT
>JAENWB010000090.1:0-4993 GCA_016650275.1 Nitrospiraceae bacterium | reverse complement strand
TCGCATCGGTACGAAGGCGGAAGCGCGAGGGGCGTGCGGTGGAACGACCCCCTGTTCGGAGTCTCGTGGCCGCTGGACAATCGCATCATCTCCGAACGGGATCAGCAGTACCCCGACTTTGTGCCTGAAGGGAGTCGATTGTGAATGCGCCCGCCTCGAAGAGCGGAGTGGATTCGTTGCAGATCGGTGAAGAGATGTACCGGTGGATGGGGGAACTTTTCCCCATCTGCCGGAGCATCACGGGACACGGCGTCCGGGAGACTCTACGGCTCATCCAAAAGCGCATTCCCGTCACCATCAATGAAGTCCCGAGCGGAACGAAGGTCTTCGACTGGACGGTGCCGTTGGAATGGAATATCCAGGACGCCTACATCAAGAATCTGCGAGGGGAGAGGGTCGTCGACTTTCGAAAATCGAACCTGCACGTTGTGAGCTATAGCCGGCCGGTGAAGCAGCGGCTGGCTCTGGCAGAACTGAAGGAACACCTTTTCACTATCCCGGACCGTCCCGATTGGATTCCCTACCGCACGTCGTACTACAAGGAGAGTTGGGGGTTCTGTCTCAGTCACAATCAATTGCTCCAGATGACGGACGAAGAGTACGACGTATGCATCGATGCGACCTTGGCCGAGGGAAATCTGACATACGGAGAATTTCTTCTGCCTGGCCAGATTCAGGATGAAGTGCTCATCTCCGCCCATGTCTGTCACCCCTCGCTGTGTAACGACAATTTGTCCGGGATTGCCGTGGCTACCTTGTTGACCGAGTGGCTTCGCGCTCAACCGCGGCGCTATTCCTATCGGGTCCTGTTTATTCCAGGGACGATCGGTTCCATCACCTGGTTGAGCCGACACCAGCAGCAGGTCTCACGCATCAAGCACGGACTGGTGTTGACGGGGGTTGGCGACGCCGGCCCGATCACCTATAAGAAGAGCCGTCGGGGCGACGCGGAAATCGACCGGGCGATGGCTCATTTGCTCAAGCACTCCGGGAAAACTCACGCCATCATCGACTTCATCCCCTACGGCTACGACGAGCGGCAGTACTGTTCCCCAGGATTTAACCTCGCTGTCGGATGTTTCAGCAGAACTCCACACAGCCAATATCCCGAATATCACACCTCGGCCGACAATCTGGATTTTGTGAAACCAGAATTTTTGGCCGAATCGCTGAGCTATTGCCAGGCTGCGTTGGAGATTCTCGAACAGAACAAGATTTACCTCAACCAAAACCTCCATTGTGAACCGCAGTTGGGGAAACGAGGCCTGTATCGTGCGATTGGGGGACAGGCGGGGGAGAAGTCTATGGAAATGGCGCTCCTCTGGGTGCTCAATCTCTCGGACGGCCGCCACTCATTACTGGACATTGCGGAGCGTTCAAATTTACCCTTCCAGTCACTCGCTCAGGCTGCTTCGGCACTGATGGAACATTCGCTCTTAAACCCGGTATCTAAGCAAGAACTGAATGGGTAGCCGGACCACGGAGCATCATCGACAATGTTGTTCGTGCAAAAGTTGACAGATGTCATAAGATCGGCCATCCCGGAACCGATCAAGAAACCTCTTCGATTCACCCGCGCTGTGCCTTAATGGATTGACAGAGAATGTGCCAGGCCGGCTCTTCGAATCCTATCCTTTAAAGTCCGATTTTGTTCAGCATACCTGGCAAACGGGTGTAAATCGAAAACTGTTCTCACGTTCCCCCACAGACCTGAGCCAGATGCTGTTCTGTACAAGATATGCCATTTTCTTGGTTACCGAATCACCGATAACGTGGAGAGGAAAGCAGATCTGATTCTCAATTGGGAAGATTGCACCTTTCGTCGGCCTTATGCGGCTTTGGAAGACTTGAACAGACGACAGCCGGTACTGAACCTTCGGTGCCGGGATATCTCGAAACGCAAAGTGGAAGCGGTTCACCAAGCTGTATTCGGTTATGGACTGGAGGTTGACCCCAGGAAGTTTGTCGGGCGATGTGTGAAGAAATCGGATGACAACGCTACGCACGACGGCAGGATCATACAGTGTCCCGTCAAGGACACCGATGAACGGGCCGTCTATCAAAGGGTCGTGAACAATTCAGGGGACGGGCAATTCGTGGAAGACATTCGCGTGCCGGTGTTTGAAAACACCATTCCATTCTGCTACGTGAAACTGAGGCCGGTCGGGTCGCGTTTCGGCAATCAGAATACTTCAGCCATCGTGTGCGAACTGTCGGAGGTGCTATCTGCGGGTGAGATAAATCTGCTGCTGCGGTTCTGTCATGAGATGGGGCTGGACTATGGTGAAGTGGATGTACTGAGAGATGTGGATGACAAAAGAATATACATCGTTGACGTCAATAATACGCCTTTCGGTCCGCCGAATCATTTAGACCGTGGAGGCACTGCGTTGGCGCTCGAGAGACTTTCGGAAGCGTTCGTGGCGACGTGGGGGCTCAAGGCTTGAGAACGCATCGACACAGTATTCGAAGAGTGGATTCATGACACGTGACGACAGTCTCAATCAACGCCCTGGCGTGATCGTCAGGGCTGCGAGTATGGTGCTAGGTCTGTTCGCCGGACTCTGTCTTGGCCTGTTCCTCCTCATGATCGTGCGCCACGGGTGGGCGTGGCAATACCTGGTGCTTCTTGTTCTAGCCGGCATATTGGCGGGAAGCGTCAGACTTCCTGGCCACATCAGGGTCAACCTCACACTGGTGCTCTGTTCCCTGGCGTTCTCCTGCTACCTGGCGGAGGTTGTCCTTGCGTCAAAGCTGGTGCCACAACAGCTTTCGTTCATTGGTGCACCATGGCTTCCGAGAGGGTTTGGGGAGAACGCGTCTGCGACGAAGATGCAGATCGAGTTCGCGAAGCAGCAGCATGTGGAATTCGATACCAGAAATCGGCTCTCCGTGATCATGGACCTTCGGCAGCGAGGGGCTGATGCCTGGCCGCAGGTGCCGAACGGAGCGATGTTCAAGGACCGGCCGGTCGGCTCGTCCGTCCCCGCCCTTGCAATAGATGGCGTCAGTGTGATGCCGCTTGGCGGCGTTGCCGATAAGGTCACGGTCTATTGCAACGAGAGCGGCCAATACACCATTTATGAGAGCGATGAGCACGGATTTCACAACCCTCGCGGGATCTGGGCTGCTTCCGAGTTTCCGATCGCCGCGGTCGGCGACTCATTCGTTCTTGGCGGCTGCGTCTCAACCGACAAGAATTTCGTAGCGCTTCTACGCCAGCGCTATCCCAACACGCTGAACGTAGGGCGGGCGGGCAACGGCCCCCTCAGCGAGTTAGCCTCGATCAAGGAATACCTGAGCGTCGTCAAGCCCAAGATCGTGTTCTGGTGTTACTACGAAGCGAATGATCTGGCGGTGGACCTGCCACGTGAACAGCGGAATCCGATCTACCGCGCGTATATGAATGCAACGTTCAGTCAAGGACTGGTCGGGAGGCAAGCCGCAATCGATCAGGCCTTGATGGCCTATATTGATAAGGTCGAGAAGGCTCAGACTCTGCTCGGTCGGGTGCAGAATATGCTAGCGCAACCGCCGAACGTCGAAGCGATATTCGAGCAGGCCGAGCGTACGGTGAAACTCACCAGTCTTCGCGAGACACTCACGTCATTGCTTGGGCAAGGGAGCGGGAAGCCCGGCGAGCATGATTTGCAAGCGTCTCCCCCGGTGCCGGAGGAAACGATCAGCCTCTTCCGGAACGTGCTGGAGGAAGCACAACGTTCGATACAAGCCTGGGGCGGTACGATGGTGTTTGTCTACCTTCCGCAGTGGGAACGGTATGTCGATGTGAAGTATGCCAGCAAGGATCGGGACACAGCGCTCGCGGTAGTTCGTTCTCTGGGCATGCCGATCATCGATATACATCTCGCGTTTGCCGCACATCCGGATCCTGTAAGCCTCTTTCCGCTGCGGTGGCGCGGACATTACACGGAAGAGGGGCATCGGATGGTGGCGGAGGAGCTGATCCGCTTCTCATCGCGGCAGCTTGGCGTGACCCAGGTGGATGCTGCGGTCCTGAAACCGGTGGGCACTGTCGTGCGATGAACAGGGGACAGGCGCTCGGGCTCTGGGTTGAACGGTGGATCCTTCCTCACCTGAACCGTGTCTGATTGAAGATGAGCACCACATTCTGGCCAAAACAAAAGGTGCTGGTGACCGGAGGGAGCGGGTTTCTCGGCACCCATCTCTGTCGCCGGCTTGTGGAGTGCGGTGCGGAGGTGCATGCCACCTCGCGAGTCGAGCGAGATCAGCGTGAGCTTGGACCTCGCTGGTGGCAGGCAGATGTGGTGGACATCGGCGCGACGCGCCGGCTGCTCTCGGAGGTACAACCGGACATTATTTACCATTTAGCTGGATCCGTGACGGCTGTCCCCGACAAAGAGTTCGTCCTTCCGACCTTCCACAGCCTGCTGACGAGCACCGTCAATCTGCTTGCGGCGGTCACGGACATAGGCTGTCGGCGTCTGATCTTGTGCGGGTCCCTGGATGAACCACAGGCACCACAAGGGGAGGTGACACCAAGTTCCCCCTATGCGGCGGCCAAGTGGGCGGCCAGTGGCTATGGTCGGATGTTTCAGGCGCTCTACGGGACACCGGTGGTTGTGTTGCGGACCTTTATGACCTATGGCCCTTACCAGGATACCGGGAAACTCATTCCATCGGTGATCCTGTCTTTTCAGGAAGGCCGATCTCCGAAGCTGTCGAGTGGCCGGTGGCAGGCAGACTGGATCTACGTCGATGACGTCATTGAAGGATTCCTCGCCGCAGCGCAGAGGCCCGACGTCGAAGGATGTACGCTCGATCTGGGTTCCGGTACATTGATCTCGGTTCGAGCCATCGTCGAACAATTGGTCGCGATCATGCGCCCTTCCATTCAGCCGTTGTTCGGGGTCTTGCCGGACAGTCCTCTCAAACCACAGTGTGTCGCGAATATTGTCGAATCAGAAGGAAAGCTCGATTGGCATCCGGAGACGTCGCTCAGCGCCGGCTTGCT
>JAENWB010000089.1:0-5529 GCA_016650275.1 Nitrospiraceae bacterium | reverse complement strand
GAGCATGATCAGCCGGTCGATGCCAATGCCTTCGCCCGCGGTCGGCGGCATGCCGTACTCCAAAGCGCGCAGGAAGTCTTCGTCGACCAGATGCGCTTCTTCGTTGCCCGCAGCCCGCTGGGCCGCTTGTCCTTCGAACCGCTCCCGTTGATCCAGTGGATCGTTCAACTCAGAAAAGGCGTTCGCGATTTCCCGACCGGCAATGTAGAGCTCGAAGCGATCAGTCAATGCCGGGTTCGAATCTTTGCGTCGCGCGAGGGGGGAAATTTCAATCGGGTAGTCGGTAATGAACGTTGGCTGCTGCAGATTAGGCTCTACCGTTTCCTCAAAGATTTCATTCACGATATTGAAGAGCGGCCATTTCGGATCGACCGCGATGCCAAGTCTTTTGGCTGCCGCAATCGCTTTGTCCTGATTTTCAAGGACGGAGGGGTCGAGATTGTTTACTTCCAGAATCGCCTGATGATACGACCAGCGGCGCCACGGAGGCGTGAGCATGATCTCCTTGCCCTGATAGTCGATGACCGTCCTGCCGAGAATCTGCTGAGCCAACGAGGAGACGAGCTCTTCCGTGAGGATGATCAAATCCTGATAGTCGGCATAGGAAACGTAGAACTCCAGCATCGTGAATTCCGGGTTATGAATCGTCGAGATGCCTTCGTTCCGGAAGTTCCGATTGATTTCAAACACGCGAGGAAAGCCGCCCACGATCAACCGCTTCAAGTAGAGTTCCGGCGCGATGCGGAGATAAAGTTCGACGCCGAGCGCATTATGGTGTGTGACAAATGGTTTCGCTGTCGCGCCTCCTGGAATCGGATGCATCATCGGCGTTTCGACTTCGAGGAAGTCTCGTTCGATTAAGAAGGCACGAATGCCGGCGATGATTCTGCTGCGCATGGCAAAGATACCATGGACCTCGGGATTGGCGATCAAGTCGACATAGCGCTGCCGATAGCGGGTTTCCACATCCGTCAACCCGTGCCACTTTTCCGGAAGAGGTCTGAGGGCTTTGCTCAAGAATGTCAGCTGTGTGACTTCGACGGTGAATTCATTTGTCTTCGTGCGAAAGAGAGTGCCGGTCACGCCGATCCAATCGCCCAAGTCGAGTAGCTCGGCGATGCGATAGCCCTGTTCCGAGAGATGATCTTTTTTGAGATAGACCTGCAGCCGGTTGGATCCGTCTTGCAGCACGGCGAAGCCTGCTTTTCCGAATCGCCGCAGGGCGACGATGCGTCCCGCAAAGGTACAGGAGATCTTCTCTGCTTCCAGTACCTCTTTGGTTTTTTCGGCATGGAGTTTAATCAGTTGGCCCGCACGATCCTTTACTTCGAATCGCGTGCCGTAAGGTGCCACGCCCGCTTCACGCAGGGCGTCGAGCTTCTTGATGCGTTGCTGCTGCTGTTCGTTCAGTTCGTCCATGAATGTGCGCCTGTACCGATCTTCTTTCCCCGGTTAGCAGGATGCTGAAAAAGTCCGCCAGCTTTTTGGAAGGCTAAGGCTCAGGTCAAGGCTGAGAGAAAAAGAGTCTGATCTTCGCTCAACCTTAACCTCGACCTACCCTACTTGCTGGACGGCCTTTTTGAGCATCCTGCGGGAATGATGTGCTGTTGTGCCACACATACGCACCCACAAAATTCTCGCGTACCAAAATACTGTTCTCTCAGCCTGTTAGCTATCGAACTCGTTCGTACCTGACTGTTGATAGCTGAGCGCGGTTTTCCCAAGCTGCTTCATCTTCAGATAGGCCTCGATGAACCCGTCCAGATCACCGTCCATGACGGCGGCTACCTGGCCCACTTCGTAGCCGGTCCGGTGATCTTTGACCATTTGATAGGGCTGGAACACATACGATCGAATTTGGCTGCCCCAGGCAATATCCTTCTTCTCCCCGACGATCGCATTGAACTCCGCCTCTTTCTTTTTCAGTTCCAGTTCATAGAGGCGCGCCTTTAAGACCTTCATTGCGCCATTGCGATTTTGGAGCTGTGACCGTTCGTTCTGACATTGCACCACGATCCCGCTCGGCAGGTGCGTCATGCGGATGGCTGTCTCCACCTTGTTCACATTCTGGCCGCCAGCGCCGCCGGCCCGAAAGGTATCGATCTTGAGGTCTTTGTCTTCGATCACGAGGTCGATATCGTCATCCACCTCGGGATAGACGAATACTGAGGCAAAGGAGGTATGCCGCCGTTTGTTCGCATCGAAAGGTGAAATGCGCACCAGCCGGTGCACGCCTGCCTCGGCCTTGAGATAGCCATAGGCATAGGCCCCTGTCACTGACAGCGTCACGCTCTTCACTCCCGCTTCTTCTCCTGGGAGCAGGTCCAACGTTTCAACCTTGAATTTCTTGCTCTCGGCCCAACGGACGTACATGCGGAGCAGCATCTGCGCCCAGTCCTGCGACTCCGTTCCGCCGGCGCCAGGATGGATCGCCACAATCGCGTTGTTGGGGTCCAGTTCGCCCGAGAGCAGAAGTTCAAGTCGCAACGTGGCGAGCATCGGCACAAATTGATCCAGCTCGAACGTCAACTCCTTGGCGAGCCCGGCGTCGGCGCTTTCTTCTGCCAACTGGAGTAAGGCGCCCAGGTCGTTCATCTTCCCATCGATATCGCGCCACTGCTGGAGGTCGCGCTCAATCGTGGACTTCTTCCGGCTGATCTTGGCGGCCTTCTGAGCGTGGTTCCAAAAATCCGGCTGTGACGTCTGCTGCTCCAGATGTGCCAACTCGGCCGTCATGCGAACGAAGTCAAAGATGCCCCCGGAGTTCCAATACCAATTGTTCGACGGCCCGCACGCGATTCTTTACCTCATCTAACATGGAGCGATCCTTTCAGGTTAGACCGGAGTGGCAGCCACTGCATCTGGCTCAGATCCCTTGGTGCGGAAATAGCCGAACAGGAATAAGAGCGCGCAGATTATAGCACAGCCGTAGGCAAACACATCGCCGTACCGGCTGTAAAACGTATGCGGGTGCCAGGCCTGCATCGTAGCCTTGACGGCCTGCTCCGTGAAGATAGGCGTCGCTTCGACGATGCGCCCGAACGGATCGATGAAGCCGGAAATGCCGGTGTTGGCTGCACGGGCAAAGGCCAAATGATTCTCGACCGAACGAAACACCACCATCGCAAAATGTTGTGAGGCCGCCGACGAGCGACCGTACCAAGCATCGTTCGTCACGGTCACCAAGAACTCCGCCCCATTCGCAGCGAATTGCCGCACCAGGTTGGGGAAAATCACTTCGTAGCAGATAGCCACGCCGAATTTCACCGGGCGCGTCGTCGTCTCAGCCATGCCTGTAGCTGCAGATCTGGGGTTCGGCGGTAATGTCAAGACCGTCGGACCAGGCCCCGCTTCGAAATCGCCGATCCCTTCGACCAATTTCTCGAGGAAAAAAAGAAGCGAAGATTTGAACGGAATATATTCGCCGAAAGGCACCAGATGTTGTTTGTCGTAGCGCCCCAACAACTGGCCGTCGGGGGCGAGGAGGTATGCACTGTTCAACAGATATGGCCGCCGATCCGCATAGAAACGTAGGGCGGGGCTTCCAAACAAGATCGGCGCCTGGGCTCGATTTGCCAGTGCAATGAGTTGCAGTTGATAGACCGGCTCACGCTCAAAGACGAATGGTGTTGCCGCTTCCGGCCAGATCACCAAATCGGTGGCACGGCCGAGCTGTTCCGTCAGCCGGTCAAAGCGTGCAAGGGTCTCTTCTCGATAGGCGGTATCCCACTTCACCGCCTGATCGACGTTCGGCTGCACCACTCCCACGCTGATAGATGAGCGGGGAATATCAGAAGAAGTCGCTCCAGATGACGTCATAGAACCATATTCCCACGAGAGCGCCACCAGCAATACCGTCGTCGCCACGAGTTCCCAGGGGAGCTTTGCTGGACGGAATCCACGGAGCAGCGGCATCAGCCAGGCCAGCAATTCAGCCAGCGCGACATTCACCAGTACAATGAGAAACGAGACTCCGTACACCCCCATGTGGTCTGCAATCTGAATCATCTCAATCTTGCGATATTGAGAATAACCGAGGAGGCCCCAGGGCAATCCGCTCAGAGCATATGTCCGGATCAGCTCGAGGGTCACCCATAAGCAAGGAACCGCAAAGAGACCGTAGCGAGGAATCAGGGTCTGAAACCACACGGCCCCGGCAGAATAGAGGCCGACATAGAGGCCAAGATAGGCCGTGAGCAGCAACATGAGGCCATAGCTGATCACCAGCGGGACCTTGCCGTAGGTGTTCATGGCGGTCACCACCCAGGCCATCATGCCGGTAAAGGCAATCGTGCCAGATAGCCAACCGATCCAAAACGCCTGCGTCTTGGTTTTTCCGTCCAACGCCCAATGCAACGGCACGAGGGCGATCCAGGCCAACAATCCAATGTCAGATTTCGGGAAACTCAGCGGGAGGAAAAGCCCGCTCGCGCCGGCAAGGACGAGTGAGCGCGCGAGGGAATGGGTCATGAGTCGCACCTTATCGAAAGCCGGAGATGGATGCAACTTCCGGTTCGTAGAGGATCTGCTCGCTTGTACGCCGTCACGGGCGAGGAGAGAGATTTGGGGTTGACTGACACCCGTTGAGTACCTATAAGTAAGAGTGACAATCTAGCATTTATGACTGCGTGAAGAAATGGAACAGGCCAAGGTGATAGAGTCGGCTATCCTGACCCTGGCCTGACTGTGGCGCAGCAGCGCAACTAATGATCACGACAAATAATTAGGAGACCATGCCATGGATCGAAGAGTCATCAGCCTCTGTCTGAGTTTGGGCCTCATGTTTCTGTTAGCGGGCTGCTTTGGTAAGAACGTCTCCTCCTCGTCCGGGGATGCAGCCTCACAGGCAGGTCAGAGCAAGAGCGAGGAGATCCAGCCGGACGCGATCAAGACGGTACCGCTGGAGCGCTCGCTCGACCGGCCATCTGGTAGCGCGACCACACCATCAGGCAGCAATGTATTGGACGACGTGTTCTTCGATTTCGACCGGTTTCAAATCCGCAAGGATGCCATGCCGGTGTTGGACGCCAATGCCCAATGGTTTCGCGCCAATGGGAGCAAGACAGTGCTGATCGAAGGCCATTGCGATGAACGAGGCACCTTGGCGTACAATCTCGTCCTGGGCGAGAAACGGGCACGCGCCGCCAAGAAGTATCTTCAGGATTTGGGCGTCCAGGCCTCGCAGCTCCAGATCACGAGCTACGGAGAAACGAGGCCCTTCTGCAAGCAGCAGAACGAAGACTGTTATCAACAAAATCGGCGGGCACATTTCGCAACAAAATAATACTAGCATGTGTCTCGACCGGAGACCTGCCATAGGTGTCAGACCATCGCATCACGAAGGAGGAACATGTGAGGCATTATCACATCGTAGGAATCGGGCTCCTAGGGATCATCTTAGCGACCGGCTGTGCAGGCAAGGGCGAGCGCATCGATCTGAAGGTCCCCATGGCGAGCGGGGCCGAGGACAAGGTCGTCGCGATGAGTTCCGCGACCATCGCGATTCAGCCGTTCGAAGACCATCGCACT
>JAENWB010000088.1:0-5054 GCA_016650275.1 Nitrospiraceae bacterium | reverse complement strand
GGCTCCTCATGCACGGCGAGCCCTCGTACGATTGTCTTGATCGGGTGGCAGCAAGATCAGATTCAGTGCCGCCCCCAGCTCATGCAGTGAAAACCCTTTGGCGAGAAACTCCGTCACGCCTAACGCACGAGCCTGCTGCTTCCGTTCATCGGACCCCGCGCCGGTCAGCATGATCACGGATGCTTGTGAATCCACCGCCCGAATCGCTCTGAGCACCGCCAGCCCATCCATATCAGGCATCTCAACATCCAGGATCGTGACCTGTGGTCGCTCCCGCCGAAACAATTCAATGCCTTGTTGACCGTTGTGTGCCGTGATCACATGGTGTCCCTTGCGTCGTAACATGACCTGTAGCAACTCGCGGATCTTCTCGTCGTCGTCCACGGCCAGAATGTTCGCCATAGTCTCTCCTCCTGAACCTCTCTGCGTTCGACGCGCTTCTATGCCGCTCGTTCTGTCCGATTTGGCAGCGGGACCGCGAGTATCTCACGCACCTTGTGGCCCAACGTCTGTGGCGTAAACGGCTTCTGAAGAAAGGTGAACCCAGGCTCACAAGCGGCCGTAGACGTGAACGCCTTGTCCGTATAGCCGGACATATACAGCACCTTCATGGCCGGACGAATGGCGAGGACCTGTTGCGCCAGCTCTGGCCCGTTCATCCCTGGCATGATCGTATCGGTCAGTAAGAGGTGGATGGCTGTGGATTCCTTTTGAGCAACCCACAGGGCTTCATGGACATTCTTCGCGGCGAGCACCGTATAGCCGTTTCGTTCAAGGATCGCCTGCGCCAGGGCCCGCACCATCTCCTCATCCTCCACGAGTAGAATGGTTTCAGACCCTCGGAACGCAGCATTGGGTACGGAGATAGGATCGAGTCGCTCGACTGCCCCATCAATGCGTGGGAGGTAAATGTTGAAGGTGGTCCCCTTGCCCAGGTCGCTCGACACACCAATGCTCCCGCCGCTCTGCTTGACGATCCCATGCACCGTCGCCAAGCCCAATCCGGTCCCCTTGCCGGGGCCTTTGGTCGTGAAGAACGGCTCGAACATTCGGGTCTTCGTGTCCGCATCCATCCCGCACCCCGTATCACTCACTCCCAGCATCACGTACGAGCCTGGCGCAACGGATATCTGTTGGCGCGCATCGACATTGTCCAGTTCCACGTTCATGGTTTCGATGGTCAATTCACCGCCTCCAGGCATGGCATCCCGTGCATTGACGGCCAGGTTCATGATGATCTGTTCCACCTGTCCCGGATCGACTTTCACACGTCCCAGCGCTGGGTGGGGGCAGAGCACCAAGGCAATGTCCTCACCGATCAGCCGTCGCAGCAGTTTCGCCATATTGGACACCGACTCGTTCAAATCTAGAATCTTCGGCTCTAAGACCTGCTGGCGGGTGAAGGCAAGCAGTTGTCGAGTCAACGACGCGGCTCGATGCCCGGCCTCCTTAATCTGGTCGAGCCCGTTTCGCACGAAAGGGTTGTCGAACCCGATTTCTCCCAACAGCATGTCGCTGTAACTATTGATGACGGTCAGGAGGTTGTTGAAGTCGTGTGCGATCCCCCCGGCCAACTGCCCGATGCCTTCCATTTTCTGGGATTGGCGCAGTTGCGCTTCGCTCTCCCGCAGTGCCCGCTCCGCCTGTTTACGTTCAACGGCATAGCGCGCGGCGCGCGTAAGGAGGTAGCTGTCCAACCGCCCTTTGACGAGATAATCCTGGGCGCCCCTGCGGACCGCCTGGTTCGCCATCGCTTCGTCATCAAGTCCCGTGAGCACAACAATCGGCACGTCCGGCGCACAATGCTGAACCGTATCGAACGTCTCCAGTCCATGACTGTCCGGCAGAGAAAGATCCAGCAACACCAGATCAATTTTCCCCGAGCCCAATTCTGTCAGTCCTCTGCTGAGGCGGTCGACCCACTCCAGCTCGATACCGAGGTCCTTCTTCTCCGCCAACATTTCTCGAATCAGAATCGCGTCGTCCTCGTTATCTTCGATGAGTAGCACACGCATAACGTGACCTCTATCTTTATGGATGATGGAGAGGGATTCTTGAGGTCATGGTCCAATACATCTCAAACTGTTTGATGACCGTGTGAAAATGGTCCAGAACTACAGGCTTCTGGATGTAGGAGCAGGCGCCATTGGCATACGACCGGATGATGTCTTCGTCACGGTCGCTCGTGGTTAACATGATGACGGGAAGGGACCTCAATCGAGGATCGGCTCTTATCGCCTGCATCACCTCAAAGCCGTTCTTCTTCGGCATGTTGATGTCCAGCAGGACCAAACCGGGCAACGAGACGTCGTTGTATTTTCCTTCACGCCGTAAGTAGGCCAGGGCTTCTTCTCCATCGCGTACAGTGCTAATGACATTGATCAGTAGAGATTCGACGAACGCTTCTTGGATGATGACCACGTCGTCTTCATTGTCTTCTACAAGCAAGATCTCAACTGGCTGACTCATCATGGACGTCACGGCCTTTCTGCGGATTAGTCGCTCCAAATGTAAGGATGAATTCCGCGCCGCCTCCCTCGCGTGGCCGTACCCAGGCACGCCCGCCATGCCGCTCGGCCACCTGTCGTACGATGGCCAGCCCCGCGCCCGTGCCCTCGACCTCCCGTCCCACTGCTCGCTGGAACAGTTGAAAAATGCGTTCTGCGTGCTCCGGCGCCACTCCTGGTCCGCGGTCTCGGACGACGAGCCCGACCTCCGCATTAGCCTGTCCACTTGGTTGATAGGGTGCAATCTCGATGTTGGGGGCTTCACCGGGGCGCGTGAACTTCAGCGCATTTGTCAGGAGGTTGTACACCCCTTGTGTCACCCAAGTGCTGTTGGCCCGGAACCGGGGAAGGGGTTTCGCGATCCGCACCGTTGCGCCGGTTTCCTTGATCTTGTCACCAAGGCGCCGCAACGCCTCCTCGACGATTCGCTCACCTTCGACCTCTTCAGTGGGCTGGTCCATGCGTTGCGCGCGCGAAAGCGCCAAAAGGTCAGCCATGAGCTGGTCCATTCGTTGCGCTCCCCGGACGACCCGCCGAAGAAAGTCTTTGCCTTTGTCGTCGAGTTGGTCGGCATAGCGGTCGTGGACCATGCGTGAGAAATTCTCGATCGAGCGGAGCGGCTCTCGTAAATCATGTGAGGTGACATAGAGCAACGTCTCCAGGTCGCGCGTCCGATTGGACAATTCCGCCGTCCGCTCCTCCACACGCCGTTCCAACTCGGCGTGTGCGAGACGGAGCGCCTGCTCCGCGCTCTTACGGTCCGTGATATCACGGATGATCTTTGACGCACCGACCGTGCAGCCGCCCGCCCCCTTGATCGGCGACACCGTAACCGACACCTCGAGGGGCGACCCGTCTTTCCGGAGACGGACGGTATCGAAATGCTGGGTCCGTATGCCGTGCCGAATCCCCTCCAGAAGCTTCGCTTCTTCATGCAGGCGGTCTGGCGGAATCAGCCGAGTGAACGGCCAGCCGACGATCTCACCGGCGGTGTAGCCGAAGAGCCGCTCGGCGCCTTGGTTCCAAGTTGCAATGATGCTGTTCAGGTCCGTGCTGACGATCGCGTCATCCGAGGATTCGACTATCGCGGCCAGTTGGGCGGTGGCCACCTCTACCCGCTTGTGCTCGGTGATGTCGCGCGCAATGGCGTACATCAGCCCGTCCGGCTGAGGCACAGATTTCCACGACAACACACGCCACGAGCCATCCTTGTGCTGATAGCGGTTGTCGAACTCAAGCACCGATTCGCCGCCGGCGACCTGCCTCTCGACCTCGCGGAGCGTGGCTGCGTGGTCGTCGGGGTGCACGAAGTCGAGGAACGGTCGCGTCAGCATTTCGTCGACGCTCCAGCCCAGTGTCCGTGTGAAGGCAGGGCTGACGCGTTTGAAAAAGCCGTCTGACTTGGCAACGCACAGCATATCCAGCGAGAGTGCAAAGAAGTGCTCCACGTCCTGTTCTACCTGCTTGCGGGTATCGATCTCAGTTCGAAGCCGACCATTGACCTCCTGGATATGCTGAGCCCCGCGGAAAATCTCCGCTTCCATTTCCCCTGTTCGTGCATGGAGTTCCTCGGTGATTCGCTGTTGCTCATTCCCTGTTTGCTTGAGGCGGACGAACTCCGTGACGTCCTCTACCCGGTGAATGATATACATGACGTTCCCGTTAACCCCGAAGACCGGTGTATTGACCGGACTCCAATGCCGTTCTTCAAATCCCCCTCCCTCGGAGTCCGGGCGGCGAATATCGTACTTTTGAACGGCCATGGCATCCGGTACGCGATGCTGTAACACCCGTGTCAGCGATGCCCTCAGATTCGAAACTCCGGTCGCAGTGGCGTCCTCGGGATTGTCTGGAAACACGTCGAAGAGGTGTCGACCCAGAATCTCCCCACGCCTAGTCATCGTGGCCTGCAGATAGGCCTGGCTGACCGCCACGATCGTCAAGGTAGGCGTTAAAACAAGATACAGCCCGGGTGCCGATTCAAATAGTGCTTGGAAATCCGGCTGGGGAAGAAGCGTAGCGGACGTGGTACTCTCTCGAGACCCCGATCTCATAACAGGTCTCCCTCTATCTATGTGGGCGAATGTCGAAGCGAATTGTTATGAAAGGAACGTTCCCCGGCATCCTGGAACAAAGAAATGCACTTAGACGCTTAGCTTACTCGTGATAATGATAACTGCAAACCTTTTCACGAATTCCGATTCATTCTTGTCTTATCCTGAATGTTCACCCTGCGCGATTAAAGCCATAGGAGGTGAGGCCCGCGTCCGCGCGCCGTAGCACCCGTTCATAATCGTGTGGCGTAACCATGACAGTGGCGTAGCCGGCAGCGACGGATACTTCGAGGTCATGCAATGTCGATGGAGGAGTTGGTAGCCATCTTGTTTCCTTTGTTGAAATGAAGTTGGCTCTCGCCCAGGAAGAGGAGAGCCAAAGCAAAGTTCACAGAGAAAACTTGAGCAGAACCATCGCCGGCGTGCCGGAGAGGAACAAGCGGCGGGAGTGACAGTGTTACTGGCGCGAGCGGTGCGCCTCGCAGGTGCTAGC
>JAENWB010000087.1:0-3409 GCA_016650275.1 Nitrospiraceae bacterium | reverse complement strand
TGTCGCAACCGGGGGCCGAGGTCGAACAGCCGGATTTCTTTCGCTGCAGTGGCTTGCGTCAGCAGCGTATTGACATACCAGGCCTTCCGTTCAAGCGGTGTCCGCTCGCGCTCCCAGGTAAACAGCCGGTTGGACTGCTGCAGGCGGACGAAGAAGTACGGAATGACCGCCAGCATCAAGACCGGGATCACCCCCCAATGCAGCCACCAGAGTATGCCTGCCATTGCCAGCAATGAAACGGCATCTTGGCCAAATTGGAGCAAGGCGTTGAGAATCGCCGTCGGACGATAGGGCGCTTCTTGTTGTGCGCGATGGAGCGTATCTTGATACTGTGCATTCTCGTAATACTCTAGATCGACCTCGACGGACTTTGCCTGGAGGAGCGCATGCATATGATCCGTGACGACTTGAGCATGAATCCTGGAAATCAGGGAGGCAACGACGGTCAGCATGGCAGTGGCTACCGCGACAACTGCCAACCCCGCAAGGATTATCATCATCGGGGTCAACGAGGCCTCGGCTGATAGAGTCTTGAGCCCTTCGGTCACGGCATCGATCAACAACTTCGTCAGATACAGCACCGCGAGCGGAAGGAGGCCTTGGATCACACGCACCACGATACTGCCGACGGACAGACTCGGACTACTCTGCCATACAAACGAGAGGGCGTCGCGAAGCGTCCGGAGGAAGGGGCGTATGCGATTCAGAATGATGTGCATAGGCGACAGGGACACGTGAAGAATGCCTCGTCAGGACATCGTCGTCCTATTTTCCTGACGCCGGATGGTAGAGTCCTGCCTCCCGCCGGCTGCCGGATCCTGAGGATACGAAAAGGTGACGGTGAAACATTGCCAATGCTGGCCCGCCTCGTGAAAAGGCTGGCGATCTAATGTGAGCCACGCATGCCCATCGAGATTCGAAACTTCTTTTCTCACACCACAATGAAAGAGAACCGAATACCCCAATCGCCGGGCGAACCAATAGAGGGCCAACGACCGTGGGAAGCAATTCCCTTTTTTGTTATAGGGAAACAGCTTAAGCCAGCGATCCACGTAGTAGACCAGATCCCCCATCACTGCCTCGTCAGGCCTCCCCGTCATCGAGCGAGGATTCAATCGGTCCAGCACCAGCGGCAAACTCTTGACCCGCAACAAGCGACGAACCCACAATACAACCAGGCCTGCGCGCAGCACGGTCCAATACTTTTTCACGAGTCGGAGCATAACTGGTTGAGTGTACCAAGCCTGGATGGGAGATCCAGCTTCTAATGGATTTCCAAACCAGGATGGAGGGAGCAGGCTAGATGGATGGCTCGAAGAGGCCGAGCTGCCATTCCTCAGCACGGGTCAGGGGAATGGGGTAGCGTTCGGTAAAGCAAGCGTTGCAATACTGGCCCGGTGTGCCGGGGGCGGCGTTCAGCATGCCATCGAGGCTCAAATAGGCGAGGCTATCGGCCGTAATGTACTTCCGAATCTCTTCGATAGAGTGACTGGAGGCGATGAGTTCCTTCCTGGTGGGCGTGTCAATGCCGTAGAAGCAGGGAGAGACGATCGGCGGCGAACTGATGCGCACATGCACTTCTTTGGCCCCGGCATTGCGAAGCATCTTCACAATCTTACGGCTCGTCATGCCCCGCACCAGCGAATCATCGACCACGACGACTCGTTTTCCCTCCAGCACCTCCGGCACGGCATTGAGCTTCACCTTTACGCCGAAGTGGCGGATCGATTGCTCCGGTTCAATGAAGGTGCGGCCGACATAGTGATTCCGAATCAACCCGAGTTCGAACTGAATCCCCGCCCCCTCGGCATAGCCGAGCGCGGCAGGCACCCCGGAGTCCGGTACGGGAACGACGATGTCCGCCGGCACCGGCGATTCGAACGCCAGCTGTCTACCCAAGGCTTTACGCGTGGCATAGACCGCGTTCGCGCCGAAGATCTTGCTGTCCGGCCGAGCGAAGTACACATACTCAAAGACACACATGGCCGGACTGACCGGCACAAACGGCTTATGACTCGTCACGCCCTTGTCGTTCAGCACGACCAACTCGCCGGGCTCGATCTCACGGACAATATCAGCTCCAAGCAGATCGAACGCGCAGGTTTCCGAGGCCACGAGGTAGGTATCGCCCAGCCGACCGAGACAGAGCGGCCGAAACCCATGCGGGTCGCGTACCGCAACGATCCCGTCGTCCGTCTGCAAGACGACCGAAAATGCCCCGCGAACTTGGCTCAACGCATCGATGATGCGGGCCAGCAACGTATTGGCCCGCGAATGGGCGATCAGATGGATGATGACTTCGCTGTCCGAGGTGGATTGAAAAATAGCGCCGTACGCTTCAAGCTCGTGACGCAGCACCTGGGCATTGATGAGGTTGCCGTTGTGGGCGAGCGCCAGATTCCCAAACGCAAAGTTGACCGAGAGTGGCTGGACGTTCTTGAGATCGTTCCCCCCCGCCGTGGAGTAGCGATTGTGACCGATCGCCATCGAACCGGTTAATTGATCGAGCGCGTGGGTATTATAGATATCCGCAACAAGTCCCTGGCCCTTATGGACATGAAACTGCTCGCCATCGCCCGAGACAATGCCGGAGGCTTCCTGTCCGCGATGCTGCAGGGCATATAACCCAAGATAGGTGAGATTTGCCGCTTCCTTGTGGCCGTAGATGCCGAAGACGGCACATTCGTCGTGGAACTTGTCGGGGGTGATCATGGGTAAGGCGCGAGGCGTAAGGCGTGAGGCGATTGAAGGCACTACTCGGTCCTGACTCATAATCCTCTTACCTCTTACCCTTAACCACTTACGACTAACCCCTCACGTTTCATTGAGTGTTCGTTCAATCGAAAAGGCCCATCGGTCGTGAAGTTGATCGACCGGGAGGTCGATGCGGCACCCCTCGCTCCATTGCCCCTTGTCTACATCGATGACGAAACGGTCGCCTCCCACCGTTCCGATCTTCATCGCGGGAATACCGGAGTCCCAGGCGCGATTCAATACTTTGTCGGCCATCTCTGGCTTCACCGAAAGGACCACCCGTGATTGACTCTCACCGAACAAGAGCGCATCCAGCCGCAATGCATCGAGAGGCAATCTTACCACAGCTCCTCGCCTGGTGTCCGGGGCAGAGACACAACATTCAGCCAATGCGACAGACACCCCCCCATCTGAGCAATCATGGGCAGATTGCACGGCTCCCTCATGGATCACGTTCAGGATGAAATCATGGAGTGCCTTTTCTGTCTCTAGACTGAGGAACGGTGGCGATCCCTGCTCCCGGTGATGGAGCACTTTCAGATATTCACTCCCGCCCAGATCCTCCTTCGTCTTTCCCAGGAGGAGAATCGCATCGCCGTCCTGCTTGAACCACTGCGTCATCGTCTGATCGGCCGCATCGATCAGACCCACCATC
>JAENWB010000086.1:0-12683 GCA_016650275.1 Nitrospiraceae bacterium | reverse complement strand
TGTTCGGGGGCACGGGCGGCGTGGCCGCGCAGATCGTGGCGCGCATGTCGAACCTGTGCGATGTGGTCTGGAACAACGAGAGCAAGGACTGTTTGCACGTGATCCCGTACTAAGGCGTGCAGGCGACTTCGGTGTGTTGGCCCCGTTCTCCGGATGCCGAAGAGCGGGGCCGGCCAAACGATCAGCGAGAGTAAGAGGGAGGACAGTATGGACCTGATCATTTTGGTGATAATGGTACTTGTGACGCTACTCTGGTGGGCAAGCGCCGCGCGATGGAGAACGGCTGTGGCGGCGCGACGGCAGGACGGATTGGGCAGGCCTCGAGTCAGGTAAGGAGCACTCTGTTGACCATTGTGATCGCCATCGGGGGTTCCAGTGGAATCGAATGGGAGGCCAGACAATCGTCCCCCCTTCACGTCGCAAGCCGACGAAGGTATCTGCATGGGTTGCGGGGGGTTGATGATCACGGAGTATTACCTGGACCTTGAGGACGATACTGGTCAAATCGGCATCACGGGATTACGTTGCACCAGTTGTGGCGAGGCCATCGACCCGGCCATTCTTCGGAACTGATTGAACCCGATGCCGGATCTCCTGCACGTCGTGAAGCAGAGAAAATATGCTCAACGGGTAGATCAAGGTAAGTCAAAGGGCCAGGATCGGAACGGCCTTGGAAAGAAATGACACGAAGCCGACGACTCACCACTTGTCGGTCCCGCGCGGGAGTCTTGCTAGCGAGATGAGACCATGCAGATTGTTATTACCGGCGGAACGGGGTTCATCGGTCGGCCCTTATGTGCCGCTCTCTATCAGAAGGGGCATCGGGTCACTCTCCTCACGAGAAGGAAAGAAGAGGCGCAACGGTCGTGTGGCTCAACCGTCACGGCCGTTGAGTGGAATGGCCGGGAGGCGGGAGCCTGGGAGCATTGTCTCGACGATGCCGATGCCGTCATCAATCTTGCCGGTGCGCCGATTGCCGATGCCCGCTGGACCGATGCCTACAAGCAACTCCTCACTCAAAGCCGGGTCCTCACCACTCGGCTGCTGGTAGAAGCCATGTCCCGCCGCTCCTCGAAACCCCGGACGCTGGTCAGTGCCTCCGGTATCGGCTATTACGGGGCCAGCGACGACCGTGTGCTGGATGAGGGCGCCGCACGCGGCCAAGGCTTTCTGGCCGATCTCTGTCTCGCCTGGGAAGCGGAGGCGCTGCGGGCTGCGGAGTTCGGTGTGCGAGTCGTCCTGTTGCGGACCGGAATGGTGCTCGAGCTAGACGGCGGAGCCTTGCCGAAGATGCTGTTGCCGTTCCGACTCTTCGCGGGCGGCCCGATCATGCCGGGGACTCAGTGGGTGTCGTGGATCCATCGGCGTGATCACATCGGATTGATCCAGTGGGTGCTCGCGACACCCAGCGTCTCTGGTCCCGTGAATGCGGTGGCTCCCGAGGCCGTGACGATGAACCGGTTCTGCGAAGTGCTCGGGCGAGTCCTCCACCGGCCGTCCTGGCTTCCCGTGCCGGGCTTCGCGTTGCATGTGGCACTGGGTGAACTGGGGACGCTCATGACCACGGGCCAACGGGTTAATCCGGCGAAGGCGCTCTACGGGGGATACGTCTTTCACTATCCAACGCTGGAACCAGCCTTACGGGCGATCGTGACGAAAGAATGAAAGAGGGTGTGCCATGGATCCGACTCTTGCCAAGAGTCTGGAACGGGAGCTGTTAGGCACAGTCGTTGGCCGGCTGTTTCCGGCCTACTAGGAGCCTGTTCGACATGGCTGCTGTTGTTCACAAGGAGGTATTCACATGATAACCAAGAAGATCGGCGTTACGACCACCCTATTAATGAGTGTGCTGATTATCGTGCTGTGTCAGATCTTTGGGACAACGAGTGAGGTCAGGGCTGCTGAGGAGCAGGACAAGCTGGAAAGTCAGACCCAGCGGCCACATGGAGACGATGCCACTCTGCCGAAGGGTGTCATTGGCGTGTCGCTACATGTCGGGGCGGAACGTATCGGCGATCCGGCTTCGCTATATGTGGCCCATGTGCATCCGGAGAGTCCTGCACAGCAAGCAGGCCTCAAGCACGGAGATGAAGTGGTGACGGTGAACGGTGCGGCAGTTACCGGTAAGACCTATGAGCAGGTGATACAGATGGTGCGAGGAGAAGCGGGAACTGCGGTGAAACTGGGCGTAAAGGGAGACGAGGGCCTGCGCGAGATTGCGATCACGCGAATCGCCCGCGAGAAGCTCTATAAGGGCGAGATGGGACCACATGGCGGACCAGCACGATAGGGGTGCATCCTGATCAACGCCAGGCGTTCACGCTGGGTTTCCTTCGGTCAGATCAAAGTGCGTTTGGTGATGTACCTTGAGCGTACAAGGTCTCAAACAGGAGGGTTCGGCCATGATTAGGCAAGTCACACAAGCAAGCTCTATGCTGCTCATTCTTGTAGCAGCACTCTACTACCCCGACATAGCCTCGGCACATGGAGCAGTGAGCGGAGAAGACGACCCCTGCTTGCGCCATGTCGGTGAGCGCGTGGTGCATTTCAGCGCCTATCAGCCGCAGTTCGAGCTGAAAGATCAATACTGCACAGACATTCCCAAGAATGGCGACACCTTCCTGGTCGTGGACCTCGTGGACCCGGCGCTGCGCAGCGAGCCGCTCGGTATGCGGATTGTGAAGGGTACCAATGAGGCAGAAGGTGAGATTGTGGCAGATATTCGTCCGCGCACCCACCCGGACGGCGTGCTCAGGAGCGAAGTCCTGCTGGACGAGGGCTTGTATACAGTCATCCTTGCGACTGAGAAGCAGAATCTGATGCGGCGCCCTCAGTATCTCTTGCGTGTACACATGACCGATTATCAGCAGCTGGTACGCACCGTGGCAGTCCCACTGATAGGAGCACTGCTCCTGGCCTGGCTCGGGTACAAGCTTGTACGATCGAAGTGGCTGCAGAGTTGGCGCACGGGAAGTACTCAGTGAAGCTCCGGGTGCTCTCGTTGGACGGTCACGTGATTCAGTCGTCCTCCACTTTGCGGGAAAGGGCACATTGCATAAGCATTGATCGAGATCATCGCGGCGCTTACCCGCTGGTTGGCGATTGCATCCTGTCCGATAGGGATTCGTGGCCACGCCGATGCTGTTTGTCGCGTAAGTGACGTGGCAACAGGCCGTTTTTTCGGATGAGGGCCTGGGAGCGAAGCACCACACCTCGCTATCGGAGTAGTGACACTGATGAGAGGAGTTGTCTGGCTAAGACGGGATCTGCGACTACAAGATCAGCCGGCACTCACTGCCGCCTGCGCAGATTGCGACGACGTCATCCCCCTCTTTGTATTCGACGATCCCCTCTTGCGCTCACGGCAGTTCGGCTCGCCCTGCGTGACGTTCATGCTCTCCTGTCTTGATGAGCTCGCCGGTGCTCTGGCTGCTCGAGGACTCGCTCTGCAGTGGCGCCGGGGGAATCAAATCGACGAAGTGATCCGTTTCGTCGCGGACGTCAAGGCCGATACTGTCTACTGGAATCGCGATTATGCGCCGGCGGCGATCCGGAGAGATTCGAAAGTCCAGCAGGCTCTCATGAGCCGTAGAGTGGCGGTTCACACGTTCAAAGACCATGTGGTATTCGAGGCCGAAGAGATCAGAGGCTCGACGGGAGATCCGTTGCAGCGATACAGCGCCTATCGTGCCCGATGGTGGACCAAGTGGCACGCCGTGACTCCGCCACTCCTTCCTTCTCCCGCCAGGTTGCGGGGCCAGCGCGCCGGTGTCTCGTCACCCAGGATCGCACTACCGACGGTGGAAGATCTCGGCTATCAGGCGGTTCCCTTGTCGATCAAACCGGGAGAGAAGGAAGCGCGGCGGCGGCTTCGCTGGTTTCTTAACGGTCCCGTCCACACCTACGTTGAGGGACGGAATCTCCCCGCGATTGATGGGACATCCAAACTGTCTCCACACTTCCGGTTCGGGACTCTCTCGGTGCGAACCGCCGTGCATGCGGCCTTGGGCACGCTTGCTACAGGTGGCCACCGGTCGCGTCGCGACGTGATCACCTGGATCGATGAATTGATCTGGCGCGAGTTTTTTCAACAAATCCTGTCCTCGTTTCCGCAAGTGGCCTCTGGTCCGTTCCGAAGCAAAGACGGATTGCCGAGACCCCGTCCGGCGGGAGCGGAGTGGAATCGTCTCTATGCCGCCTGGTGTGAAGGACAAACCGGTTATCCGTTGGTGGATGCAGGCATGCGGCAGTTGAACCAGACCGGGTGGATGCACAATCGCGTGCGGATGGTCGTGGCGTCGTTTCTCATCAAGGATCTCCGGATCGATTGGCAAAGCGGTGAGCGCTACTTCATGCAGCAGCTCATCGATGCCGACCTTGCGGCCAATAACGGCAATTGGCAATGGGCCTCGTCAACCGGGACGGACTCCATGCCGGGGTACAGGATCTTTAATCCCATGCTGCAGAGCAGGAAATTCGATCCCGAAGGCACCTATGTTCGGCAGTATGTGCCGGAGCTTGCTGCCGTGCCGACTGACCGGATTCATGCCCCGCATCTGATGACCCAGGAAGAACAGGCCCTGGCCGGATGCCGTATTGGTATAGACTATCCTTCGCCCATCGTGAACCATCGGCAAGCCCGCGAGGAATACATAGCTCTCGGCAAACTGCAGGGGACGAGATGACGACGGTGCCGCTCCGTCTTGGGATCAGCCGCTGTCTCCTTGGAGACGAAGTCCGGCACGATGGGGGACATAAGAAGGACAGTTTTCTGACCGATGTGCTTGGCCGTTATGTGGAGTGGGTTCCGGTTTGTCCGGAGGTTGAGGCAGGGCTGGGCACTCCTCGCGAGGCGATGCGTCTGGTTGGTGACTCACACCATCCACGGCTTGTGACCATCAAGAGCGGGATAGATCACACGCGCTCACTGGAGATGATGACCACGAATCGTCTCGAGGAACTTAAGAGTTTGGATTTATCCGGGTACGTCTTTAAGAAGGGGTCGCCGAGCTGCGGGATCGAGCGAGTTCGTACCTACAATGAGCATGGGATGCCCAACCGGAACGGAATCGGGCTGTTTGCGCGGGCCTTTATCGAGCAGTTCCCGCTGATTCCGGTCGAGGAAGAAGGGCGGCTCTGCGAGCCTACGCTCAGGGAGAATTTTATCGAGCGGGTCTTCTGTTACCGCCGCTGGCAGGATCTCGTGCAGAATGGAGTCAGGAGGCAGGCCCTGGTGCAGTTCCACACGATCCATAAATATTTGCTGTTGGCCCACAGCCCACAGCAATTCAAGGTACTCGGGCGGTTGGTCGGTCAGGCTCATCAATACCGCCCCAAAGACCTCGTACGCCGGTATGGGGAACTGTTCATGAAAGCATTATCTGTGAAGGCGACGGTACGCAAGCATGTGAACGTGCTCCAGCACATCATGGGATATTTCAAGGAGCGGCTCGGCGTTCTGGAGAAAGCAGAGTTGCTGGACGTGATCGGCGATTATCACCATGGGCTCACCCCCCTGGTCGTCCCTCTGACATTGATCAGGCACTATGTCCGGATCTTTGACGTGAGTTACATCAGGGATCAGGTCTATCTCAATCCGCATCCGAAGGAGCTCATGTTACGCAATCATGTGTAGCTTTTTCGCATGAAGAAAGGATTCAAGTAATGGCAACTGTTGTACGGGGCGTGATTCTTGTAGGGCATGGGGGCATTCCCAAGGGGTGTCCGCAGGAATTGGTCACGAAATTGAAACGGTTGGAGGCCCAGCGGCGTGCGGCAAAGATGCCGCCCTCGCCGGAAGAACGTGAGTTGGATAGCAAGATCCGCCAGTGGCCGAGAACGCCGGAGACGGACCCCTATCGATCCGGACTCGAAGCGGTGGCTGCTCAGTTGCGAGCCAATCTGGGGGAGGGGCTCTTCGCCGTGGCCTACAATGAGTTTTGTGCGCCGACCTTGGAAGAATCAGTGGAGGAGCTGATCAAGAAGGGCGCGACCCACATTACCGTAACCACAACGATGTTTACTCCCGGGGGGTCGCATTCGGAGGTTGAAATTCCTGAAATCCTCGATCATCTGCGGCCGCAGCACCCGGAGGTCGAACTCCGTTACGCCTGGCCGTTCGACCTGAAGCTTGTTGCAAACACGCTAACGGAGCAGGTGAAACGCTTTTCCTGAACAGGATCGTGGTGAAGCAGCGACAGCAAGCAAGCCTACAATGGATTGACTGGTGGATAAACCGCAAGGAGGAGAAGCATGAGGGTGAGGCAGAGGGGGCAAGTGTGGTTGTGTATTCTCAGTCTGCTGATGCCCCTAACCTTCGTCGCTTGGGTATCAGGTCCGGCGCAAGCGCAGCAGCAGAAGATCACCGGTAAAGATGGGGCACCGATGATGCTCGTGCCGGCGGGGGAATTTTCGATGGGGAGCAACGAAGGTAAAGACGATGAAAAGCCCGTGCACCGGGTCTCCCTCGATGCCTATTACATCGACGAGTATGAAGTGACGGTCGGGCAGTATGCGAAGTTCCTGAACGCCACGGGCTTTAACGGGCCGCCGATGTGGACAACCATGGACGAACCACCCCATCAGAAGCGCCCGATCGTGAATGTCGATTGGTCGGATGCGAGCAACTATTGCGAGTGGGCCGGCAAGCGGCTACCGACGGAAGCGGAATGGGAGAAGGCGGCACGGGGAACGGATGGGCGGATGTATCCGTGGGGCAATGATCCACCCAATCGGCTCCGGGCGAACTATGGGAAGGAGAAGTGGAACGACCATACCGCGCTGGTGCCGGTGGGGACACTGAAAGACGGCAAGAGCCCCTATGGGGTTTATGATCTGGCAGGGAATGTCTGGGAATGGGTGAGCGACTGGTATGACCCGGACTATTACGCGACCAGCCCGTCGCGGAATCCGAAGGGGCCGGAAGATGGTAAATACAGAGTGTTGCGGGGCGGCTCGTGGGACTTCGCTCCGGAGAACCTGCGATCCGCACGCCGGGACTTCAACATACCGTTGGCCCCCAGCTATGAGTCACCGGCGTACCGGAACTTCAACAGCGGGTTCCGGTGTGCAAAGACTTTAGAGATGGCTTACCCTGGAGAACCAATGCCATTGAGTCCAGTTCCGGCCGAGTATGCCGATAAACATATGCCGGCCGGCTGGTGGACAGATACTAACGTCATCGAGGAGGGAAGGCAGATTTACTCCCAGGAGGGGTGCCGCAGTTGTCATAAAGACGGTCAACCGGTAAAAAGTGGGGAGGGGCTTCGTGATCAGAAAAATACCAGCCGCTTCTTAGACAGCTACTGGTTCTGGCGAGTGGCAGAAGGGGTTCCAAAGACGACAATGAAGCCCTGGAAATCGTTTCTCTCAGAAGAGCAGATGTGGAAGGTGATCGCGTTCACGCATCAGTTCTCGCATGGGGGTAAACCATCTGAGCACACGGATTACAAGCCCTGAGGTCGTCCGTTTAATCCGGATCGCCGGTTCCATACAAAGCTTGCTCGACCCGGAGTACTCTAACAGGATGTTGGAGAAGTCGGTTTCCTCACCCGCCCAACCACCGCGCCCCGAGACGCGTGTTTCTCCTAGTATCGTTCCCGCGTTGCTCAACTGGTCTACATAATGGATGAGATCCTCCGAGACCTGGGGCATTAGAGGGCGGTCTGCACCTCCTTGACACTTCGCTCACTTCATCTTGTTGTCCGACATTCTTGGGTTGCCTGCATTATAAATTACTTTAGAGCCCCGGTAATGTATGCACAAAGAAAGGAGCGCGCTGTGGGGTACGGGGAGTCAATCTTGTGGTCCATGGGGGCATTCCCAAGAGGTGTCCGCAGGAATTGGTCACGAAATTGAAACAATTGGAGGCCCAGCGGCGTGCGGCAAAGATGCCGCCCTCGACGGAAGAACGTGAGCTGGATAGCAAGATCCGCTGGTGGCCGAGAACGCCGGAGACGGACCCCTATCGATCCGGACTCGAAGCGGTGGCTGCTCAGTTGCGAGCCAATCTGGGAGAGGGGCTCTTCGCCGTGGCCTACAATGAGTTTTGCGCGCCGACTTTAGAAGAATCAGTGGAGGAGCTGATCAAGAAAGGCGCGACGCACATTACCGTGACCACAACGATGTTCACTCCCGGGGGGTCCCATTCGGAGGTTGAAATTCCCGAGATCCTTGAACAGCTTCGGAAGCAATACCCGGATATTGTGCTCCGCTATGCTTGGCCATTTGACATGGATCTCATCGCGGTCATGCTCGCGACCCAGGTCAAACGGTTTTGAGAAAGGTCGGGAGAGCAAGGTTCACTGCTAACAATGGTTGGCATCTCGTGAGTGGCGCGGCTAGAACCGGATTTCCTACGAATTTATTGCAGCGGGGCAAACGACCGCTCACCCTGTCGCCCTCTCACCATGTATGTTCCACTCAAGCATGTAACAAAAATGTCTTAACCCGCTATCGCATCTGAACCGACTGCTTCCACGGTCGCGTAGAAAGAAAGCTTGACCAATCTGGAATCGCTCTGCGACAAGAGAGACTATTCGATCAACGAGGCGTGCAACGATGACACGGCACATCAACCAACGAATGGCGGCATTGGCCCATTCGGAGATTCGAGCGATGACCCAGGCCTGTGTCCAGGCGAAGGGCCTCAACATGGCACAAGGGGTCTGCGACACGCCGGTTCCGCCGGTGGTGCTGCGAGCCGCGGCGCAGGCGATGGAGTGCGGGAAGAATGTCTACTCGCGCTTCGATGGATTGCCTGAACTGCGGCAGGCGATCGCCAAGAAGCTTGCGCGGTACAACGGCATCGTGGCTGATCCAGAAACGGACGTCACGGTCAGCGCGGGAGCCACCGGGTCCTTTCATTGTGCCTGCCTGGCTCTGCTCAATCCCGGTGACGAAGTTATCCTCTTCGAGCCCTACTACCAGTATCACATCAGTGCGCTGCTGGCGGTTGAGGCGGTTCCGGTGACGGTGAAGATGCGGGCTCCCGATTGGACATTTTCCGTAGCCGATGTCGAGCACGCAGTCACGCCACAAACCAAGGCGATGATTGTGAATTCACCGGGTAATCCCTCCGGGAAAGTATTCAGCCGGCAAGAACTGGAGAGTATTGCCGCGATCGCACAACAACACGATTTGTTCGTGTTCACCGACGAAATCTACGAGTACTTTCTGTATGACGGTCGTACACATGTGAGCCTCGCAACCCTGCCGGGCATGGCCGATCGGACGATTACCATCGGCGGTTACTCCAAGACCTTTAGTATCACCGGCTGGCGCATTGGCTACAGTGTCGCAGCTGCGCGGTGGGCACAGGCGATCGGCGCCATGAACGACCTGCTCTATGTCTGTGCCCCGACGCCGTTGCAGGCGGGGGTGGCGGTGGGTATCCAGGAACTTCCGGACTTGTTCTACCGCGACCTGGCGCACGACTATCAAAGGAAACGCGATCGGTTCTGCCAGGCCTTGGCTAAGGCTGTCCTGACACCGTCGATTCCGCAGGGCGCCTACTATGTATTGGCTGACACGTCGCGCCTGCCCGGCACCACGGGAAAAGAGCGGGCGATGTTTCTCCTCGAGACGATCGGCTTGGCCGGGGTGCCTGGTGAAGCTTTCTTTTCCGGATCCTACGGGAGGCAGTTCATTCGATTCAGCTATGCGAAAATCGATTCCGACATCGACGACGCCTGCCGGCGGCTAGCGCGGCTTGGTTAGGAACCGGCCTCAGGCCGTCTGCCATACCTCCATTTCGATCGATCGCTTGTGTGCCCGTTCACCAAATGGTAAGTAGGAAGAAGCGATTTGCTCGCAGCAGCGTATGCCAAGCCGGCGGTTCATCGGGCTGTTTCCATGGATTTTCTTCCTCCATCGATGGCCTCTCAGCTCGGTGACCACCATGTCCTGGTCGGTGAACGGGAATATGTAGACGGCTCCGTCGTTCGGCTGGCACTCGACGAGCAGGGTAACAATCACTATGATTGGAAAGACGGGCGATGCGAGGCGTAACCGCTCATCGATCATACCTGGCAGGGCATGTGGTTTCAGAAGGAGAATGACCGAGATGGTGGATTTACGGTTGAGTTCTCGCCAGATTGTTTAGAAGAGGGGAGAGGCCGGTGGTACAGCCGCATCGGAACCGACCATATACCCGCGCAACAGGACGGAATGTTTCATTGCGGCAAGAAAACCGCTCTTATGAGCTACAGCGATACTCCACCGGCACCGTGAGAAGTTTCTCACGCCATAGTCGATGATCGGCAGGGAGCCTCATGGAAGGACGTAAGCATTCCCGTTTCGCGGTGCAACTGCCTCTGTCGTTCAGGGGAGATCAACTTTCCCACGAGGGCACGATCTTAAATGTGTCTGCGGAGGGATGCGCCATCACCTCGGAAACCGTCGCCGGCGTTGCAGTATATCTCCAGCTGACGATGCAACTCCTTGAGCAAGAGGAGCCGGTCCAGATCGATCTGGCCGCGGTCCGTTGGTCTTCCGCGACGAGGTTTGGTGTTGAGTTTATTAAGATTCGTCCTGAAGAGGGGGAGCGACTGAAGAAGTTCGTCGAGATGCTGGAGTCAACGACATGAGCGCCGGCGCTCGCAACGAGATTCGAGCGACTATTTCATGGCGACGGCCCGGACTTGTTCATAGGTGGTCAGGCCGGCGAGCACTTTTAGAATTCCGTCCTGCATGAGGGTAATCATCCCTTCTTTCGAGGCCAGGCTCTGCATCTCAGCCGTTTTGGCGCGGTTTTGGATCAGGCTGCGCAGTTCATCCGATCCGCTGAGGAGTTCGTGCAAGGCAACCCGACCTTTGAGGCCTGTTTGGTTGCAGGCTTCACACCCCCGTCCTCGATAGAGTTGAAAGTCCTCGCGATAGCCCACTTCGAGCGCTTCCCACGCCTTTCCCCCGTACCCATGCACCAGTTTACCGTACTCTTGTTCATTTGGATGGTATGTCTCTTTACAATTGACGCAGATTCGCTTGCAGAGGCGTTGCGCGAGCACTCCATGCATAGCATCGGCAAAGTTGAAGGAATCGCATCCCAGGTCTAGGAGGCGGACCACAGTCTCGACCGCCCCATTTGTGTGCAATGTGCTCAAGACCAGGTGGCCGGTCAGTGAGGCCTCGATGGCGACATCGGCCGTTTCCTTGTCCCGCATTTCACCGATCATGATGACATCCGGGTCGGCTCGTAAGAACGACCGCATGGCGGCGGCAAAGGTAAACCCGATTTTGGGATGGACCTGCACCTGCCGGAGGCCTTCCTGGCAAATCTCAATGGGGTCTTCCGCCGTCCAGATTTTCCGTTCGTCTGTGTTGAGATGGTGCAGCAGGGCATGCAGGGTTGTCGTTTTCCCGGATCCGGTGGGGCCCACGCACAATATGATGCCGTGCGGTTTCTCCACGATGTCCAGGAGTGTGGCGAGTGTGGCCGGAGCAAACTCCATGGCATCGAGCGGGAGGGGCTCCTTCGCCGTGAGCAACCGCATGACGATATCTTCATTGTTGCCGGAGGTCGGCAGTGTCGCCACGCGCAGTTCGATTTCCCTATCCTGGTTCAGCTTGAACCGGATCTTCCCGTCCTGCGGTTTCCGACGTTCGGAAATATCCAGATTGGACATGATCTTGATACGAGACACCAACGCTCGACGATAGATCGCGGGAATCCGCATATAGGTGGAGCATGAACCATCCACGCGAAAACGAATGGCAGTTTCCTTGCGATCCGAGTACGGTTCAATATGGATGTCAGACGCCTCGTGTCGGTAGGCTTCGACTATGATCTGATTCGCGAGCCGTACGATCGCGGAATCGTTTTCGTCAATGCTGTCAGAGTCGATGTCGAGAGACTGCTCCTGGTACGCGTCGTTGACCAGCTCGCCCAGCGTGTCCGCAATGGACCCATTGTCGGTTTCTCCGATCGTGGCGCTGAGGAACCGCTCGATGTCACACCGCAGGCCCAAGGCGTACCGTATTGTCAGGCCAGGGAAAGAACGACGGATGTCATGACCTCTATCGAGATCATGGGGGTTGTCGATCAGGACATCCAGGATGTCGCCCTGTCGCTTCAGCGGGAGCCAGTGGTGTCTGCGAAGGTAATCGTGACTTAGATTATTGAGGAGTTGGGGATCTGCCAGGGTTCGTTGGTCGTACGGAATATAGGGGCAGTCGAAGAATGTGCTCAGTGTTTTGCCAAGCGCCGCTTTCGGGATTCGGTACTTCTCGATCAGCAGGCCTTCCAAGTCGGTCAATCCCTGCAGGGACTCCTGAACAGCCTTCACGAGATCCGCCTGGCGGATGAAGCCTTCCTGGACCAAGGGATCGTAGGCACGTGGTTCGATGGTTTTGTGGGCCGACTTCTGCATTGTTCCTATTGCGTGAGTCCTGGAAGGAGCACGATGTCCGTTCCAGGGCACTGTTGGCTTGTTGTCGCAAAGATACGCCAAGTATAGATGTATTTTCGTCCTACACAATGAATATCAACAATGAGTGTGATCCTTCGCGAGCCTCTCGGACGCGTGAACCGGCAACAAGCTTGCGGGGGGGGGAAGGCTATGGAGTCGGGTTGATGATCTCGAAGATGGCTGAATAATCGGAGTCGCCCAGCCCCTGTGCAATGGTCCGCTCCAGCACCGGCCGGATTCCTTCCAGACTACTCGACGTCAGTGCGTAACCGGAGG
>JAENWB010000085.1:0-12732 GCA_016650275.1 Nitrospiraceae bacterium | reverse complement strand
CCCTCCAGTTCATGAAGAAGGGCGGATTCAATCAAGTGGTGCCGAAGGGAGATCTCGCCCTGTCTTGCGAGTTCTGCGGAGACTGCCTCGCCGTCTGCCCGGTCGGCGCCATCACGAACAAGTTCTCTAAATACTTGTACAAGCCGTGGCAGATGAAGAAAACCACGACGACGTGTAACTACTGCGGGGACGGCTGCCAGATGTACCTTGAGACCAAGGACGCGGAAGTCGTCCGCGTGACCTCACCGCTGTCCTGGAAGAACAAATGGGGCGACCGGTCCGAGACGGCCAAGGGGCACGGCGGGCTCTGCGTGCGAGGGCGGTTTGGGTTCGAATACATCGATAGCCCCGCACGGTTGAAACAACCGCTCCTGCGCAAAGGCAATCAGCTCGTCGAAACTCCCTGGCTCGAAACCATGCACCAGCTGGTGGATCGGTTCTCTGAAATCCGACGCAAGCACGGACCCGACGCGATTGCCGGCCTGATCACCGCCCGCTGCACCAACGAAGAGCTATATCTCTTCCAGAAACTCATGCGCGCCGGGTTCGGAACCAACCATCTCGACAGCAGCGCGCGCTACGGCCACCTCAACTTCGTGCAGGCCTCCCGGCACGCCTTGGGGATCGGGCGGAGCCTAAACGACTGGGAAGACCTGACGAAAGCCAAGGCCGTGATACTCATTGGTTCCAACATCACAGAGACCAACCCGCTCACGGCCGTGCGCATCAAAGAAGCAATTCGCGTCTATGGCGCGCAAGTGGTGGTCATCGATTCCGCCGTCACGAACATGGCCAAGCTCGCATCCCATCCCATCCTGATCACACCCGGAACGGAAGGACTCGTGATCGACGGACTTATCAAGGCCACCCTGGAATTGGACTTTATTGACGAAGACAGCACCAAGAAACACCCGCAAGCCTTCAAGGCCCTGAAGGCCGCCGTGGCCCACGTATCGTTAGAGCAGGTGGCTACACACACCGGCATGTCGGTCCAGGCCTTGAAAGACACCGCGGCGATCTTCGCCGAAGCGCCCCGCTCCATCATCCTCTGCGCTGAAGGCATCGTCCGCCAGTCCGACGGGTATCAGAACGTCCTGAAACTGATAGACCTCGCCTGGATCACAGGCAAATTGGGCCAACCAGGCTGCGGGGTGAGTACGGTGACAGAGGAGCCGAACGAGCAGGGCGCCGTTGACATGGGCGTTGCGCCGGAATTCCTCCCCGGTCAAGCCTCGTTCAACGATCAAGAAGCTCGTGACCGTGTTGCCAAGGCCTGGGGCGTCACGCTCCCGGCAGCGGGGTCCGGCGTGAATCTCGTCGAGATTCTCAAGCGCTGCAGGAGCGGCCAGATCCGCGCCCTCTATGTCATCGGAGAAAACCCCCTCGCCACGTTACCCGCATCGATGGAAGTCCGCGCCGCGTTGGATCGACTGGAGTTACTCGTCGTCCAGGATCCGTTCCTGACCGACACGGCGCGCATGGCGCATGCGGTGCTGCCGGCCTGTACCTCTGCGGAAAAGGACGGCACCTTCACCAATCTGGAGGGCCGGGTCCTGCGCGTCCGCGAGGCCATCGATCCAGTCGGGGAAAGTTTGCCGGATTGGCACATCATGACAGCACTAGCCAACGCGCTGGGCTGTCAATGGGAGTATGAGTCCTCGAACGATATTCAAGCCGAGATCATGAAGTTGCTGCCCGGGTACTATAACCTCGGACAACCCCGCAAGGTTGTGCCGACAGTGGACCGCTATCTCTCAAACGGCTACACCACCGATGTAGCGGCGCGCTATCGCGCCTCTACTCCAGCAGACTCCAAGAATCAGCGACCCTTCACGTTACTGATGGGACAGGTGTTGTATCATTCCGGCAAGCTATCCACCAAAGCCCCCGGGCTCATCACGATCGCTCCCAATACCGGGCGGCTCAGGATGAATCCCCAAGATATGGAACGGCTTGCAGTGGGCGAGGGGACCACAGTGCGTATCACGTCGGACCTCGGCTCGATCCAATTGGCGGTGCAGCCCGATCAATCCATCGCCTCGCAGACCTGTTTCTTCCCGGAGCATTTCAATGAGCCGCCCGTGAAAGACTTGATGTCGGTCCAGGTTGATCCGACGACCGGAGTGCCCTCGTTCAAGCAAACCCGCGTGACGATAGAAAAGGCGTAAGAGGGAGTAGGAACCGCACATGCGTGTCTCGGTACTGATAAAAGATATCCTCCAGGCCGCATTGTTCTATGAGATCTGGGACGCGATGAAAGTGACGTTCAAGCACATGTTCCATAAACCCATCACGTTCCAGTATCCACGGGAGCAACGAACCCTTCCCGATACCCACCGGGGGGCACTCGCGCTCTTACGCTACGACGATCACCAGGAACGTTGTGTCGGCTGTGACCTCTGCGAAGCCGCCTGCCCATCCCGTTGCATCAAGGTCATCAGTTCGGAAGATGCTGAACGTCCGCTGCAGCGATTCGCCAGCGAGTTTTACATCGACATTACGAAATGCGTATTTTGCGGCTACTGTGTCGAGGCTTGTCCCGTCAACGCCCTTGCTATGACGAAGATGTACGAATTCTCAACCCACGATAAACGCACCTTGCTGTTCGACAAGAAGCGGCTGTACGAAATCGGCGAGCGTCATCTCGACGATGCAAAAAAATATTTATACGCGCATAATCAGGAAAAGAACGTTGAGGAAAGCCGGGAATATCGGTATTACTTCCCGCAATCGGTACTAAAGCCGACCCAACCACCACCCAAGCATCTAGGTTAAGTCGATCAATGGTTCAGGTATTTTTTGCCTATTTCGCATTGGCCAGTATTGCTGCGGGCGTCTTGACTGTCGCGCTAAGGCACCCGGTGCATTGCGGCCTGGCGCTCCTGGCCCTGTTGCTTCATGTCTCAGGACTCTTCATCCTCCTCAACGCCGAGTTCCTCTGGGCCGTACAGGTCATCGTCTACGCCGGTGCGATCCTCGTCTTGTACCTCTTCGTACTGATGCTCCTGAACTTGAAGACCGACGAGCGGTATTTCCACTCCTCGTACCTGTACTTTCTGGCTCCAGCAGCCATCGGAGCGGTGTACGTATTGGCCCTCCTGATCCGTTCACCCTTCGGAGGCGCAAAGGGCGATGCGTCTACCAAGGCGGTACTCCAGGACGGCGATACCTACGCGGTCGGCATCAAGATGTTCAGTGATTATCTGTTGCAGTTCGAAATCGTCGGAGTGTTCCTGTTGGGCGCCGTCATCGGAGCGATCGTGCTGGCAAAAACGCCGAAGCAGATCACGAACAGACATGAGCGGTAAGGGGTCAGGCGTGAGGGGACGAGCGACAAGAGAAAAGACAAGAGTTCGCGCGCCGCACGCTTCACGCCGCACGCCGCACGGGTATCTATGATTCCTCTAAGCGCATATGTCGCCGTCAGCGCCGTGCTATTTATCATCGGCCTGCTCGGCGTAGTGATCAGACGGAACTTCATCATCGTGCTGATGTCTGTCGAGATCATGTTGAACGCGGCGACCATTAACCTCGTAGCCTTTTCCCATTACCTGGAATCAATGGCGGGCCAACTGGTAGCCCTCTTCATCATCGCCATTGCTGCCGGAGAAGCGGCCATCGGGCTGGCCATCATCATCGTCGTGTTCCGTGGAAAGATCTCCACGAATGTGGACGAGATGAACCTCTTAAAGTGGTAACGTGACGGATCTACTCATAAAGCTCATTCCGCTGTTCCCCTTGCTGGCCGTAATCCTGAATGGGTTCGCGGGCAAGCGGTACTCCCACGATGTCGCGCACCGGCTTGCCTGGGGATCGGTGGGGTTGTCATTTCTCTGCACGATCGGCGTGTTCGCCGACATTCTGCAGACCGGCACGCCTCATGAAGTCATCGCCTATCAATGGATCTTCGGCGGCGACCTCACCATCAATCTGGCCTATCTGGTCGATCCGCTCACATGCATCATGCTGCTCGTCGTCACGGGAGTCGGGCTCCTGATCCACATCTACTCCGTGGGCTACATGCATGGGGAGGTCGGATTCACGCGCTTCTTCACCTACATGAACCTCTTCATGGTCTCCATGTTGCTCCTCGTCATGGGGAACAACTATGTGGTGCTCTTCATTGGCTGGGAAGGGGTGGGACTCTGCTCCTATCTGTTGATCGGGTACTACTATGACAAGGTCTCCGCTGCGAAGGCCGCCTCGAAAGCCTTTGTGGTGAATCGCATCGGCGACGCGGGCTTCCTTGTGGCCATCTTCCTCATCTTCATCAATTTCAAGACACTCGACTATACGAAAGTCTTTGCCCAGGTCAGCCAGCTCTCGCCGGAGATGGCCACAGCGATTGCGCTCTGCCTACTCGTCGGAGCAGTCGGCAAATCAGCCCAACTCCCCCTCTACACATGGCTCCCGGATGCGATGGAAGGTCCGACACCTGTCAGCGCGCTCATCCATGCAGCGACAATGGTGACGGCCGGGGTCTACATGATCGTGCGGAACCATGCCATTTTCGATTTATCGCCGACGGCGATGACGATCGTCGGCGTCATCGGCGGGCTCACAGCCTTGTTTGCCGCCACCATCGGCCTCGTACAAACGGACATCAAGCGCGTCTTGGCCTATTCGACGGTGAGCCAGCTCGGGTACATGATTCTCGGGTGCGGGATCGGGGCCTATACGGCTGCCATATTCCACCTCATGACCCATGCCTTCTTCAAGGCCCTCTTGTTCCTCTCAGCCGGATCGGTGATCCACGCGCTCTCGGGCGAGCAAGACATTCGAAAGATGGGCGGCCTCAGCTCGAAAATCCCATGGACCTATCGACTGTTTCTGATTGGCACGATCGCCATTGCGGGCATTCCGCCGTTAGCAGGCTTCTGGAGCAAAGATGAAATCCTGGCCCATGCCTTCACGCATCACCACTATCTGCTATATGGCATGGCTGCCATCGGCGCGCTATTGACCTCCTTCTACATGTTCCGCCTGATCTACCTCACTTTTTATGGCAGGTCTCGCATGGACCATCATACGGAGGAACATGTACATGAGTCCCCGATGGTGATGGTCGTTCCGTTAATGGCGTTAGGTGTGCTGTCCATTGTCGGTGGGTTCCTGGGATTTCCCCCTGAACATGGCTGGCTCCATCAATTCCTGGCACCGGTCGCGGGCACGGGAGAGGAACATGCCGTAGGCACCGGACTCGTGCTCATGCTCATGATGTTTGCCACAGGGATTGCGTTGCTGGGCTGGGGCCTCGCGCACTATTTTTATAGTGTGAATCTCTCCGCGCCGGATCACCTGGCCGCAAAGTTTCAGGCGGCCTACAGGATCCTGCTCAACAAGTATTACGTCGATGAGCTCTATGACTTGTTGTTTGTGGAGCCGACTAAGAAGTTGGGACTTCTGCTCGATTGGTTCGACCGCAACGTGATCGACGGCCTCGTGCGCGCCGTCGCGCAGCTAGCCGATTTGGGCGCAGCCGGGGCGACCTGGATGGAGAAATACGTGATCTACAGCGGCCTTAACGTGATCGGGTACGGCAATCATCTTGCCGCCCGCCAGTGGCGGCAACTGCAGAGCGGAATGGTGCATCATTATGCCGCCATCATTGTGGCAGGGCTCTTCCTGTTGGCGGTCATTGTTCAGCTCATCATGCAACTATAAAACACTGTAATGTTAGAAGAACTGGCGTCAACGTTTCCAATTCTCACCTGTATTCTTTTTCTCCCCGTCATCGGGGCCGTCGTCCTGTGGCTGTTTGACGACGAAGACATGGTCCGGACCTCCGCCTTGACGATAGCGCTCTTGGAGTTGGCCCTCACCGTATTCGTACTCTTACGCTTCATTCCCGAATCGTCTGCCATGCAGTTTTCCGAACACGTGCCGTGGATTCCCGCCCTCGGAGTCAGCTACCACCTCGCGGTCGATGGGATCAGTGTCCTCTTCGTTGGACTCACAGCATTCCTCTCGGTTCTGATCGTCATCTATTCCTGGGACACCGTCCGCCATCAAGTGAAGCTCTACATGATGGCGCTCCTTGCCCTGGAAACGACCACGATGGGGGTCTTCCTCTCCCTCGACATGATCCTCTTCTTCGTCTTTTGGGAACTCATGCTCATCCCCAGTTACTTTCTGATCAAACTCTGGGGCGGAGGACCGGAGCGGCACTACGCAGCACTGAAATTCGTGCTCTATACCTTGCTAGGCAGCGTCTTCATGTTGGTGGGCATCGCCCTCTTGGACATCAATTATCACCAATGGGCGACGCTGCGCCATATGGAGCCGACCTACTCGTTTGACTTGTTGGAACTGCTCTCCGTCCCGATCCCGCTCGGCCAACAGATCCTCATTTTCTGGCTGTTGTTCCTCGGCTTTGCGTTCAAGGCCCCGGTGTTCCCCTTCCACACCTGGCTCCCGGACGCCCTCTTCGAAGGCCCCATTGGCATGGCGGTGGTGCTGGCGGGGCTGAAGCTTGGGACGTTCGGCTTCATCCGGTTTAGCATTCCGTTGCTCCCGGACGCATCGAGAAGTGAGACCGTCGTCACGGTCGTCATGACGTTGGGAGTGGCCGCGATTCTCTATGGGGCCATCATGGCGCTGATCCAGCAAGATTTCCGCCGACTCCTCGCGTTCAGCAGCATCAGCCACCTCGGGTTCGTGGTGATCGGTCTATTCGCCCTGAACTATCAAGGGCTCCAAGGCAGCCTGCTCACCATGATCAACTTGGGATTCAGTACGGCGGGTTTATTCTTCATCGCGGGTTTTCTCTACTCACGGCAGCAGAGCACTCAACTGGGCTCATTCGGCGGCATGGCCAAACAGACCCCCTTGCTCGCAAGCTTTTTCTTGTTCATCGGACTGGCGTCGATCGGCTTGCCCGGCACCAATGGCTTCATCGGTGAATTCCTCATCCTCTTGGGAACCTTCAAGGCCAGCTGGCTGTACGGTGGGATCGCGGTCACTGGCGTCATCTTCAGCGCGGCCTATTTTCTCTGGTACTACGAGCGGGCGATGCTGGGACCGCTCGGCAAGGCCGTCAAGGACTCCATCCGTGATCTGCAGCCCCGTGAAATCCTCATCGCGTCGGCCTTGTCGGTGATGATCCTCTGGATTGGCCTCTATCCCGCTCCCTTCTTGAGAATGATGAACGGGTCGGTGCAGGCGTTGGTCGATCGCCTGGAACGGGGAACCGTGGCGTCGATCGAATCCAAACAGCCGGTAAGGGTGGATTAATTCGTATGGGTGACCACGCACTGCTCTATATCCTGTTTGCCCCTTTTATGGGGGCCATTGCGCTGATCTTTGTCTCCAACCGGCAAGCGATGCTCGTGCGGGGCATTGCCGCGGGAGCGGCCTTGGTCAGCCTACTTGCCTCACTCTACCTGTTCTATGCCTACGATCACGTGAAGGGGGGATTCCAATTCGTCCAGCGATTTGAATGGTCTCACCAGCTAGGAATCTCGCTCCACCTCGGGGTGGATGGAATCGGGACCCCGCTGGTGCTGGCATCGGGCATCTTGTTGTTCGCAGGAATTTTTGTCTCCTGGCACATCAAGGATCGGACGAAAGAATTCTATATCTGGCTGCTCATCCTCGCCGCCGCCACGATCGGCGTCTTCATGTCGTTGGATCTGTTCTTTCTCTTCTTCTTCTACGAATTGTCCGTGATTCCCATGTATCTCCTGTTGGGCATGTGGGGAAGCCATACGAAACAATACAACGAGATGACGGATCCGGAAGGCCTCAAACAGCGGGACTCGGTCGGGTTCATCTTCAACTTCGGCTCCAACAGTAAAGAATACGCGGCAATGAAACTGGTGCTCTTCCTCTCGGCCTTTGCCGTCGCGGCACTGATGGGCATCTTGCTGATCTACAAGTTCTCGGGGCTCAATACCTTCGACATTCTGGTCCTGCGTGAACAGGCCAAGCTGATGAACATCCCGGTCTTGGGTACCACGCTGGACAAGATCATTTGGCTCCTGATCTTCTTCGGCTTTGCCTCGATCGCTCCGCTGTGGCCGCTACACTCCTGGTCTCCCGTGGGCCACGCAGCCGCGCCGGCCGCCACGAGCATGTTGCACGCGGGTGTGCTGATGAAGCTCGGCCATTTTTCCATCATCCGGGTGGCGTTTGAGATTCTGCCGGAGACCACCAGAGAACTCATGCCCATCGCGGCCGTGCTCTGCATGTTCAGTATGGTGTATGGCGGGTTAGTGGCGTTCTACGCCAAAGATACAAAGTACGTCATCGGGTATTCCAGTTCGAGTCACATGGGCTATGTCTTCTTAGGTATGGCCGCCTTGGACTACATCAGCCTGACCGGCGCGGTGATGTATATGTTCGCCCACGCCATGGCCACGGGCATGCTCTTCGCCATGGCCGGGTGGGTGTACGATCAGACACATTCCCGCGACATTCCCGCGCTCGGCGGGCTCTCGAATCGCATGCCATTCATCACCGGCTGTTTCGTGGTGGCTTGCATGGCCTCGATCGGCGTGCCCGGCACCGTGAACTTCATCGCCGAAGTCATGATCATCGTCGGCAGTTGGAACAAGTACCCGTTCCAAGTCATCGTGGCCGTGGTCGGCATCGTCTTGACCTTGGCCTACCTGTTCAAAATGATGCGCGGGCTCTTCTACGGACCCATGGACCAGAAGTACAGCCACGCGCACGACGCCGTCTCTCTGGTTGATCGTCTTCCGCTCCTGATCATGATCACCGTCAGCATCGGGTTCTTTTTCTTCCCCATGCACCTCTATAATGTGGTGCGGTCGGGCGTCGATCCCTTGATCTCGAAGATCATCCGCGTCGTGCCGGTAGCCTCACTCAATCGTGAAACGATGGATCCTCCGGAGACGCCCGATGCTCCGCTCTTGACGAGCAACCCCTCACCCCTCACCCCTCACCCCTCACGAGGGCTCGAATGACCTTCGCGCTCACGATCTCTCCCTCCGATCTCCTATTGCTGTTACCGGAGATTCTGCTCACGTCCTGGTTGTGTCTCATCCTGATCATTGATTTCTCGTTCCCTCGGCTGCCCAACGAACAACTAGCCTATTTCAGCATCGCCGGGCTCGTCGCCACCCTCGGCTGCCTGGCCTGGTTCGATATCACCGGCATCACCGGGACCCTTTTCGCGAACATGTTCGCCCTTGACCGGATGGCCCTATTCTTCAAAATGTTCATCGTCGGGTCGACGATCCTCGTCATTCTGGCTTCAATCGATTACATCCATCGATTCAAGTTCTTCCGAGGAGAATATTATTTCCTGGTCGTCATGTCGGCCCTCGGAATGATGTTTATGGCTTCCGCAAACGACCTGCTGTCGGTCTTCGTCGCCCTGGAATTTTCCACCATCGGATTCTATGTCCTCGTGGCGTACCTCCGCGAGGACATGGCCTCGAACGAAGCGGGCATCAAGTTTTTCATCCTGGGCATCTTCGCCGCAGGCCTCCTGGCCTATGGCATCAGCCTGGTCTACGGAGAAACAGGCAAACTGGTGTTTTCCGATATGCAGGCGGCACAGGCCACACCAGGATTGGTCATTGGCTTCCTGCTGATTTTTGGCGCGTTAGGTTTCAAAATCGGCGCCGTGCCCTTCCATTCGTGGATTCCAGACACGTATCATGGAGCCCCGACACCCGTGACGGCGTTCCTCTCGATCGCACCCAAGGCAGCGGCCTTTGCCATCCTCATAAGAATGTTCTTCGTCGCCTTGGCGACCTTTAAGCCGATCTGGGCTCTATTTATTGTCGCCGTGTCAATCTTGTCCATGACCTACGGCAACATTGTGGCCATTGCCCAAAAGAACATGAAACGGCTTTTGGCCTATTCCGGTATCGCCCAGATCGGCAACCTGCTGATCGGTCTTGCGACCGGGACGAAGATGGGCAGCGACGCGATGCTGTTCTACCTCCTGACCTATCTGTTCGCCAATATCGGCGCCTGGGCCATTGTTATCGCCGTCAGCGAAGCCATCGGCAGTGAGGAGATCGACGACTACAGCGGCCTGGGCCGACGGTCGCCATTTCTTGCCTTTTCGATGCTGATTTTCCTCTTGTCGCTGGCCGGGGTGCCCCCGCTGGCTGGATTCATCGGCAAACTGTACATCTTTGTCGCGGCCATAAAGGAAGGGCTCTACGTGCTCATCACTGTCGGGCTCATCAACATCGTCATTTCCATGTACTACTACCTCATCGTCGTGAAGAAGATGTACATCAGCGAACCCCACGACCGGTCACCACTTAAGATTTCTGGCCCGATTAAAGTGGTGCTCTACGTCTGTCTCGCCGGCACACTCACGATCGGCATCTATCCGCAACCCGTCACCGACTGGGTTGTCTCTGCCCTCTTGATGTTTTCAAACTTGGCTGACCCAACCGCATCCCTTCCCGTTCCTCCGGCCGTCATCCCCTTCGGCGGCTAAGGCCACCGGGGACGGTTCCACAGCATCCAGCGAGTATTCTGCTAAAATATTTCTTGCAGGGTCTTCCGGAGGAGGGTACAGTTTCCATGACATTGGCTTACAGCCCCACGCCCATACACACCTGAACCATGGAATCCGTCACGCAGGAACGTCCAGCCACGCCCGCACCTGTTCGATCGGAACCGGTTCCCGACAGCAGTCCTGCACCAACCCCCAAAACCGGCGGACGCATGGAGTGGTTCACCCATTGGTCGATCGAGCGACGCGTTCTAGCGGGGTTTGGGCTCGTCTTTGCCGGCATTGTGGTCATCAGTGCCATTTCCTACCGCAACACAGCCGTCTTGATCGAGAATAGCCGGCTCGATACCAAGAGCCACGAATTGGTACAGCTGCTCGGTTCAGTCGGAGAAGCCCTCGGCGCCGCTGAAAGTGGCCATCGGCGTTATCTCGTCACCGGCGATGAGTCGTACCTCACATCCTACCGGACTGTGGTCGAACAAATGCCCGAATACCTTCGCTATCTCAGGAGCCTGACGAACGAGAGAGCAGAGCAACAGGCCCGTGTGGCGACACTCGAACAGCTCATCGCCAGCCAATTGGCTGCAGAGGCGGGAGCCATCGCCCAACGTGAGAAGCATGGCTATGAAGGCGTCCGCCACCTCGCACTCGCCGGAGCGGCAAAAAACGAGATCGAGGGAATCAATCGCCTGATGACGGAGCTCGACACGGCCGAACAACGAGCACTGTATAACCGCGTGGCGCAATCCGCTGGAAGCACGAAAACTACGATCGCCTTGCTCGGACTCGGTGCCTTCCTGCAATTGGTCCTCTTGGCCTCCGTATATTTTTTGATCCACCACGACGTCGCCGAACGACGCCGCGTGGCTACGGAGTTGCAGAGCCGGGGCGAGCTGCTCCAAGCTGCCAATAAAGAATTAGAAGCCTTCAGCTATTCCGTGTCGCATGACCTGCGCGCCCCGCTCCGTCATATCGACGGGTATGCGGCCCTGTTGTCCAAAGCGGCCGGTGAGGCGCTCAACGACAAAGCGCGCCGCTATCTGCAGACGATTTCAGACTCCGCGAAGCAGATGGGACAACTGATCGACGACCTACTCGTCTTTTCCCGTATGGGTCGCCAGGACATGCTCCGCACGACGGTCAACTTGGATCAACTCGTCAAGACCGTCCTTCACGATTTACGTCTTGACTTGCAAGGGCGGACAATCTCCTGGACAATACATCCATTACCTAACGTGTCGGGAGATCCGGCGATGTTGCGCCAGGTCTTCGTGAATCTGATCTCCAATGCGCTGAAATTCACAGCCACGAGGCCGGAGACCAAGATCGAGATCGACGCCGTTAGGCGAAACTCCGGTGAAGCTGAGGTGTTCGTACGTGATAATGGGGTGGGATTCGATATGCAGTATGTGAACAAGTTATTCGGCGTCTTTCAGCGCCTCCATCGGAACGACGAGTTTGAAGGCACCGGCATTGGTCTCGCAAACGTCCGCCGAATCATCCATCGGCATGGTGGACGGACCTGGGCCGAAGGCGCAGTGGACCAAGGGGCCACCTTCTACTTTTCGCTCCCGCTCGCGAGGTCTCTCAAATGACCACGGTCAAACCCATCCTGCTCGCGGAAGATAACCCGCGTGACGCCGAGCTTGCGCTCGCCGCCATGGAAGAACAGCACATCGCCGACAAAGTGGTGGTCTGCCACGACGGAGCTGAAGTCCTCGACTACCTCTATTGTCGCGGAATCTTTGCCTCCAGGCAGCAGGGTAATCCCGTCGTCGTGTTCCTGGATCTCAAGATGCCAAAAATCGACGGGCTTGAGGTCTTGAGAACGATTAAGAACGACGTGAACCTGAAACCGATTCCCGTCGTCATGCTCACGTCATCGCGCGAGGAGCGCGATTTAGCCCAAAGCTATGCGTTGGGCGCTAACGCCTACGTAGTGAAGCCGGTTGAGTTTCAGCAGTTCATCACGGCCGTGAAAGAGCTCGGTGTTTTTTGGGGTGTGATCAACGAACCGCCCCCCGAAGGCTCTGACCCACTCAAGTAGCCTCCCACAAAGGACCTGTGAAAACCCCGCTCCGCCTACTTCACCTCGAGGACGATCCGGTCGACGCGGAACTCATTACGACCACCCTGATGGAGGGCAGCATCCCTTGTCAGACACAACTCGTCGACACGCGCCAGGCCTTTGTGGCGGCCCTCAAGGAGGGCCGGATGGACCTCATCCTGGCAGACTATTCGATCCCTGGCTTCGACGGCATGACGGCACTCACCTTGGCACGCCAGCT
>JAENWB010000084.1:0-14080 GCA_016650275.1 Nitrospiraceae bacterium | reverse complement strand
TCCCGGTCCGTCGCGGAGCGGTTGCTGTCCCCGTCCCAGGTCGCCGACGTGGCGGCGGCGATGCCCGCCAGGTACCGGGTACTGGTACTCACGGCCGCCTGGTCCGGGCTGCGCCAAGGAGAACTGCTGGCGTTGACCCGCGCTGACATGGACCTGGATGCCTTCCCCGCCCGGGTGATGGTGCGCAAGGCGGTGCGCCGCACTGACGCCGGCGAAGTGCGGATGGACGTGCCGAAGACCGCGTCGTCGGTGCGGGTGGTGACCCTGCCGGAACCGCTAACGGACGCGCTGCGTGCGCACCTCGAGGAGTTCGTCGCGGCCGAGCTCGGGGCGTTGGTGTTCGCGACCAGCACCGGTACGACCCCGGCGAGGTCGAACCTCGGCGCGACCTGGCGACGCGCGTGTGCCGCCGCCGGTGTCCCGCACGTCCGGTTGCATGACTTGCGCCACGTCGCCCAGGTGTTCGCCGCCGAAGCCGGCGCCACCCTGCCCGAGCTGATGGCCAGGCTCGGCCACGCCACTCCCGCCGCCGCACTCATCTACCTCCACGCCAGGACCGACCGCGACGCGGAGCTCACCGCGGCGCTCGGCGCGGCGATGTCCAGGGGTTCCGATGGGTCGACGGTTACGCCTTGACGGTGCGTCGAGCCCCGGCGCGCGACCACCATCGTTCTCGCGTGGGTGCTGGCCTTGGGCAGCCTTCTGGTCGCATCACCCGCCTGGGCACATGGGAAGGGGAGACGGAAGAGGGCACCTGCTGGTGCAGCAGGCGCTCGGCCACCTGGCGCACGACACAGACAGTGACGGCATCGCGCTCGCGATGGAGAAGGTGGACGACGCCATGAGTGGGCGGGGCGTTCTGCCCCCACCGCGTCGGGATCGGTCGGGACCCGGTCCGTTCCCGGCGCATCCCTGCTCGTCGGCGCCGGCGATCTGCGCGCGTTCCCCAGCGCCGGTCACCTGGCCGCAGCCGCCGGGCTGGTGCCCGTCCCGACCGACTCAGGTCGGCGGACCGGCAACCTGCACCGACCGCTGCGATATAGCCGCCCGCTGCGGCACGTGTTCTACCTGTCGGCGCAGACCAGCATGATGCGCGCTGGTCCCAACCGCGAGTACTACCTGAAGAAGCGGGCCCGCGGCTGGAGCCAGAACTCGTATCAGGGGACCCCCACAGCTGGGACAGTTCCGACGCGTCGGGGCCAGATCGTTAGCCATGCTAACGATCGTACGCTACCTGCTCATCGATGTACATCGTGACGGGGTGGCTCCGGAACGCTTCGTTTGCGGCGGGTTGGCCGACGTCCTCTCGGCTATCGCGCAAGGTCAGGCCGGCTGCGCCGCGACGGGGTCGGAGGTTCGGGCCCGTGTGCGCGGCCGGGCGCGCTTGGCGAAGGCCGCCGGGCGGGCGGCAGGGCAGACGAGCGCTCGGTCGCGCTCGCCACTAGGCGTGCGGCGAGGTCGCGAGCAGAGCCTCTAGACCAGTGGGTCCATGAACGCCGCACCGGGCAGGTCGATGCGCAAGGTGATCGACTGATGGGGCGACGCGGCGAGGGCGAGGCCGTAGACAGATGGGGCGGTGGTCATATGGATCTTGCCGACCAGCCGGGGGTCACCCCGCGTCCCATCGGCGGATGTCGGGTCGTGAAATCTCCCGCGCTTGCTCAGTGTCCGCCCGTCGGATCCACTGCTTCAGAACCGTTGACGGAGGCGACGATACAGGATATATGTTATGGCAGACATCCTATGGAGGTCGTCATGGTCAATGCGCCGAGTCGGATCGCGGCCGGGTTCGCGACTCTCGTCCTTGTTCTTTCCCTCATGTCCTGCGGCTCCGATGATGAAAAGGGTGCGACAGGGAAGAATTCCACCCTTGTCATCGCTGAAGCGGCGACGCCAACGTCGCTCGACGGGCAATTCGTGGGGAACCAACCACAGAATCTCGAAGCGGCGCTCAATTACGCTGACCCTTTGGTGCAACTCCCGTCGAGACGGGAGGCAGATGGAACTGAGGGCGTCGACTTATCCCAACAGCCGATGCCTTATGTAGCAAGTTCATTCACCCGAGCTCCAGATGGGCTGTCCTTTCGAGTTGTACTCCGGAAGGGTGTTAAGAGCTATTTGGGAAACGAGATGACAACCGAAGACTTGAAATATCTTTTTGACAGGACTTCGGGAGTCGAGGGCTTGTGTGGATTCGTTATGGGCGTCAGCTCTATCGATAAGACAAGACCGATTACAGTCGTTGACAAGTATACTGCCGATATTAACCTAACAGCGCCAAATCCCGTACTCCCATTGGCATTAGCAACGATTCCGATTTGCACGATCCTTGATCAGGCGGAAGTCAAAAAACATGTAACAACCGCCGACCCGTGGGCTAAGGATTGGCTGTCAACGCACACGGCCGGGTTCGGTGCATATCACGTCAAATCATTCAAGCCCGGGCAAGAAACTGATTGGGTAGCGAATCCGAACTATTTCAAGGGAAAGTTGAACATCCAGCGCGTCATTGTGAAAGCAATCCCCGAGACATCGTCCCGCGGAGCCCTCCTTGAGCGAGCTGGCGTCGATGTCGCCGTTGACCTTACACCCCGTCAGTTGGACAAGCTTCGTCACAACAAGAAGATCTCGGTTGAGTCGCGCACTGGCAGTGCGGGGCTCATCTTTGGAATGAACAACAAGATTCCACCCATGGACAACAAAGATTTCCGCCAAGCGGTAGCTTACGCTCTTCCGGTAGGAAAGATCGTGAGTAGCGTCTTTTTGGGCGCTGAGGGCGTGCGGCCCGCGCCGGGGTATATCCCTGTGGGCTACCCCGGGGCTCTCGCCGATTGGCCATATGGAGACAATCCCACTGAGGCGAAAAGGCTTCTGGCCCGCTCCGGCGTTACAAATCCGAAGATTGAACTCTCTTTCAACTCCGCCCAGGCTGTCGATCAGGATGTCGCCATCCTGATCCAAACGGCGCTGAAGGCAGTAGGGATAGACGTCGTACTCAACAACCTCAGCCCCGCCAAGTATTTTGAGCAATACACGAAGCGCCAAGCTCAGACGGTATTGGTAAACGACACTCCTTTTACGCCGGATGGCCCGTATGTGCTGGGTCTATATTTCCACCCCGATCCGGGGGTGGGCCCTGCCAATTGGGTCAACTATTCTAATCCGGCGGTGACCGCGCTAATTAACGCCGGGTTAGCCAGCGGCGATGTTCAAGAACGTGCTCGGCTGACGGAGAAGGCGAACAAAATACTGGTAGATGATGCTCCCTGGGGGTTCTTCTTGCACACGGGAAACAATCTTTCGCATTTGACCAGCGTGTCAGGATACGTGTGGCAGAGCAACAACTTTGTTCGCTTTGCGTCATTCAAGAAAAGTAGCAAGTAGATCCGGCCCAAGGTCCTAAGGCCACCCGTTTCGGAGGTGCAATGAGCATTGACTTGGTCGTCCGCGGAGGACGCGTAGTCACACCGGCTGGGGACGGAATGTGGGACATCGCGGTATCAGGTGAAAAGATCGCAGCGATCACTACACCGGGAACACTGGACAATGCGGACGCCCTAGTCGTCGACGCCAAGGACAAGATCGTCGTCCCTGGCGGAATCGAACCCCATGCTCATCAGTGCATGCACATCTCTCAACATCCGGAGCTCGAATATTATTCCCTTGGCCCGGAAGAGGATTCCATAGGAATGGTTCACGGTGGGGTAACCACCCATCTCGACTTCTCCTTCGTAGTCGCTGGCGAGGACCCAGGGGTGATTCTCCGACAGCGCGAGGATCGTTGGAAGGGCAATTCGTACACGGATTATTCGTTTCATATTGGCTTGCTAGGAGAACAGCCTCTCCCGGTATTTGACAGGGCGCATGAGTTCATTGAGGAAGGCTATCCCAGTTTCAAGGCCTTTACTGTGGACACTCGCAAAGGGTTCCGACTGGACTACGGGCGCCTTGCAAACCTCATGCAGGTGACTGCGAAGCATGGCGGAATAGTCTCCGTGCACGCCGAGGATGACGATACGGTTCGGTACAACTACGAACGAGCTTTCCGTGACGGCAGGATCGATGGGTGGCATATCCAGGATGTCCGCTCGCATCTCGCCGAAGAATTGGCAATTCGGCAGACGCTTGCGATTGCAAAGTCCACCGGATCAGCAGTATATTTTGTGCACTGCTCCACGCGAAACGCGGTTGAATTGCTGTCGCGACATAGGGCCGCGGGTGAGCCCGTATACGGGGAGACATTGCATCATTACCTCTGCCGCAATTCAGAGTCATACCGAGAACCGCGCGGCTTTTGCCATCACACGTACCCCTCCCTGAAGCTGCCGGAGGATTGCGCCAGCTTGTGGTCCGGTATTATGGATGGGACTTTATCCTGCGTGGCCACGGACGAGATGCCTACCTCTTTGGCGGTAAAACTAAGGGGTGAGCGCATCGATAATTTGACCGGTGGAAATCTAGGCGCCGAAGCACGTATGGGGATCATGTTTACGGAGGGGGTAGCTCTCAGGGGAATGTCACTGGCCCGGTTCGTTGAAGTGACATCCTCTGATGCGGCGAGAATATTTGGCCTCTATCCGAAAAAGGGCGTCCTGGTGCCGGGGGCAGACGCCGACATTGTATTGATCGACCCCCACATAAAAAGGACTCTCACGCGGGAAGATTTCCACGTCTCTGATTATAGTCCCTGGGAGGGTTGGATGGTCACGGCTTGGCCGACATGCACCATTCTCCGCGGGCGGGTAGTTGTCGAACACGGGGTACTGGTTGGTGCCCGGTCGGGGAGGCTCGTCCCGAGATATATCGAGCGTGCGGTTCTCGAGGGCCCGCTTATTTGAGCCCCGGTCTCATCTTGTCCACGCAAGTTCCAAGGTAGGGAGCCACAATGAAGCAAAGGAAGGCGCTGCGGCGCCTGTTACAGGAGAAAGATCTTGTTGTGGCCCCCGTTTGCGTCAGTCCCATGACTGCACGGGTTGTTGAGCAATGCGGATTCCAGGTCGCTTACCTCGGCGGATATGCGCTTGGTTGCACCACCTGCATAACCGAGCCGCTGACAAATATGGTGGAACTCGCCTCGGATGCATCACGCATAGCTCGACGTATTAGTCTTCCGCTCATCGTTGATGGAAATGCTGGCTTCGGAGAACCGATGCATACCCGGAGAATGATCGAGGAACTTATCTGGTCAGGGATCGCTGGTGCACATATTGAAGATCAGCATTTCCCCAAACGTGCGCATTATCACCGCGACTATATCGAGCACACAACGACGCTCACGGATTTGGTGCAGAAAATCTCGATGGCTCACCAAGCCCGCCAGGAACTTGATCCAGACTTCCTGATTATCGGACGTACCGATGCTATCCGGACGGATGGCTACGACGAGGGGGTGCACCGTGCGACCGCCATGCTGACGGCGGGTGCCGACATGGTGATGCTATTTCCCGACGATGAAGCGCAAGCACGATCGCTGCCCCGGGACGTTCCGGGCCCGGTTGTCTATGTCAACAGTCTAGGCAACCGGATTGGACGGCCTGTCTTCGCGAACGAGGAACTGGCGGATCTGGGATACAAGATGGTCATCGATGCCATGACAGGTCTCTTGCTCAGCTACAAGACTGCGCGAGATTCTTACCAGCACTTCGCGAAGACAGGGGAATCTGCACTCGCGCAGGAGGAGGCCGTCGAACTGCGCAAAGAACTCGAAGACCTAATTGGGATGGAGGCTTACTACCAGATGGAAGAGCAGACGGTGGAGCCTCCCCCGGCCTAGGATCCCGAGTTACGGAGGAGAGAAATAATGAGCCAAATGGCCCAACAGGCTGAACTGCTCACTGCCACCCCTTTGCCTCCATCTCGCGGCAAGTTGGGGCCGGGGCGCCTCCTCCGAATTCTATTATCGAATGGCCAATTGCTTGCCGGTTGCCTCATTGTTCTGACAATCACGGCTTTCGCATTAGCCGCGCCATGGATCTCATCGTTCCAGCCGCAAACAGCCAACCCGGACGCCGTTCTTCAAGCACCGAACGGCACACATTACCTCGGGACTGACATAAATGGAATGGATGTGTTTGCCCGGCTAATATACGCGCCTCGGGTCGATCTATCGATAGCGCTGCTTTCAACTGGGCTCGCCATTTTGATCGGCACACCAATTGGGGTCATTGCTGGCTACTATTCCAATATATGGAGCGAGGCCGCGATGCGGATCGCTGATCTGCTCCAATCGTTTCCCGTGTTTGTCCTTGGCATGGCTCTGGTCGTACTCACCGGACAAAAGATTCAGAATCTCGTGATCGCCATTGCGATAGTTAATGCGCCGGTATACGCGCGCCTGGTCCGCACACAAGCGGTCTATGTTAAGCAACGTCTGTTTATTGAGGCGGCGCGCGCCGCAGGGCTCCCAGACAGAAAGATTGTTTTTCGTCACCTACTCCCTAACTCCTTGGGCCCCATCTTCGCAATGAGTTCAGTAACCATTGGAACGGCGATGCTCCTGACAGCAGGTCTAAGCTTCATTGGAGCCGGAGTACGGGTGCCTACGCCAGAATGGGGTTCGATGATCGCCGTTGGAACCTCGAGTTTGATGGAGGGCGGGGCATGGTGGCCGTCTGTCTTTCCCGGCCTAGTGCTCTCATTGACTGTCCTGGGATTTGGCATGATTGGAGATTCTTTGGCAGCGGTCACAGATCCACGACGCCGGAACGACTAGAAAGGCATCGCGGTGGCTGTGAAGAGCAATGAAATCCTCGGGGTGCGCGGCCTTACAGTCGACTTTGATTCTCGGAATAGTCACCATCGCGTCCTGGAAGACATACATTTGTCGTTGCGGGCCGGCGAAACGCTAGGTCTCATCGGGGAGGGTGGCTCTGGAAAGTCGCTAATAGCATGGAGCATCCTTGGTCTACCTCCACGGAAATCCCGCGTTGCGTCGGGGGGAGTCTTCTTTCAAGAAAGAAACATCTTGGCTGGTTCCGAGCCCGAAGTCGAGCGCCTTCGTGGACGTGAACTCGCATTGATCGTCCAGAACGCACGGGCACACCTGAACCCCTTGCTTCGCGTGGGTGACCAGATCATCAATGTCTACATGGCCCATCATCGCGTCTCGCGAGATCAAGCGCGCGCCAAGGCCCTTGAAACACTCAGGGCTGTTTCCATACCTGACCCTGTGCAGCGTATGCGGGCCTACCCCCACGAGCTTAGCGGTGGAATGGCTCAGCGTATTCTCATAGCGATGGCCACAATTAGTGAACCCTCCATCTTGATCGCCGACGAGCCTACGATGGGCCTCGACGTGACTATTCAGGTACAGATTCTTGATCTGCTTAAAGCCCAAACTCAGAGACTCAATGCATCGATGCTGCTGATTACCCGAGATCTGGGCATTGCAGCAAATTACTGCAATCGGATTGCGGTCCTGTATGGCGGTCGCATAATTGAAACTTCGGACGTGTTCGCATTCTTTGATGCGCCCGATCATCCGTACAGTGAGGCCCTCCTGCGAGCCGCTGATCTCGATCTAGCTGGTGGAGATGTCGCAGACCCATCGCTCCATAGCGAGCGAGTTTACTCCCGGCCTGCACATCCAGATGGCGCTAGAGCGAGCCGCAGGCTTTGTGATGGGCCCTCTGAAGCCGACGTGGCAGGTTGACGTGGCCCTACTAGAAGTGCGCAACCTGACCAAGACCTTTCCCGCACCGACGTACCGAGGTGTTGTCTGGGCGGTCAACGACGTTTCGTTCGACGTGAATGAGGGGACGACGCTCGGCCTCGTGGGGGAGAGCGGATCGGGAAAGACCACTGTTGGTCGATGCATCGTCGGCTTGGCCAAGCCGAGCTCTGGAGCCATCCGCTTTGAAGATGTCGATATGGCCAAAGCGGTATCTCGAAAGAGCCTTCTGCGATCTCGAATACAAATCGTCTTCCAGGAGCCGTACGACGCCCTGAATCCTCGGCGAACGATCGGGGAAGCTATCAAGGAACCTCTCGAGATTCTGCGGGACATGACGCGGGCAGATCGCATGCAGAGAGTAATAGACGTAAGCGAAAGCTTGGGTCTTACAGTTGAAAGTCTCGTCCGTTTTCCGCATGAACTCAGCGCAGGCGTCTTGCAGCGCGCCGGAATCGCGCGTGCAATGGTTACCGATCCTCGGCTACTCATTCTCGACGAGCCGACCTCACTACTCGATCCGACAGCTCGAGCCGACATCATTGAACTGTTGATCTCGCGTCAAGAGTCGACTGGAGTGTCCTACGTCTTTATTTCCCACGACTTGAGCAGTGTCCGTCACATCAGCCATGAACTTGCGGTGATGTATCTCGGTCAGGTGGTCGAGTCAGGACCCGCCACCACCGTTTTCGCGAATCCTCAGCACCCTTATACGAAATCGTTGCTCTCAGCAATCCTGCCGCCTCGGCCGACCGAGAGACGGTCGGAATATAGGCTCCACGGGGAAATCCCCAGCCCGATAGACCTCCCGAGCGGATGCTTCTTGCACGCGCGATGCCCCATTGCAATTGCCGATTGCAGCATCGTTCGTCCCGAACTCAAGCCCATTGATGACGGTGTACTCGGCCGGTGCATACGACTGCCCGACTACTCTGCGCCGGGTCACCCCGGGGACGCGGTCTTAGGAGCGAGGCCTTAAATGCGACGTAATCCTGGAGGGCTCCATGACCTCTGAGCGCCAACCAAAGCCAGACCTACTCGACCCCTTCACTGCCGAGATAATTCGGAGCTACATGCTATCAGTCATGCGCGAGATGGTGGTCACAACGACGCGTACAGCATATTCAACCTGCTTTAGTGAAGGTGAAGACTTCACGTGCGGGTTCTTCGATAGCACTGGCCGCATGATCGCTCAAGCATACGGCATTCCAGGTCACGCCGGAGCTTTAGTGGATGCCGTGGAGACCATTCTCGCGGCTTATCAAGATTTCGACCCGGGCGATGTAGTGGTGTTCAACGATCCGTATGCCGGGGCCAACCATCAAGCTGACGTAGTTGTCTGTTTGCCGATCTTTGTTTCGGCCGAACTCGTTGGGTTTGCGGTCAATCGGGGCCACTGGTCCGACATAGGCGGCATGGCACCCGGAGGGTGGTCCGGCACGGCGCAGCATGTTGTGCAGGAAGGACTAATTATCCCACCTGCGAAATTGTATCGAAAGGGCGAACTATGCGTCGAGATACAGCAGTTCATCCTTCGCAATGTCCGGATGTCAAAACAATGTTGGGGTGATTTGCAGGCCCAACTTGCTTCAAACATCGTAGCCGGTAGACGTATTGAGCAGCTTGCAGACAAATATGGTCTTTCCATTCTCAAACTTGGGATGGAGTCGGCTCTCGACTACTCTCGAAGGCGTTTTAAGCGGCTGCTGGAAGAGCTGCCTGATGGCTCCTGTTCGGCGATAGAGGATATAGAGGACGATGGGAAGGGCGGGGGCCCACACCATATTCGGGTGGAGGTGACAAAGAAGGGATCGTCAGTCGTAATCGATCTCTCGCAAAGCGATCCGCAGGTCCTCGCGCCGGTAAACTGTACTCTAAGCGGTACGAGATCAGCTTGCTTCGTGGCACTGGCTGCGGTGGTTGATCCAATGGTTGACATGAATTCTGGTGTTTTGGATTTGATTCAAGTCCGCACTCGACCAGGCACCATTGTTCATCCCGTTTATCCTGCCCCGACATTTGCCTGGGCTGACACTTGCATCAAGACTTGCGAAGTTGTGCTGCGTGCGCTACATGCTTTGGTGCCCGGACGAATCCCGGCGGGCTCCATGGGTACAGGAAACAATTTGACCGGCGCAGGAAACGACCCTCGAACAAATGAGGAGTTTCTGATGTACCTGTTCGAGCCCGGGGGCGCCGGGGCTCGTGCGCTGAAGGACGGTAATAATGTTGATTGGCCCATTATAGCTAACGCGAAGAACGAGTCCATGGAAGTGTGGGAAAGCAGATATCCTGTGAAATTCCTGGCGTATGAAATGATTACGGACTCAGGCGGCATAGGTGAGTATCGAGGCGGTCTAGGCGCGGCGCGACGAATGGAAATATGCGTTCCCACCGAAGTGAGCGCCTGCGCAGATCGGCACGTCATCCCTCCAGCGGGTCTCGAGGGCGGGGGGCCAGGAAAGACCAATCGTTTCACAGTTGATCGTCACGGCAAACGCCAGAGATTCACGGATCTGTTTGGTAGTAGGTCGCCGAGCAAGTTTTCACTTGTGCCTCTCCAAGTGGGCGACGTGCTGAGCATAGAGGGTGGGGGTGGAGGTGGCTACGGAGACCCGTTCTCGCGTCAAATTGATGCCGTCTTGCGGGATATTGAGCTTGGATATGTCTCACCCGGGGCTGCACTGGATGACTACGGGGTCAAGCTAGATGCGTCTGGGCATCTTGATCGCGTCGCTACGGAGAACCTTCGGAAAGCAACCATCGACCGTGGGGCTGATAATGACTGAGGACCTTGGAATTTACGTCGAACTAGCTGTTAAGACCGATGGTTCCCGTGAGTGGCTCGAGCGCGCTCGAAAATCCTCGCCGGGGGGCGTCCAAGGTGACGGGCGTTGGTACGAGCCCTATCCCTTGTTCATCAATCGTGCTCAAGGTGCGCACATTTGGGACGTCGATGGCAACAAGTTTTTGGACTACTGGGGCTCGGCGGGACCAGCAATCCTCGGGCACAATGATCCAACCGTACGCGCAGAGGTGATCCGCACGTTGCATGAGGAGGGGGTCCTCTTCACGGCGCCGCATCCCAAGGAAGTTGAGTTGGCGGAACTCTTATGCGCGCTAATTCCCTGCGCAGATAAGGTGTCGCTGTGCGGAGGCGGCGGTTCGGACGCCGTATACAACGCGGTGCGGGTTGCTCGGGCCTTCACGGGTCGTAAGAAGCTACTAAAGTTCGAAGGCGGCTATCACGGATGGCACGACTATTTGGCAGCGAGCATCAAACCGAGTCCGGAAGACGCTGGGTCTTCCGGCGCCCCGAACACGGTGCCTGTGTCTGCGGGATCGCTCCCCGAAGCCATCGAGCAGATCGTCGTGGCGCCATATAACGACGGCGAGGCTTTCGTAGAAATCATTCGTCGCGAGCGCGACCAACTCGCCGCAGTGTTCATCGAACCGGTAAGTCACAGCGCGGGCTGTCTGCTGATCGAACCGGATTTTCTGAAACTCGTGAGAGAGACATGCACCCGCGAGGGCATTGTTCTGATCTTTGATGAAATCATCACAGGCTTCCGTCACGACCTGGGAGGGGCACAGCGCCTACTTGGCGTAACTCCCGATCTGGCCGTTTTCGGCAAGGCGATGGCTAACGGCTTCCCTATCAGCGCCGTCGCGGGACGCCGCGATATTATGTCGATGTTTAGCCCCGAAGGTCCAGTCTTCATCTCTGGGACCTATAATGGTCATCTCCTAGGCGTCACCGCGGCATTGGCTACGATCAGCCTTCTCCGCGATGGGACTATTCACGAACGGCTGTTTAGCCAAGGCGCGTGGATGGCATCGCGCGTGTCTGAGGTGATCGACCATCTCGAGTTGGACGCGTCATTTGCGCAATTCGGTTCCGCTTTGTGCCTGTATTTTACCCGAAGGGTGCGTTCCTTCCGGGATATCATGCCATTGGTGTCGCAAAAGGGAGGCAGTCCGAGAGACATCGCCCTTCGGCGTTGGCTATTGAATGACGATATCTTCATCCTGCCGATCAAGACCAATAAGGGCTACATCTCAGCCGCACATACTGATTCCGACATCGAAAAAACGACTGAGTCTATGACGCGTTTCCTCACGAAGTACCGATTGGACCTTTCGGCAAAGATTTAGCAACTAGAGCAGGGTGGCGCTTACATGCAACGTATCGGCGTCGACATCGGTGGAACGTTCACCGATCTCGTGGTGTACGACGAGGATTCCTCTGAGGTGCGCCACGCAAAGACTCGGACGACACCGTCTACTCCAGAGACAGGGCTACTGGCTGTTTGCCAACTGGCCGGCGTGGAATTCACGTCTGTATCAAACTTCTTGCACGCGACCACTCTGGTCACCAACTTGGTGCTGACCCGATCCGGTGCTCAAGTTGGCCTAATCACGACTGAAGGATTCCGCGATGTCTTGGAAATAGGACGGGTCTACCGAAACGAGCTCTATAATCTTCAATGGTCTAAGCCGGCAGCATTCGTTTCGCGTGATCTTGTGGCCGAGGTCTCCGAGCGAGTGGCGCATGACGGGCGGATTTTGAAGGAAGTCGATCGTCTGTCGGTGGAAAAGGCGCTACATGGACTTGTGCGCAATGGCGCTGAGGTGATCGCCGTCTGCCTGTTGCATTCGTACGCCAATCCCAGGCAGGAGCAGTCGGTCAGAGAAGTGGCGAGTGACCTCTACCCTCACCTCCCCGTGACTCTGTCATCAGACGTGGATCCCTGCATCCGCGAATATCAACGAACCAGCACGACAGTGTTGAATGCGTATGCGATCCCTAAGACGCGCGGATACATCCGACGCCTCGATCGAGCGGTGGGGCAAGGCGTCAAGTATATGCATTCCGGTGGCGGCGTAATGCCGTCGACCGAGGCGGAACTGAAGCCTATTTCTTTGATAGCTTCAGGTCCAGCAGCGGGCGTTCTAGCTTCGTCTTTCATCGGCCGCCTAGCTGGTATCGGCGACCTCATAACGATGGACGTTGGCGGGACCAGCTGCGATCTATCCGTCCTTCGGAACTATGCACCTCAGGTGCAAGATGAGGTGGAGGTCGAATGGGGTATCCCAGTACGTACACACGGAATTGACGTTGTATCGGTGGGCGCCGGTGGAGGAAGCATCGCCTGGATAGACGAAGGGGACACACTTCGTGTTGGACCCAAGAGTGCCGGCTCGGATCCCGGACCGGCTTGCTACGGAAGTGGGGGAACCCTCCCAACCGTTACCGATGCCAATCTCGTCCTCAACGTCTTAGACGCGAATAACTTTCTCGGCGGCGAGCTCCAGGCAGATACATCCCTCGCGATGAGGGCCCTGACTCCGATCGCGGATGGGTTTCATGTCAGCATCGAAGAGGCAGCGGTAGGCATATTGCGTCTTGTCACCGCCAATATGGCCCAAGCCATTACGGAGGCGACTGTTAAGCGCGGCATGGACCCCCGGGACTTCACCCTGGTCGCCTACGGTGGAGCGGGGGGGCAGTTCGCAACGGCCGTAGCTGGTGAAGTGGGCATCAAGCGTGTCCTGGTACCCCCCCATCAGTCAGTCTTCTCTGCTTTTGGCCTTCTCACTGCAGACTTAAAGAGCGCCGCTAGTCGTACGACCTTTATGCCGCTTAATGCATTCTCGTACGATCACTTGTCACGACAGCTGGAAGAGTTGCGGCATACAGCCACACTTGGACTGGGTCAGATGTCCGTCGACGCTCATGTGCACAGCGAGTTTTCGTTAAGTGTTCGATATGTCGGCCAATCTACCGAGTTGCGCATCCCGGTTCCGACTGATCGAGCATATGCAGCTGACATGATCTATGACGAGTTCGAGCGCCTTCATGAAATGCACTACGGGACAAAGCTAGGCGACCCGTGCGAAATCGTAAATCTGACAGTGACGGCGGTTAAGGAGGTGGATCCACTGAACTTCGAAGGTCTGCGACAACATTCGAATGATTATCACGATGCTGCTAAAGTCACCAAGACCAGACGTATTGGCTTTATTGCAGAACCGGTACCTGTCTATTCTCGCGCAGATCTGCCACCGCAATTTGCCACAGATGGCCCGTGCTTGATAGAGGAGATTGACTCCACGCTATTAGTTCATAGAGGTTGGAAAACGACCGTGGATTCATTTGGCAATATTGTCTGCGAAGCTACCTAGGATGCGCTATATGTGGGAGCCCCTCCTACGCAGGTTTGGCTGGAAAACTCGATTCATCGCGAGACGCTTGGCGGTTCTTGTAATACAGGTGTGGGGGATTGTCACCCTTGTTTTTATCCTCATTCAATTGCTTCCAGGAGACCCCGTGTACCTCCTCGCGGGTGGCCTGGCGAGTTCGGCGACGCGGCAGGCGATAGTGGATGATCTAGGTTTGGACCAGCCAAT
>JAENWB010000083.1:0-20819 GCA_016650275.1 Nitrospiraceae bacterium | reverse complement strand
GGGAGGGAACTGTTCCGGTTCTGTCTTGAGCGGTTGGTCATTCCTTCGACGTTACCACAGGGCGTCTGATCTCAACTCGTAGTTCATTCGAAGAAGGCCCTTCTCCAATCGATCGGGCATAAATTCATATTGCGCAAAGAGTCCACGTTGCGTCGCCTCCTGCTGCATATAGCCCATCATGCTGGGATCGTCAGGGCCGAGATTCACGATGAGTGTATAGCACGGCTGGAGATGCCGGTCAGTGAGGCGACGAACTTCTTTTGATCGTGCCGGGGTCGACGTGGGTCAGCCATTCAGGCTGATCAGGCTATTCAACCAAATGATGGTCGAGGGCGTAGCGGATCAGTTCGGCGGTGGTCGTCAGTTGTAGCTTGTCGAGAAGGCGGGCTCGATAGGTACTGACGGTCTTGATGCTGAGAGTGAGGGACTGTGCGATGTACTTGACGGACTGGCCCTGGGCTAACAATACAAGGACCTCGAATTCTCGCTTAGACTAATGTGTGATGGTCGGGACTGGTGGCGTTCTTGTTCAGGCTGCCGGCCATGCGCTCTCCGAGTGAGGCGGTGACATACATGCGGCCGGTCAGGACTTGCTTGACCGCCCTGGCCAGCTCTTCCGGTGCAGTCTGTTTGGTGAGATAGGCCATCGCCCCGGCACGGAAGGCACGAACCGCATATTGCTCCTCGGGGTGCAGGCTCAGGACCATCAGAGGGAGTCGGGGCGCTGTGCTGTGTAATTCGCACAGCAGTTCCAACCCGTTTTGATCAGGAAGGCTGATGTCCACGATGGCCAGATCCCAAGGCTCCTCCTGCACCGCAGCAATCCCCTTCTGAGCGGTATCGGCTTCACCGACCTCGACGTGAGGGAAAGATTCCTCAAGGATCTGTTTCACGCCCAGGCGTACGACCCCATGATCGTCGATGACGAGAATTTTCACCAGCTCCGTCCCAATCATGGAGTGAAGCATTCCGCAACCGGCACGGAGGCGCGGGCCGTGGTTCCGACTCCGGAGGTTCCTGCGATATGAAAGTGGCCGCCTAGGAGAGAGACTCGTTCCTGCATTCCTCGTAGCCCAAAGGAATGAGGCATGGTCATCCTCTCGCGGGTGATCCCCTTCCCGTTGTCAGTCACTTCTAATGTCACCCTGCCGTTGCCGTGGTACAGCCGTATGTGTACGTGCGAGGCGGCGGCGTGACGCATCACATTCGTCAGCAATTCCTGTGCGATTCGAAACAGCGCTGCTGACGTTTCGGAGGGCAGCTCTATGGATGACAACTCCGGTGCCACGTCTATCGCGCACCGCGCGTCTGTGCGATGTTGGAATGTCGTTGCGAGACATTCCAATGCCGGGACCAGCCCGAGATCGTCCAGCATCGCGGGGCGCAAGGATGCCGCTGTCGCGCGGACGGCCTCCAAGAGCGTGTCGACCGATCCTGACATGGCCTGGATTTTGCTCAGCAGATCCGTGTCTCCGGTTGGAGCGACCGATCGCGTCAGCTTCATGCCGAACCATGCCAGATCGAATTTCAAGCCGGTCAAGGCCTGTCCGAACTCGTCGTGTAACTCCCGTGCAATTCTCCGCCGTTCTTCTTCTGCAGCTATCTGCGTCCGGCGGGCCTCGCTGCGTAATCGGGCATGAGCCAGCTGGAGTTCCTTTTCCACTTCCAAGTGGGTATGCGAAGCGACGGCGGTACCGATAGCCATGAGGCTGATCAGGTTCCCATGAGTCCCCAGCACCCGCGCGATATTCCAGGAGAGCATCGTCTGTGGCCCAGTGCGTGACTGGAGAGGGATCTCAAGTCCCTTCACCGCATTTCCCGTGGTGACCTGCGTGAGTTTAGTCAGGAACGACTCACGCATTTCCATCGGAAGACACAGTTTCACAAAGCTGCGACCCAACGCTTCGTGAGTTATCCAGCCGGAGACTGTTTCGGCCCCGCGGCTCCATCCCAGAATGATGGATTCGGGCGAGAGAAGCAGGATCGCACTGCTGGAGGTTTCCAGGAGAGCGCGATAGCAATGGTCAATTGGCTCCCCTTGGTGGGAGGGCAGCTTCGGAGGACGTCGAGACTCGCTTCCATTGTTCTTCCTTACCCCTCGCCTTTGAGTGGGAGAGGATGCGACCGTGACAAGATGGTTGCGCGGGTATTTCATATCGTGGTGAGTGTCGGTTCAAGGTAGATGTCCGCGGTGATGCATGTGCCTCGACCCGCCGTGGATTGGATGTCAAGGCGACCACCGATCTTCCGAACCCGATCTTCCATCTGCGCAAACCCAATGCCCTTCGCCTGTCCGTGCTCGATGTTGAAACCTGATCCGTTGTCGCGAATGCTCAGTCTTACGCGTGAGCCGATGTGTCGGAGGACGATCCCGATTTGTGTGGCGCAGGCGTGACGGACGCAATTGCTCAAGGCTTCTCTGGAGATCGTGACCAGTTCACGGGCTTCTTCGCCGGTCAGAATCTCCTCGGCCGCCGGGTCGATTTCCACACAGATCCTTAACCTACTCACCTGCTCAAAGGTCTGTGCGAGGGCCTGTAGCTCGGACGTTAGCCGAAAAGGGTCAACGCTGTCTGATTCCACGCTCAGAATCATGCGTCGGATTTCCTGGATGAGCTTGTTGAGCTGGTCGGTAGCCTGACCGTGGGAACGTAGTAAAGCGGGTGGCACACTCCTGCGCAATTCAGGGGATTGCGCAAGGCTCGCCCCGATCGCATAGAGCGCTTGCAACACAGAATCGTGCAATTCCCGTCCGATGCGATCGCGATCGTGAAGCAGGGCACTCAGTCGTTGCTCGGATGCCTTGAGGGCACAGGCGAGGCTGCTTCCGATCTGTTCACGTAGCAGGAAGGGAACAGATTTAGCAGAGTCGCAGGGAATCCTTTGAGCGAGCAATGCACGCCGCTGCGTCAGCTTGCCGGAGGATTGCCGAAACCCGTCGATAATCCGGAATTCTCGTCGATCTTTCATCCGTTGGTACTCCCTTTCTAATCATGCGGCGCGGAACGTTCACGGCGCCTGTACTCGCCCATGATTGTCAGTTCAATGAGGACACTACTAGTACGTGACTCTCAAGCATTGGTCACCTGGCTGTTCCGCCAGGTGACGGAATGTATGGATTATGAAAAACATATGGCCGATGAAAAATGGTGCGATCTTCTTGATGTTCGCTGTGAAAGGAGAGAACTGATGTACGGAGTAAAAGATGTCGAGTTCAGTGAAAATGGATTTATAGTGAAGACGTTACACGGGGAGCAGCTCGCCCAATCTTATCGACTCCGGCATAAAGTCTTTGCCGAGTCACTGAAGTGGGTTCCTGAGACGGATGACAGACAGGAGATGGATCTGTACGATTTGTGGGGGACATCTGTTGGCCTGGTCAGAGATGATGGAGCAGTGGTTGGGGTGGCTCGACTCCTTCCCTCTTCCGGGCAATTCATGCTCGAAAACGAGTTCGGTGCCTTGCTCCCAGCTGACTACCAAATCAGAAAAAATTCAGATACTGCCGAGATTACCAGGCTTGCGGTCGATCCTGAAATCCGAGATAGAGGACTCTCGTCCACGATGATGCTGTTGCTGTTGAAAGGCGTCTATCAATGGGCAGTTGAGAACGACATTCGGTACTACTATCTTGAGGTCGAGCATCGGTTCTTTCGAACGCTTCGAGCGCTAGGGTTCCCCTGTGAAATGATAGGAGAGCCAGTGGTGCTCCCTCCAGCTGGAGCCAGTTCTGTGGCAGCGCTGTACGACATGGTTCGATTTGACGAAGAGAACGCGATCAAGAAACCACAGTTACTGAACTGGATATCCTCTATTGAGACGCTGCAGGGCGAGATGATTGTTGGTCGGACTTCTACGTATTCAAACTGCGAGAGGTTGGCATTAGTGGATACAGCAGCGTGATGGAATGAGCGGTGACCCTCGATCCGGGAGCGACCTGCAGTCCTCTTGTGAGGAACTCAATGAAGCCGACGCTGATTACACCACATTAGGCAGGCCATGTTGGATGGCGGTCGCAACCGCATGGGATCGCGAGGTGACGTCCAGTTTCGAGAAGATGCTTTCCACGTGGAACCGTACGGTCCGTTCAGTCACGCCGATGATTTTGGCAATCTCCCAGTTCGTCTTGCCGTTTTTCACCCAGTTTAGGACCGTCATCTCACGCAGCGTGAGTTCCCTGACGCAGGGAGCAACCGCTTGCGAATTCTTAGGGGCAGTGCGCAAGAGGGCAAGATGGACGTGGTACCCAAAGTACTCGACCAGCGGCACATACCGTGTTGCGTCCACGCGTTCAGCCGAGGCAAATGAGCAAAAGGTTGCGACTCCGCATGCGTTATCCGCTGATCCTGTTGTGATCCCATCCCCTAGACCGAACTCCTTTGCCGCTGCCATAAATTCGCGCTGTTTGACCGAGCTTGCGGCCTTGTAGGTCGTTTCCCAATGTTGAGTCCCAGATTTCTGTAAGGCTGTCTGGAAGACCGGGTCAACCTCAAAATACCCTTTCTGCCAATAGAGACGAAGCCATTCTTCCGGATAGCTGACATTGAGTACATTGGTAAAGCCTTCAAACGAGCCAGTGCGACTGAGTTTCGCAAGTCCACCGATCACCCGGGTAAAAGGAAACAGAGTTTGAAACCGTGCAAGCACATCTTTGACATCTTCAGGGCTTTCTGATTGCGCCGCAAAGTGCAGGACCTCAATAAAATTTTCACACTCGGTTTTGGTTAACCGGGTAAATAGGTCTTTGGGGAAAGAGCGTTTCGTCTGAAGATGTGCCATCGATAGCCTCTGACAGGATGGACTCTCATAGAGTCTACCATAACAAGACAGCTTGACGAGAAGGGTATTTTGGCCCTAGGGAGATCCCTCTCGACGGGCTATATACTCAAGCGCATTCTAGGTGGTCTAATCCCACTGGTAATACGTAATTTTGGATCTGTCAGCTAAAGGATGGCGCTCTGTGATGGTTATGGCATGAGGAACCAACGCTACCTCTTGGCTCTGGGGCTGGTTTCTTTATTGTGTCCGTCGTTTGGACATGCGCAGGCACTTCGATTCCAGCCACAGGGGGCGACTGCGGCTGGGCAGGGGAATGCCTTTGTCGCACAGGCCGATAATGCCTCGGCCATTCACTACAACCCTGCCGGACTGAGCCAAGTGAAAGGCGTTCAAGTAGTCACCGGAACAACCCTGCTTGGGGGGTCCATCAAGTTCAAGAGCCCGACCGGGATAGACGGTCGAGGGGACTTTGGGGGAAGTATCGCGTTTCCTCCGCCGAGCCATTCCTACGTGAGTGCGAACCTAGGCTCTCTCGGTTGGGACAGTCTGTCGAATGTGACAGTAGGTCTTGGTCTCACCTCGCCGTTCGGTTTGAACGTCCGCTATCCGGTGGATGGCACCTTCAATACCGCGGTCACCTCTGCAGCGATTCCGCTCATCGATATCAAGCCCACTATCGCTTATAAGTTTAATGATCAGTTGGCCGTTGGAGTGAGCGCCGATATCTACACCTTTGCGAGTTTTCTTGGGCAGGGGCATGCCGAGCAGAAACAAATCGGTGCCGGGGTCTTTGGCATTCCAGCTGGGGTTTCCGTCGAATTCAACGGCAAAGGAACAGGGGCGGGCGCAACCGTTAGCTTGCTCTATACACCCCTGAGAAACAGCGAGGGCAAACCGATTGCCTCCATCGGGCTGGTCTACCGGAGTCAGGCTGTGCTGCCGTTGAGTGGATCGTTATTGGTCAACGGGACGAAGGTTGCCGATGCGTCCACCAACCTTGTGCTTCCGCAGATGTATACCGGAGCCATTGCGGTCTGGCCGGTTCGTACGAGTGAGCGGGAATGGAAGTTGGAGCTTGATGTGGAATATGTCGGGTGGAAATCAAATCGTGACCTCGACGTCCATCTCTCCTCAGGCGGGGTCATCCCGCAACCACAGCAATGGAAAACCGTGCCGGTCGTGGCCATCGGCACTGAGTACAAATGGCTCAACCCCCTGTGGTTGCCTCATTGGGATGTGGCAGTCCGATCAGGGTACACGCGAACTGAGAATCCCGTTCCTGATACGACGTTCAACCCGGGTATCATTTCGTTATCTTCCAACGCGCTGTCCATTGGAGCCGGTTTCTTATGCAAAGACCAGGGCCAGTTTCTGGGGCTGGTGCCTTGCGGAGGCACGTCCGCGCTCTGGCCGAAGGCGATTGGACTCGATGTGGCGTTTCAGGAATGGTTCTATGAGCCGAGGACGGTTGCCGGGAATCTTAACCCCACCGTCAACGGAACATACCATGCCTATGTCCATTTAGGGACCGTCAGCGTCCAATTCATGTTTTGAGGAGAGGGCCAGGCGAGGGGCAAGTGACACGAGGCGAGAGGAAAGACATTCGTTCTGGACGCCACTAGCCTCTGACCCCGCGCCTCTTGCCCAAACTGCAACAGATGACTGCGTTCAACTGTGCGAGGGAGTAGTTTTCGCGAGGGCTTTCCGCATCTCCGCGACGGTCTTGGCATCGAGGCCGGCTGACGTCAATTCGCTGTCTGTGGCGGCAGAGATGTTCGCCAGGCTGCCATATTGTTTGAGCAGGCGGGTCCGTTTGATTTCGCCGATGCCGTGCACTTGATCGAGTGGTGAGGCCATAAGGGCTTTGCCGCGCAGCTTGCGATGGAAGGTGAGCGCAAATCGATGGGCCTCGTCACGGATGCGTTGCACGAGATGAGTGGCCGGGGAGTTCGCGCGAAGCACAATGGGGTTCTTTCGACCGGGCAGGAAAATCCGCTCGTCCTTCTCGCCGCGCGCCTTGGCCAATCCAATAATTGCGAGGTCCTGATGGTGGACTTGTTTCAGACCTTCCATGGCTGCGGCGAGTTGGCCTAATCCTCCATCGATGAGGATGAGATCCGGGCGCGCGAGATCCTCGCTATCTCCATAGCGGCGCGTGACGACTTCCTGCATGCTGGCGAAATCGTTGGCACCGGTCACGGTTTTGATTTTGAACCGGCGGTAGTCCGCTTTCTTCATCTGGCCATCTTCCCATACGACCATGGACGCGACGGACTGGTTGCCCATGGTGTTCGAAATGTCGAATCCTTCGATACGCCGAGGCACGATAGCCAGTCGTACGAGCCGCTTCAATTCTTCAACAGCTTGCCGGCCGATTTCTTCGTCTCGGAGGTGATTGGCAACGGCGGCGTCGGCGTTCTCTTCCGCCAGGAGGAGCAACTGATGCTTCACACCCCGCTCGGGTGCCACGATGCGGACAGCGTTCCCGCGCTTGCCTGAGAGCCACTCTTCGATCACCGTCACGTCGTCGAGGACGGTGGGAATGAGCAGCTCTTTGGGCGGTTGACCGTCTTTGTTGTAGAACTGTTCAATGGCGGATCGAACGAGTTCCTCGTCGCCGGCGTCGGCTGAATGGGGCCAAAAGAAGTCTTTACGTCCGATCAGGAGGCCGCCGCGCACAAAGAGGATCTGGAGATCGACCGCCGAGCCTTGCCGCGCCAGGCCGATCACGTCTTGGTCGATCGTCGTCATTTGGGTGATGCGTTGTTTCTCGAGTGTGCGTTCGATATTGAAGAGCCGATCGCGCAAGCGCGCCGCCTCCTCGAATTCCTCGCTCGTCGACGCCATTTCCATTTGGTTGCGCAAGTCGTCCAGCAATTCATGGTCGCGTCCTTCGAGAAACTGGCGGACCTGCGCGACGATGTGGTGGTAATCCTCTTTCGATTGATTGCCGGTGCAGGGCGCCATGCACCGTTTGATTTCGAATTCGATACAGGCTCGCTCCGCCTTGCCGTCGATGTCGATCGTGCAGGTGGCCAAGGGGAAGGCTTTCTTGATAACTCGCAACGTCTCCCGCAAGGCGCCTGCCGGCGTGTAGGGGCCATAGTAAAGGGCGCCGTCTTGTTGCACGCGGCGGACGATGGAGAGGCGCGGGAAGTCCTCTTTGATCGGCAGGCGAAGGTAGGGGTATTGCTTGTCGTCTCGTAAGACCACATTGAACCGGGGCCGATGCTGCTTGATTAGATTGCTTTCAAGGATGAGCGCTTCGAGTTCTGAGCGGGTGACGATCGTTTCGAGGTCTGCGATGTGGCTGACCAGGACGGTGTTTTTCGGGGAGTGATCGGTCCATTTTTGAAAGTAGGACCGCACGCGGTTAGACAGGACTGCGGCCTTTCCGATGTAGAGCAATTCGCCCTGCTCGTCTCTGAACAGATAGACGCCGGGCTGGTCTGGTAGGTGGTCGAGCTTAGATTGCAGGGTGCTGGTCATTGGTCACTAGTCATTGGTCAAGAGAGGAAGGGGCATCAGCCGCTGGTCCCTGGTCGTTCAACGACCTCACCATTGTATCGCCAGATGGATGAAGAGGCTATTAACGGTTGAGTGAGGTCTCGGATGGCCCGATTGCCTTGATGTAGGCATTGAGTACTCGCAGAAAGGTTCCCAGCTCTTGGCACAGCTTCTCATGTTGAGCCGTAGGGATATAATCCTCATCTAGGCATGTCATCAGGTGGTCCATGAGCTCGCAAGCGGAGCCTCTGGCGATGCGGCAGAATTGTACATTCTCCTTGTAATGATACCTCCCAAATCCTTCTGCAATGTTGGACGTGAGAGAAATGGCTGCTGCTCTGATTTGAGCGGCGAGATTGTACCGTTCGTGGGCTGGTAAACCTTTGGCAATCTCATAGAGTTTCCTGCGAAGATCTCTTCCGAGTTTCCACACTTCAAGATCTTGGAATGATTTGGCTGTAGCCATTTGTCTGCAGCAATGACCATGACTGATGACCAATGACTTCTTAGCGCAACGACCGCACAAAGGAGGGACTGAGGCGTCCGCGCGCGACTTCCGCGACCGGACCCTTCATGGTGAGACTGAAGTCCGCGGCGACCTCGATGTTGAGCTGCCCCCCAGGCATTTTCACCGTGACCGGGCTTTTCACTAGCCCGAGCCGGACGGCCGCACTCGCAGCGGCGCAGGAGGAGGACCCGGAAGCCTGCGTTTCGCCGGCCCCGCGTTCCCAGATCAGGATGAAGAGTTCTTTTGGGCCGGTCGGCACGGCGAGTTGAACGTTCGTTCGCTTCGGGAAGAGGGAATGGTTCTCTAATGCCGGTCCCAATTTCAGGAGATCCTCTCGCGACCAGGACCGCCCAGCTGGTTTGAAGACGACACAGTGGGGGTTACCGACGCTGACTCCGGTGAAGGTGAGGGATTGGCCTGCGGCGTCGATGGGCTGTTCGATCAGTTCGCTGGTCCTGAGAGTGCAGGGGAGTGAAGCTGCTTGGAACGAGGCCCGGCCCATTTCGACGGTGACGGTGCTCGCATCCCCATGCCGGTCCACATGTAGCGCAATCGTTACCAGCCCGCCTTTGGTCTCGACGGTGAAGTGCGTCTTTTTCGTCTTGCCGGTCGCGTGGAGATAGCGCGCAAAGATGCGCAAGCCGTTGCCTGACTTTTCCGCCTCGCTGCCGTCAGGGTTGAAGATGCGCAGGCCGAAGTCTGCTTTCTTTGACGGGACCAGTGCAAGGATCCCATCGCTGCCGAGGCCCCAGTTACGATCACAGATGGATTTGATCCTTGAGGGGGTGAGCGAGAACGACAGATCTTTGGGATCCATCACCACATAGTCATTGCCCAGCCCGTGCCCGCGAAAGAATCCATTCTTCATACAGCGACTCCTTCTGGTATCTCGTCATTCGTGAAGCGTGAAGCGGGGGGAACAATACTTGGTCACTGGTCACTGGTCAATAGTCATTCGAGAAAAAGAAAATGCTGGGAGCTTTTACTGGCTCATCATGATCAATGACCATTGACCGATGACTTTGGGCTAGACGATTTTCACGCCCGGTGGGCGTTCGATAAGTTCGACTTCGTACCCGTCCGGGGCGTCGATGAAAATAAAGCGGCTGCCGGAAGAAGTTGTGGTCGGCCCGTCCGTAATTCGAATCTGTTTACCGTTGAGTTGTTCAATGATGTCGTCAAGGTTCTCAACTTGAAAGGCCAGGTGAACGAGGTCTTCCTGCACGGTCACCGGGCCACTTGACGGGAAGCTGCAGAGTTCGATCAGTTCCTCACTGTCGGGCACCTTAAGAAAAGCCAGATGAGAACCGCGCGGTGAGACCTTCCGTTCTAATACCTCCAGTCCAAGGACGTTGCTGTAAAAATTGATCGTCTCGTCCATGTCGCTGACCCTCATCCGGGTGTGGAGAAGCTTTTTGACTCGCATAGGTTTCTTCTAAGGAAAAAGTTAAAAGTAAAAAGGCAAAAGCTGGATACAAGGAATCGCCACCTTATACTTTTACCTTTCTATTATTTACTTACCCCTTGCCGGGCCATTCGTCTTGCGCAGAAGAATTTCGGCACTGCCTGGGATTAAAAAGTTCGGCATGGGGCCGATTTCCTGATAGCCCTGGTTTTTGTAAAAGTGCCGGCCCTGGTCGTTGAAGTCCGATACGCAGACGAACAGATTCTTCGCTCTCGCGAAGACCACTGCTTCGACGTGGGCGAGCAATCGCCCCCCTAGCCCCTTGCCTCTCGCCCAGTTCGCTACTCCCAGCAACTCTAAATAGTCGCCGAGCAGAAATTTCTGACGAACGGCCGCGATGCCGGCGATTCTGCCAGCCTGGTCCACGACGTAGCTGTCACGGCTCTGTGGGAGCGGTGTGAAATAGCTCTCCCAGTCACTGGCCTGGTAGCCCAGCCGTTTCCAGGGGTCGGAGTCGGCGAGCAATTCCATAACGGCTGCCCGATCCTCCGTCATCATGGGCCGTACGATCGGATCGGTCATGGGGCTGCCTGGCCATTACAGATCAGGAGATCGCTCATGGTCATGGGGGTGAGGTTCCGCTGGGGCAAGAGCTGTTGATGTAGGTCTTGCACGACTTCGTGCGTATGTCTGCCCTTTCCGTTGGCGTGCATCACGATCACGCTGCCCTTCCTGACGAGCCGCTTCAGTTGGTCTTCGATCTGGATCGCCGTGAGCGTAGGGTCGGGATCGCCGGACACGACATTCCAGAGAATAAACTGAAGGCCGAGGGCGCGGACTACGTTGACGGTGTCGTCGTTGAACTCTCCATAGGGAGGGCGAAACAATGTCGCGTCGTGACTGTACTTGGCTTTGAGTAGACGAACTGGCCCGAGAATTTCCTGTTTCTGCTCGTCCGCCGAATAGAGCGGCAGATGGGCGTGGACCTCTCCATGGGTGCCGACTTCAAAGAACGGGATTTTGAGGAGGGCCCATACTTGCTGATCGTGTTTCGTCATCCATTTCCCGGACATGAAAAAGGTGGCGGGGATCTTCTGTTCAATCAAATAGTCGATCAGTGCCTGGTCGTAGCCTGCTCCTTTCTGTACCGGACAGAGGTCGAACGTCAGCGCCACTCCGGGGCAGGAGAGCGGACCTGACTTGATCACTTGGGCTTGCGTGAAGGGAGGCCTTGCTGCGACAAGCAGCATCGTGAGGGCAAGGTACAGTATCCATGGCGAGAAGCGCGGCCGCATAGTGACTAGTATACCCGATCCAGGAGACGAAGCCGAGTTGACGCTCGAATTCCCACACTGTTACGGTAGACACATGGCTTTGCCCAATTGGAGAGTCGGCCGCGTGCTCGGCATCCCGATTCACGTGCATGCCTCCTGGTTTGCGGTGTTCTTCTTTGTGACCTGGTCATTGGCGACGGGTTATTTGCCCGAGACGTTGCCTGGTCTGTCGGCTCCACGCTATTGGGGGATGGGTGGATTTGCCGCCCTCTTGCTGTTCCTCTCCGTCCTGCTCCACGAATTGGGGCATTCCTATGTGGCGCTGCGCTATAAAATCCCTATTAAGCAGATTACCTTGTTCATTTTTGGGGGGATGGCGCACATGGGCAAGGAACCGCCTAGTCCGCGAGCCGAGTTTTTGATCGCGATGGCAGGACCGCTCGTAAGTTTGATTCTCGGGGCTGGTTGTCTCGGCGGGGCCATGGCAGTGGACTCATTCTTTGCGCGATCCGGGGTGGAGGGACTCGTCGTCCTCGGGAGCTTGCTCGGCATGGTAAATGTACAGCTCGGATTATTTAATCTGATTCCGGGATTCCCGTTAGATGGCGGACGTGTCTTACGAGCCGGGTTGTGGGCCTGGAACAAAGATTTCAATCGAGCGACCAGCCAGGCCGCGCTCGTGGGAATAGGATTCGGTGTGGCGCTTGGGTTGATCGGCGCGGGCTTGATGGTGGGGGCCTGGTCCGGTGCTCTGGAACATTCCATCGCGACGAACGGGGGTTGGCTCATCTTTATCGGCGCATTCCTCTTTTCGGCAGCACTGGCAAGCAGACGGCAGGCTGCCCTGCAAACTTCGTTCGCGGCGGTGACGGTTCGCCAGGTCATGGTCCACCGCGTCGTAACCCTGTTACCGGATATGAGCGTGCAGGACGCGGTTAATCAATACTTTGTCGCGCATGGATTTGGTGGATTTCCAGTATGCGAGGGGGGCCAGGTTCTCGGGGTGGTCACAGTGCAAGACGTGCAAGCGCTTCCCACTGCGCTCTGGCCGTGGCGTCGCGTTCGCGAGATCATGCGCCCTGCGTCGCCGGTCTTCTGTATCCCTCCGGACTGGTCCGTCATGCAGGCGTTGGACCGCATGGGCCAGGGCGGGTGGGATCGTCTCGTGGTGATGGAGAATGAAGAGATCGTAGGGCTCATCACCCGATCGGCCATTGCACAATTTTTACAGTTGCACAGAGCGTAAGGCGTGAAAGGTGAGGGGTAAAGCGTCAAGAGATTGAAGGGGTATCCCCTGCCACCTCTCGCGTTTCATATTTCACAGCTTACACTCAGTCGTTCGCGCGGGCAATGGAAATGTTCTGCGCGATAGAGATACGCACGAGATGGACCACCAACAGGAATCCATAGACGACGCAGAAGAATTTAAATGTGGCGCGGTAAAAGTCTGTCAAGAGGATGGGAAGACAGAGAGCAAAGAGCAGACTGGCGATCAGCGTCATGAAGGTCAACCGCTTGCAGAATTCATGGGAGGCTTCCCGTCCGTTCTGTTTCAGTGCGCGGGCATAGTGCTCGGCTCGTTGAAGTCTGGCTGCCTGCAGGGCTGCCTCGCCTGTGCCCCAATAGTGCAAGTACAAATAGCCACCCAGAATCAACAACCAAGGCAGTGCCCACAAAGGCCAGTAGGTCGCTCCTCCGTAGGTTTCGCTGCTGAGTAAAGCGGCGAAGGAGGGGGCAAAGAGCAATCCCAATACCAGCGGCAGGATGCGCTCATCGTTCGGATGTTCGCCCTCTGGTCCGCCATGAATCAGCTCACGTTCAAATAGGGGGTAGCCGTACTTGAGAACCACGAGGGCGATGGCCGCGCTCATGGTTTTGTCAGGAATATAGCGGATCCAGTTCTGGAACCAATTCACAATCCACCAACTCAGACTTTCACCCCAGGTGAACCCGAAGAGGGATTCGATGTAGAGATGTGCAGTCTGTTCCCATTGGAGTACGCGCAGGCTCATTGATTCGGCGACGTCAGGGTTCAAGGCAAAGGTCGTTGGCTCATGCAGCGCAGCCTGGACAAATGTCCCCGGCAGGCTCATGACGATCGCGCCGCCGACCCCGAAGATATAGAGGAACCAGGCATGGGACAGGGCGGAACTGCGTCCCGTGCGGAGATACTTTTGAAAACCTGGTTGTCTGGCCATCCAACCCCAATAACAGGCGCCGGTCATACTCACCAGCGACCAGGGGAAAATCACCACATCCGCTCCGGTTTCCGGGTACAGCAACCAGTTCACGACGGAATTCGAAAGGAGGGCGACGATGGCTCCCCACCAGGGACCCAAGAGGAAGGAGACCAGCGCTGTTCCAGTCATGTCGAGGAACAGGATACTCTCCAGATGGCGGCTCAATGTGAGCCCAACATAGTTGAGAAGCAGTCCTGCTGCGACGATCACGCTGGTTTCGTACAAGAGGAGGTAGGAGACACCGCGTAATGGCTTCGACGAAAAGAAATCGATCGTGGAAGACGAGTCAGAGGCCGGACGTTCGGTCGGGGTAGGCGATTTTCGATCCTTCTTCCCTGTCAGCCGGTTCCGGAAATCCAGCAGCTTCTCCATGATGCTCAACATGGCCGCGATGAAGCCCACCACGGTGCCGCCGAGCATGAGCATGTCTTTGCCGAAGTCTTCTGGCATGAGTTGGTTCCCTTATAGTACCGGTTGCCATTCTAGCCACGAAGGGATATCCCCGCCAGCAAAAGTCCAGAAGCCGACAGGGCGATTTGGTCTGTCTGGTTCATCTCGTTGATCTGGTTTGTTTTGTTTATCTGGTTGATTTGGTTCATCTGGTTAGTTTCGTTCAAGAAAAAAACCAGAGAAACCAGAGAAACCAGACAGACCAGACAAACCAAACAACGGTCTTTTTATGCCGGCGGATCATTGGGCAAGGGCGGGTCTGACTGAGCGGCTCTCGTGGCTGCGGCGGACAGCACCTGCGCCTGTTGTTGGAGGAGGTGGGCGACCTCGGCGCCGATCAGCAAGAGGGCCGCTGAGTAGTAGACCCATAAGAGCAGTAGAATGACTTCCAAGAGGGATCCATAGAGGTGGGCATATACGGTCGCATAGGTGATATAGGTCACGAATAGGAGTTTGGCTGCGACCCAGAGAAGACTGAATGTAAGCGCCCCGATCATTGCCTCACGCCACTGCGGCCGTCGCCGTGGAACGAGCCGATATAATCCCGTGACTGTGAGAAATGCCAGCGCGAAAGGGAGCGTATAGGAGAGAAATAGATCGTGGGCTGCAAGGGCCAGGAGATCGAGCCCCCAGAGTCTTGGCGCATATCCCGTTAAGAAATTGACGATCTGGGTCGCGCCGTAGGAGAGCAGCAGCACGAGTTCGGTCACAGCGAGCGATGCGACGGCGATGCCGGTTGAGATGAGAGGATGGCGGCGCCAGGTACTCTCGAATACGACATTCAACGCATAGTCAAGTTCATAGAACACCAACGTGCCGAACCAGGCGAACGTCAGAAACACGGCCCAGCGGACAGTTTCTAAGGCGCTCACCCGGTGCAATTCATTTACAATATGTTCTCCCAGCGAGGGGAGAAAACCCTTGAGAAAACTGAGGAGGGCCTGTTCCCCGATGACGTCTTGATTCACCACGAAACTCAGGCCGTAGAGCAAGAGGAAGACGAGCGGGAAGAGCGAGAGCAAGGAGAAAAATGCAAGAGAGGCCGCCAGACTGGCGCACCCATGGCGCAGAAATGATCGTACGAGGTCTCGGAGAAAACGAAAGGGCTGCATAAGGCGCGATGGGTGAAGGGCTTATCAGCAACGTAGCACGAGTCGCCCTCTCGTGCACCTGTTCGGGGGGGTTGTCCGGCGAGAGGACTATTTGAGCGTCAGGACAGATTGGAGCGCGAAGCTGACGAGAGGGTCGGGATAGAGGCCGAACAGAATCACACCGGCGACGGCACAGGCCAACACGAAGGATAAGGCCGGCGAGGTCACGAGGCGTGGCGGCACGACGGAAGAGGGATTCGGATCGCGCATATACATCACCATCACCACCCGCATGTAGTAGTAAGCCGATACGGCGGCAAAGATCAGGGCGATGGCGGCGAGCCAGGTCAATCCTGCTTCGACTGCCGCCATGAACACATAGAATTTTCCGATGAATCCCGCGGTCGGCGGAATGCCTGCGAGTGAACCCATGAAGATCAGCATGAGAAAGGCCGCGAGTGGCTGGCGCTTTGCGAGCCCCGTGAAATCCTCGATCTCTTCTCCCTCGACCCCTCCTTTCCTGAGCATGCCAATGACGGCGAAGGCGCCGAGCGTCATGAATGAATAGAGGACAAGATAAATCATGACGCTCGCAAGGCCTGGCGTGCCACCGGACGCGCCCACCCCACGGCCGGCCGCCACAAATCCGATCAATGCGTAGCCGGCGTGCGCGATGCTGGAGTAGGCCAGCATTCGTTTGATGTTGGTCTGCACGATGGCGACGACATTGCCGAGCACCAAAGTGATAACGGAGATGAACAGAAACAGAAGAGACCAATCTGCTTTAAGCCCGCCGAGCCCTTCGACGAAGACACGTATGAATGCGGCAAAGCTGGCGGCTTTTGCGGCCACCGCCATGAAGGCCGTGACGGAGGTTGGGGCGCCCTGATAGACGTCGGGCGTCCACATATGGAACGGCACCGCGGCGAGCTTAAAACCGAAGCCGACCGCAATCAGAATCGTGGCGATCAGCACGAGAGGATCATCCGCCCCGCGAGTTCCGATGGCGTCCGCGATCGATACTAGCTTGGTGCTGCCGGCCAGGCCGTAGAGCAACGAGATGCCGTACAACAGAATCCCCGAGGAGAAGGCACCCAGGACGAGGTATTTGGCTGAGGCCTCCAACGAATGAGGTTTCGACCGGTTGAGTCCGGTCATGACATAGAGCGAGAGAGTCATGAGCTCGGTACCGAGATATATTGTGAGCAAGTCGGCGCCAGAGACCATGACCATCATGCCGGAGAGGGAGAGGAGAATGAATCCATAGTATTCGCCGAGGTGTATGCGCTCTGCTTTCAGATAGGGCAGGGACATAAAAATGGTCAGGCCGGCCACGCCATAGAGGAGGATTTTCCAGAATCTGGCATAGGCATCAATCACCACCAGGTCGCTAAACGCAGATACACGGACATTCAGTGTGCTGATCTGCCAGCCGGTGATTCCAAGACAAAGGGCAAGGGCGCCCACACTCAGCCAGGCCAGGAGATCTCGTCGGGAGGCGGGGGTGATGGGGTCCAATGCGATGACGAGACAGGCTGTGACGACGATAATGAGTTCGGGAAGCAGGGCCAAGAGGTCAGCTCCATACAGACTCATCGCGATGTGCCTTGAATTTTCAGTGGCTCTCGGCTATCCACCAGCAGTGGCGCTGTCCCTCCAGCAGAGGGATGAGCGGTCGGCGCGAGCTTTGCCCGGGACATGGAGGCAAGCGTGTTGGTCACGCTCTCGTGCATCCGACTCACGAGCGGATTGGGGTAGAGCCCGATCCAAAACACCAACAGCGCCAGCGGCACCAGCGTGGCGAACTCCCGTTGGGTGAGGTCCCTGAGCTTCGGGAGGTAATGCGGGGATGGGACCCCGAAGACCACACGCTGGATCATCCATAGGAGATACGCAGCGGCGAGAATGATACCTAGCGACGCAAAAGCGGTCGCGACTTTGCTCCAGAGAAACGTGCCGACGAGTACGAGGAATTCTCCGACAAAACTATTGGTGCCGGGAAGGCCGAGCGAGGACAAGGCGAAAATCACCAACAGGGCGGCATACCTCGGCATCGGTGCGGCCAATCCGGCATTGTCGGCGATCAACCGGCTGTGGGTGCGCTCATAGATCATGCCGACGCAGAGGAACAGACCGCCGGTCGTAATTCCATGATTGACCATTTGGAGGATGGCTCCTTCGATGCCCTGTTGGTTCAAGACAAACAGGCCGAGGGTGACAAATCCCATGTGGCTCACGCTCGAATAGGCGATCAGTTTCTTGAGATCGACCTGGGCCAGCGCCATATAGGCGCCATAGATGATCGCGACGATGGAGAGGACGACCATCATGGGGGTGAAGGTACGACTGGCATCCGGCAGCATCGGTAAACTGAATCGCAGGAATCCATAGGCACCCATTTTCAGGAGGATGCTGGCGAGGATGACGCTGCCGGCGGTTGGGGCCTCAACGTGGGCGTCCGGCAGCCAGGTGTGAAACGGAAACATGGGGACCTTCACCGCAAAAGCGGCGAAGAACGCCAGGAAGAGCCACATTTGCAGCGAAGCTGGGTAGGTGCCCTGGCTTAAGGCGAGGATGTCGAACGTGTGCCCTCCATAAAAGTACAGGACGAGGATGGCCACGAGTAGGAGAACGCTCCCTGCGAGGGTATATAAAAAGAACTTGATGGCCGCATAGAGCCGGTTCGGTCCTCCCCACACACCGATGAGGAGGTACATCGGAATCAGCATCGCCTCCCAAAACACATAGAACAGCACGAAGTCCAACGCGATGAACACCCCCACCATGGCTGTTTCCATGACTAACAGCATGGCCATAAAGCCCCGGACTCTTATGGTGATCGCATTCCAGGATGCCAAGACACAGAGGGGCATGATCCCGGCGGTCATCAAAACCAGCGGGAGACTGATTCCGTCGAGACCCAGGCTGTAATAAATGGGAGGGGCCGTGATCCAGGCGACGTGTTCGGTAAACTGCATCTGACTGGCCTGTGGGTCAAAAAGCCACCAGAGCGGGAGGGCAACGAACATGTCGGCCAGGGTCGCGGCTAGCGCAATCCATCGAGCGGTCGATTCCGTTACGAAATACATCGCGATGGCTCCCGCAAGGGGCAGAATGAGGAGGAGAGAGAGCCAGGGAAATGAACTGGTCATCGGTCTATAGTCAATTGGCAATTGGCATTGGCAAGAGAACAGCTGTTCGTTGTTCCCATTGACCAGTGACCGTTAACCATTGACGCTCCTTACAAAAAAAAGTACATCGTAAAAAGGGCCACAGCCCCGAGCGCCATGCCGAGCGCATAATGTTGCGCCTGCCCGCTTTGCATGAGCCGCAAGAACCAGCCTCCCCAGACGATCGCGCGGGCCACGCCGTTCACCGCGCCATCGATCACGTTCACATCCACGCGCTTCCACAGTTCGGTTGCGGCAAAAAAAGTGGGGCGGACGATCGTTCGATCGTAGGCCTCGTCGACATACCATTTATTCAGTGAGGCCTGATACAACGACTGCCACCGCCGAGCGAATCGATCCGGCAGCGCCGGGTTGAGTACATAGACATAATAGGCGCCGGCGATCCCGAGTAATCCCATGCCCGTGGCCACCACCATGATGCCAATGGCGGCTCCTCCCTCGTGATCAGCGCCGCCTGCGTTTGTCTCGAACATTGGCTCAAGAAACTCCGGAATGCCCAGATAGCCTGTAAGGATGCTGAGCACTGCCAGGATTATCAGCGGCAGGGTCATGGTTTTCGACGGTTCGTGTACGTGGCCTGCATGATGAGGATCGACATGCGAGGGGCCCCAAAACGTGACGAAGACCAGCCGGAAGCTGTAGAACGCCGTCATCAACGCCGTCACGAGTCCCAGGACCGTCAAGCATTGACCGAGCGGGCCGGCCGACCAAGCCGAGACGAGCAGGTTGTCCTTGCTAAAGAATCCTGACGTCAGGGGGAATCCTGCGAGCGCGAGTGAGCCCACCACGAACGTCCAACAGGTGACCGGCAATTTGTCTTTTAATCCACCCATGCGCCGCATATCCTGCTCGTGATGCAGGGCGATGATGACGGACCCGCAACCGAGAAACAGGAGGGCTTTGAACGCGCCGTGGGTCAGGAGATGGTACATGCCGGCGGCATAGGCACCGAGACCACAGGCCATGATCATGTAGCCAAGCTGGCTGACTGTCGAGTAGGCCACGACACGCTTGATATCGGTCTGGGTCAAGGCGATGGTTGCCCCAACGACCATTGTCACTCCGCCGGTGATCGCCACGACCGCCATGGCGGCGGGAGACAGGTTATACAGCGGAGCCAATCGCGCGACCATGAACACACCCGCGGTGACCATCGTCGCGGCATGAATGAGCGCCGAGATGGGGGTGGGGCCTTCCATCGCATCCGGCAGCCAGACGTGGAGTGGGACTTGGGCTGACTTGCCGATTGCGCCGGTGAATAATAAGAGGCAGATGAGTGTGAGCACGGAGACGTCCCAGGTTCCTCCAAACGGACCGAGGACATTCATGACGTCGCCCGCGGATTCGTGCGCTCGGGCAAAGATCTCGTAATAGTCGAGTGATCCAAAGCTGTACCAGACCAACAGGAGGCCGAGCATGAAGCCGAAGTCGCCGACGCGGTTGACGATGAAGGCCTTCGTGGCGGCGGAGCAGGCAGCCGGACGCTCGTACCAGTGGCCGATGAGCAAATAGGAACAGAGACCGACTGCTTCCCAGAAAATGAAGAGTTGAAGCAGGTTGTCCGCCATCACCAACATCAGCATCGAGAAGGTGAAGAGGGCGATATAGCTGAAGAAGCGGGCATAGCCAGGCTCTCCGTGCATGTACCCGATGGTATAGATGTGGACGAGTGAACTCACGGTCGTGACGAGAAGCAGCATGACGGCGGTGAGCCGGTCGACGGAGAAGCCGATGTGAATATCGAGTATGCCTGAGGTCAGCCAGGTATAGAGAGGGAAGCTCGTCTGATGGCCACCGGCCACGTCGAAGAAGACCAAGAGCGAGAGCAGTAACGACACGACGACCGCTGGGACGGCGACAAGATGGGCCTTGTCCTTGATCCAATGTCCGAAGATTCCGAGAATCAGGAAGGCGGCGAAGGGAAGCAGTGGAATCAGTGCGTACGTCATAAAGAGCTAATAGCTTCTGGCACATGGCCTATAGCAAAGAGCTGCTGGCGGACGAGAGGCGGGTTGTAGTTTGGCGTCGACCCGCTCCGCAGCGCTCGGGCTTTTTCTCTTGCTAGTAGCCATACGCTATATGCCATCAGCTCTGCGATCCGTTCTACCATTTCAGCAACTGAAATTCGTCGATGTTGATCGTGGACTTGGCCCGATACAAGGCAATGATGATGGCCAACCCGACCGCGACTTCTGCCGCGGCGACCGTGAGGGCAAAGAAGACGAAGACTTGCCCCGCGACATGGTGGAAGTACTGCGAAAAGGCGACGAAGTTGATATTCGTCGCATTTAACATCAATTCGACCGACAGCAAGATGATGATGATGTTCCGACGCAGGAGGACTCCGATGACTCCGGTCAGAAATACAATGCCG
>JAENWB010000082.1:0-5108 GCA_016650275.1 Nitrospiraceae bacterium | reverse complement strand
CCGAACGCTTTTTTCAGCAGCGGCTCTATCTCGCCTTTGGCTGCCATCGGATCGAGAATGTCGGTGTCACCGTAAAACTGCCCGTCGATGAACACTTTGGGGAGGGTCGGCCAGTTGGTCATTTTTACGAGTGCCTCGCGTTTGGTGGGTTGAGACAGGACGTCGATGAGTTCATACGGGTACCCGTACTTGTCGAAGAACTGCATCGTCTCTTTCGTGAACCCGCACATCGGCATCAGTTTGGTGCCCTTGCCGTAAATCAATATCTTGTGCGCGGCGACTTCCTTGTTAATTTCCTCTTGAATGGGATCCGCCATGGGTCGGCCTCCTAGCAGGTTGCGGGAAAACTATGTTGGCACGCGAAAACTTCGATGGTCCGCGCATGTGACACAACAGGAGAACACGAGGCAGGATGCTCAAACAGGTCGTCCAGCAAGGCCGCAACGAGCGAAGAGGTGAGGCGTACGCTTCGGTACGTTGAGCCTCTGAGCGAAGCGAGAACGAAGCTGGCGGACTGTTTCAGCATCCTGTTAGGCTTCATCTGTGGTTTTAGCTGTGAGCTCAAGAGCATGAATCCGCCTATCTTTCAATGGGACATCCAACGCTTGATAGATCAGACGATGCCGATCCAGCAGATTCTTCCCTGCGAAGGCTGCCGAGATCACCACCACTTTGAGATGATCCATCGTCCCAGTCCGGTCCGAGACCGTCACCGCGGCATCCGGCATCGTCTGGCGAAGATATTCCGTCAGAACTTCCGGCGTAATCATGGCCTCTCCAATCTCATGGTCATAAGAATACCTCAGCGCTAGCCCCAAAGGCAATTCGGACCCACCAGAGCTAGTAGCCGAGCGAGGGTTCGAGGTTTTCGGAACTTCGGGTCGCGACTTCTCGCATGTCTCGCACGTCACGCACGTCAAGCACCACGCTTCACGAACTCTGGCGCTGGTGGTGGATTTCAACACATGATGGTGGATGTCGACCACGCCTGATTGCGCCACTTCGGTTCAAGACTCCTTTTTGCAAGAAAATCAGAACTGTTTCCGTATAGCTATGCTGGCACACTCATTGCGTTTCAGGTGGGACAAGAACATGTGAGCCGATCATGGCGCAACCACATCTTACTATCAACCAAGGAGGGTTCCATGAGTGAGAGTGAGTTCAAGTCTGGATTCTTCATCGGAGGAGAGACCTGCGAGGGACGGGTGCTCGTGGTAGACGACGAGCCCGATATTCGAAAAGTTGTGAAGATGACTCTGCAGAAAGCCGGCTATGAAGTCCTTGAAGCCGAAAACGGTGAGAAGGCGATCGAGGTCATCAATTCTGGCGAAAACCGGCTCCTGCTCGACGTTGTCATCTGCGACATTCGTATGCCGAAAATCAATGGAGCCGAAGCCATCGCCTACTTCCGGAGCAACTACCCTCGCGTCCCACTCATCGTGCTGACCGGCTTCCCGGATGCCGATATGGCGACATCCTTCCTCCGGCAGGGCGTAGTGGATTATCTCGTCAAGCCGGTCGAAGGAGAGAAACTGAGATCAGCCGTCGCCCGGGCCATGGAACGGCGGGAACTTGCACGGCTATGACAATGAGCCGCCATCCCCTCTGTGCCAAGGAGAAGCAGCCCCCCTTGCCCTCCTCGGCAATAGCAGGATGCTGAGAAAGTCCACCAGCAACGTTCTCGCATCGCGCTTCAAAGCCGTGAAAGGTAAGACGTGAAAGGTGAAACGTAGGACTGCCGACGCTCTTCCTCCGAAACATTTTCTGTTTGACGATCCACGTTTCACGAATCGCTGGACGGCTTTTTTGAACATCCTGCTAGTAGGGCCACAGACTTGCCTCACGGAGACCGCCTGAATGGAAAGCTCCAACCGTACCAAGGTCGCCATTCTGGGAGCGGGACGCGGCGGTCGCGCGCTGTTAGAACTGCTGCACCAAATCCCATCGATTGAGATCGTCGGCATTGCAGACCGTGATCCTGACGCACCAGGGCTGCAACGAGCACGTGAACTTCAGGTTCCCGTGACCACCAATGTGCCGGACTTGATCAGCAACCGCGACGTGAGCCTAATTATGGATGTCACGGGCGACCCAGAGGTGGAAACGTATCTGCATGCCCACACACCTCCTACCGCAGATATCCTCAGTGGAACAGCCTCCCGACTGCTCTGGGAGTTGGTCCAGCATGAGTCCAAGCTCGAAGCCGAACTCCTCCAGTCAGAAAAACTTGCGGGGATCGGCTCATTTGCTGCGGGAATCGCGCATGATATCAACAACCCCCTGCAACTCATTTTAGGCCTGGCGGAAAATCTCGCGGAGGAACGCGACCTGACCGCCGTCCACGAACAAGCCCGGGACATTATTGAAGCCGTCAAACGGGCGAGTGCCATTTGTCGGGACCTCACCCGCTACTCACGGCGCGCATCTCCCCACGAGGATGTGCTGGTGTCTGTAAACGGAAAGCTGGACGAGGCGCTGAAAATCGCACGCTATGCGTCAAGTTTTCACGATATTGAAATGATCAAACATTACCAGCCCGGCGCCGCAGTAAAAGGCAATCCGGATGAGTTACTGCACGTCCTCGTCAACCTCATCACCAATGCAGTCCATGCCATGGAGCGCGTTGGTGGCACACTGACGCTCGAAACCACAGTCCTTAACGGGCAGGTCGACGTCCGAATCTCCGATACGGGATGCGGCATCGCCCAGGACAAAATCCCCGAGATTTTCGAGCCATTTTTCACGACGAAGGCTCCCGGTAAAGGCACGGGACTGGGGCTCTATAATGTTAAATCCATCGTCAACAAAATGCAGGGCGTGATTACAGTCGACAGTCAGATCGATAAAGGAACAACCTTTACTTTGACCTTCCCCAACGCCGAGCCGGCTGAACAAGGATATCAGTCATGAATCCAGCTCGTCCCCCGTCCCGCTCTGGAACAAGGTGGGGACTCCAACCAAAACTGATTCTGTCCATGTTGCTCGTGGGAGTGGTTCCCCTCATGGTGGGCCTCGGTCTTGCCTTTTGGCAAGGCTCTCAGGAGATCCAGGTCGTCAGCGGCGAGAGCTTTAAGGCCCTTGCCGAGGAGACCGCACGAAAAATCGATCTCTTGATGTCTGACGAAGTTGCCCGAACTTCACGGATTGCGGCAGACCCCTCGATTGTCCGTGAACTTGAGCAACGGCGCGACGCCCTCCTGGACATGACGGAAGATGATCGCCGCCGCGCAGTGGACACAATCAAGAGCGGCTGGGAGGCCAACGACCCCGCGGCAGTCCAGGCCATCACGGGAAACAAAATGGCCAGCCTCCTTCAGGAATATTTCGCGGGAGCCAAGAGCGAGGCCGATCAACTGATACCGCAAGTGGTCCGGTCTGCCACCAAGATGCTGTACATCACCGACGTTGAAGGCAACCTGGTTGCCGCGTTGAACACGCTGCCTCCCTTTGCCAATAAAGAAACATCCTGGTGGAAAGGCGCCTCCCATCGCGGGGTCGGCCAGCTCTTCATCGAAGATGTGCACTTCGACGAACGTGCACAGAGCTATGTCATCAGCATCTCGCTTCCCATTATGGATCGCATCCAGTATGGAGCTGTCGGCGTGATCCATCGCGTGATCGACGCCAAAGAGTTGATCTCGCCCTCGATCTCCCCTATTCGTTTCGGCAAGACCGGACATGTGATGCTGATCGACCATCGCGGCATCGTCATGAGCTGCCCCATCCTGCCGACCGGCGTCCGGATTTCCGATGCACAGCTCATTCCCCTCGTCACGCCTCTTCAGCCTGGCTGGGTCAGTGCGCCGAGCGATGGCCATGGCGGACAATCGACCTCGCTTATCGGATTCGCCCCGGTGCCGGAAACCAGCCGAGCCACCAATGATGATCAAACCAAAGGCTCCTGGCACACCTTCGTGTGGCAAGCCTCTGACGAACTCTTCGCCCCGATTCGTCACTTCCTCACCTGGATGGCCGTATTCAGCCTCGTCGCCGTCGGACTGATGACGTCTCTCGGCTACCTTGCGGCCAATCGTATTGTCATGCCGGTGCGTCGACTACAGGCAGCGGCACAATTGATCGGACGCGGTGAGCTTCGACAGCCCATCGACATTCAGACCGGCGATGAACTCCAGGATCTGGCCGACGAATTCAATCGAATGAATCGCCAATTGGAAGCCGCCTTTGCAGGCCTGACCGATCAAGTGGCCATCAAAACGCAACAGGTGGAGTCCCTGCTTCATTCGACGGACCAGATCCTGGATGCAGTCCCAACCCCGATCATCATGGTCAATCAAGACGAGCAGGTGCAATACATCAACCGGGCCGGACGCGACTCCTTTCAGGCCATACTTGATTCGACCCGATCAATCCCATTGTTCGATCTACTCCCCGCCAATGCCGCTCTACGAGAGCACTTGCGAAAAGAATTCAGACGCGCGCGAAGCGGAGAAAATGTTGTGACTGCATCTGGGGTAGAGGAGGCCGATGTCGTCAACCGCGCCCGTGACCCGTTGGCCCCCGTGATAGGACTGGATGAACCAGGCAACCGACAGGAGATTCAGATTGGTCCCCGTCGATATCACTATCAGTGGTTCCACATGGTAGGGAGAAACCAGGGAGAGGATCGGATCGGCCTTGTCTTCAGGGACACGACTGACGACAGCCGCCTCCAAGACCAGCTCATCCAGGCCGAGAAATCAGGCAGTCTTGGGACCCTCACCGCCGGAATCGGACATGAGTTGAACAATCCGCTCTTCGGAATTCTCGGCCTGGGAGAAGCCATCGGAGAAGAGGCCGACCTCGCCCGTGTCAGATCCTATGCCCGCGACATTGTCCAGCATGGTCGTCGTATGGCCGCGATTATTCGAGACTTCACCGGCGTCACGGCTCGCGAGACATCGGACCAACGGCAACCGGTTCACCTTGAACGGGAACTCGATCAGGCCATCGCGACACTCACGGGCAGCATGGACGCCTCAGGACTCGCGATCCAGAAAACCTACGCGGGAGACACCTGTGTGCTGGCCCTCCCTGACCAACTCAGACAGGCGTTCACGAACTTGTTGATGAATGCCATTCAGGCGATGAAAGGCCGAGGGGTCTTATGT
>JAENWB010000081.1:0-3231 GCA_016650275.1 Nitrospiraceae bacterium | reverse complement strand
TCCCGTCTGCACCCCCACCTGCTCCAGTCCAATGCCTCCGCTATTCAATCCTCGCCCCACGGACACCAGTAGCATCTCAGCCGTCACCTGCGAACCATCTTTGAGATGCACGGTAATGGCCATCGGCGACCGCTCCAGTCTCTCAACGGTGGTCCCGGTCAGGACTGTCACGCCGCGTTTTTTGAGCTCCCGCTCCGTCGTCGATGAGATGTCCTCATCCTCCAGGGGAAGCACGCGCGCCATCAATTCAACAATCGTAACCGCCGTCCCTAGACCGCTATAAAGCGCCGCGAACTCGCATCCCTCGACACCGGCACCAATGATCAGCAGACTGGCAGGAATGCGACCGAGGTCCAGGAGGTGCTGGCTTGTGAGCAGCTGCTGCCCGTCAATCGGAAACTGCGGAAGGTTTGGCCAGGACGACCCGGTGGCAATCACGATAGCGTCAGCCTGAACATACCGCACCGCGCCATCGGTCTCGGCCACCGTGACCGTCCGCCGATCGCGTAGCGCTCCGGCCCCCTGCACATGTTCGATATTCCACGCCTTAAACAGTGTCGCGATGCCCTTCACGAGGCCCGCCACCACTTTATTTTTCCGTGCGATCATCCGAACGAGATCGTACGTAACTGGTCCTTGAACGACCAATCCCATGTCCTCTGATTTTTTGACTTTGTCACCGAGTTCGACGACCGACAGGAGGGCCTTACTAGGAATGCAGCCCCAATTCAAGCAGACGCCTCCGAGCGCGTGGGACTCAATGACGGTGACGCGGGCGCCTAGCTGGGCCGCCCGGATCGCGGCGACATACCCACCAGGTCCCGCGCCGAGAATGGCGATGTGCGTTTGAACTGACATATTAAGGTTGAGGTCGAGGCTTAGGTAGAGTAGGTATAGCCGCTTATCGGAGGCTCAACCTTAGCCTTGACCTTAACCTTTCTTCTGACTGACAAGAAAGGCTTCATACTGTGCTGCTGTCATCAGCTTGTCCACGTCACTCGCGCTCAACAAATCGATCATTACCATCCAGCCTTTGCCATAGGGATCGGAGTTCACCACTTCCGGGTGGTCTTTTAAGTCGGCATTGACCTTGGCAATGGTGCCACTCACGGGCGTGTAGATCGTCGAGGTCGTCTTGGTCGATTCTACCTCACCGATCTGCTGCCCGGCCTTGACGACAGCACCTAGCTTCGGCATATCGATAAAGACAATATCGCCCAACGCATCTTGGGCAAAATGACTGATGCCGACCGTGGCCTGGGTGCCGCTTAACCGCACCCATTCATGCTCTTGGTGGTAACGAAGATCTTTCGGAATCATGCGCGCTCCCCTTTGGAGAAGATTGAGGTTAAGGTCAAGTAAAAGCCGAGAGCTCTCCTGTAACGACTCAACCTAAGCCTTAGCCTCAACCTGCATATTTTTGTCGCGGAATCGTAGTGGTCCGGCGCCTCTTTTGTCAAGGAAACGCTGACCCATTCATCAGCAGCAGATGTGTCCCAGCCTGCCCGACTTTCGCCGCGATGGTGGCTCTCACGGCCGTGACCAGAGACGATGGATCCGACGCGCCCAGGGCCATGGCCAGCCAGAGTTGCCGTTCATCCCCAGCCGTCGGCGCCAATCGTTGTCGCACCGTTTCCATCCTCGCCCCTTGCTCATCCGGCCATGCTGACATGCCCGGCTCTGGCTGGACGATTAGGTGAAGCCCCTGTTGCTTCGTTTCGAGCACGTCTTCTCCATATTCCATCAAGGCATCCACAGGCGAGAGGACCGCACGCTCATGAACGACGACGGCGACCAGAAGTCCCGGTCGCGTCCGTCGCAACTGCTGAGTTAATCGTGCCACAAACCCAAGATAGGTCCTCGTCTTCCACCCGGCCCAGCGCCATGCGTCTGGAGAGACAGACTGATCGTGGCTATCGAGTGAAGCCCCAAAGAACCCGTCGAACATCCGTCGCGACGTCTGGCTCCATTCCTCGGCAAATCCCTTGGTTCTCCTGACCCCAAGTACCAGCCCATCGATGTCTGTGCGCACCAAATCCTGTATCACCTCACTGATGAGCCGCTGGTAGTCAGGATGGAGCACATCGACATGACCGGCTGGCTGGAACGGCTGGTCTGTCCGGTTGGCCATGGCGATACCCCACTCAGGATTCATCGTTGTCCAGCCTGGCTCATGCAGATTGAGCGACGCCAAGACCGTCATCCCGTTGGCATGGGCTACCGGTACGATCACGTTAAAAAGATCCTCGACGACCGGAACCTGTGAGGTCTGGAAATACACCCCGATGGGACCTGACTGCGCCGCCTCACGAGGGGTTGATCCCGCCTCGACAACCAACGATTTCACCCCTGCGTCAGCGAGTTGCTCGATCCATAGTCTGACATCTGGAATCATGAGCCAGTCCGCACTCGTCATCCAAAGCGCTACCTGCTTCCGTTCCAGCAAGGACGATGGGCCGAGACTCCGACGTAATGCGTCCAGCCGATTGAGGGCGTGAAACTCATAACTGCCGGCGAGCGGAGTAGATTGTGGTACCGCCCCGGCCAGGGCGCGATAGGCCGACAGTGCGGCCGGGAAGTCCCCGCCCTGCTCGTACGAGCGCGCGAGCCACCAACGAGCTTCACTCAGCCTTGGAGAATCGGGATTGGCGTCAACAAATCGTTGGAAGAGTGAACTGGCGAGTGGATAGCGTTCTTGCACATACGCACGATACGCGGACTCAATGAGCTGCGTCTGAGCGTCCAGTCCTGGATCGACTCCCGACGTGGCAGACGGCATCGAAGGAGGGAAGCGGGGCGCCAGAGCGGCGCACCCAGAAAAAACCAAGAGCAGCACACACGAAAACCATCTCACAGCATCCGGCCAACGATGAACGGGAAAGCGCACAGCCGTTCACAGCCTAGCAGGCTGTGAAAAACAAATTTGATGCGCGAGAACCTCGGTGGTCCGCACGTGCGGCCAAACAGGAGAACACTCCCGCAGGATGCTCAAAATGGCCGTCCAGCAAGGCCGCAGCGAGCGAGGAGGCGAGGAGGCACCAACCGCACTTCGTGGGGCCGTTCGCCCCTAGAATGGATCTTGGCGAACGGAAAAGCCCCTCCAGTGCTTCCGATTTCCGAAACACTCACGTTGAGCCTCTGAGCGAAGCGAGAACGCTGCTGGCGGAATTTTCAGCATCCTGCTAACAGCCAATGGCCTGTTTGGCCGCAGTGAGCTCGCCTTCGATGACG
>JAENWB010000080.1:0-5595 GCA_016650275.1 Nitrospiraceae bacterium | reverse complement strand
TTGTCGACGACTTCATAGACAAGGTGATGGAGGCCGTCCACACCGGTGCTGCCGATGTACATCGCCGGGCGCTTTCGTACGGCGTCCAGGCCTTCCAATACTTTGATTTGATCCGCGCCGTAACTCTGGGATTTCGGTGTGGTCTCGGTGTCGTTACTGGACATCAGTCTCCTACTTCTAAAACGTCATTGGACAACAGTCCTTCGGCATTCGTGAAAAGGCAACTAAAGCCCGATTGCCTCGTCCATTGACCAATGACGATTGACTTGTGACTCTCAGATCTTGATCGGCATAACCACGCACTTGAACCCGGGACTGTCTGACTCCTGGATCAAACAGGGACTCAGTGGATTATCCATTTGCAGAGAGATTGTCTCTCCGTCCATCACCCCGAGGACATCCAGCAAGTAACGGGCGTTGAACCCTGTATTCAACGCCTCCCCTTCGTACTGTGCCGCAAGTTCTTCGGTCGCTTCCCCAAAATCAGGATTGCTGGAGAACAGCGTCATCTGTCCGGAAACAAACGATACCTTCACCGCGCTCGCCTTATCACGGGACAACACGGAGACACGCCGGAGCGCACTTTCAAGCTCGCTGCGATTGACCCCGATTTTCCCGCCGCTCTCTTTCGGAATCACTTGCTGATAATTCGGATAGTTCCCCTCCATGAGCCGCGAGGTCAGCAGCAGCCCGCTCTTCCGGAAAATCATGAGATTTTTGGTGAACCCAATCAAGGGTTCGCCCTCACCGCCCTCTTCCAGAAGACGCTGCATCTCATGCGCCGCTTTCTTCGGAATGATGGCTTTGATCTCTTGCGGAGCGCCTTTGACGCCGGTCTTTCCAACCTCCTGCTCGGCAACCGCCAACCGATGTCCATCGGTGCCGACCAGCCGCAAGATCGTTTTCTTCTCCGACGTGATGAGGGTCACCAATAAACCGTTGAGGATGTAGCGCGCGTCATTGTCTCCGGCAGCGAAAAGGGTCTTCCGAATGAGCTCCAGAAAACCGGCCCCGGCAAGGGGAATGAGCCCTTCCCGTTCGATCGTGGGCAACGCGGGATAGTCGGTGCTGGGGAGTCCGACAATCTTAAATTGGCTCTTGCCGGCATGAATCGTCGTCCAATTATTGTCACCCGAAGTGATTTCAATTTCATTGACCGCCAGTTCCTTAATGATCTCGTACAGCTTTCGAGCCGATACCGTGACCCCTCCGGGCTTCTCCACAGTCGCCTTGTAGAGCCCGCGCATACCGATTTCGAGGTCGGTGGCGACGATTTCCACCCCCTCCTGCTTCGCCTCGATCAAGATATTCGAGAGGATCGGCATCGTGTTGCGCTTCTCGACTACACCTTGGACCCGCTGAAGACCCGTCAAGAGTTCAACTCGTCCCATACGCAGTTTCATGATCTTTTCCCCTTGGCGCAGCCCCTCACGCTCGCAGGATCTGCTCCTTCAAGCTGTCCAATGTGGCACTCAAAGCACCGTCGTTGTCTTTCGCTTTTATGACCTGCTTGCAGGCATGGATAATCGTCGTGTGGTCTTTGCCTCCGAATTGCCGCCCGATCTCGGGATACGAAGAGTCCGTGAGCTCCCGACAAAGATACATGGCGATCTGTCGCGGGTACACCAGCGTTTTGCTCCGGCGACGGGATTTCAGGTCGGCGACCTTCACGTGGAAGCGCGCCCCCACTGTTTCCTGAATATCATCCATCGACACGATCTTTTTCTTGGTGCCGATCAGATCCCGAAGCACGTTCTTCGCCATCTCCAGCGTGATCGTTTGGCCGGTAAGCGAGGCATAGGCGCCGAGGCGCACCAGCGAGCCCTCGAGCTCGCGGATATTGCTCTTCATCGTCGTGGCGAGGAACTGGATGACATCTTCCGGCAACGTGACGCCCTCGTCCTCGGATTTTTTCCGCAAGATGGCAATCCGTGTTTCAACGTCCGGCGGCTGGAGATCCGCGATGAGTCCCCATTCAAACCGTGACCTCAACCGTTCCTCGATATCAGGCATGTCTTTCGGAAAGCGATCGCTCGAGAGGACGAGCTGCTTATGCGCTTCATAGAGGGCATTAAACGTATGGAAGAATTCCTCCTGCGTGCGTTCCTTGCCAGCCAGAAATTGAATGTCGTCGATCATCAACATGTCGATATGACGATACCGTTTCCGCAGATCCATCATTTTGTCGTATCGAATGGAGTTGATGACCTCGTTGGTAAATTGCTCGGTCGTCAAATAGGCAATCCGGAGATCGGTCCGCTCCGCCACGTAATTTCCAATGGCATTTAAGAGATGCGTTTTCCCCAGCCCGGTCTCCCCGTAGATAAAGAGTGGGTTATAGGCTTTCGCCGGCTGTTCGGCGACCGCCATACAGGCAGCATGGGCAAATTGATTTCCTGCGCCTACAACGAAATTCTTGAATGTATACTTTGGGTTGAGCTGTATTCCCCGTTTCGTCCTTATCCCTGCATTTGGACGACTAGTTGTAACGGTACTTCCCCTACTCTCAGGCTGCTTTGTCGCTTGTTTATGAAAGATGACAAACGTGACAGCAGTCTCTTCCCCACCTCGCGCAGCAGAGACGGCTTCGGCCAAGAGTGTCCCGTAATGTTGGTTTAACCAGTCACCAAAAAACTTATTAGGGACGCCCAATTGTGCCGTGGAGTCCTCAATCCTTTCGAGGTGAATCGGTGTAAACCATGTATCATAAACTTGTTTTGGCACTTTCCCTTGGATATACGCCAAGGCATCCTGCCACTCGGTTGCAATAGTCATAATCCCTGTATCATTCTTCATACACAGACTTATTCACACCTGTTGATAACCTGGTTCTTCGCGCATTCTTTCCTTCTTAAACTCGAGCATTATCAGACTTTGACAGAAATAGGGTCGTATCCCACTCCTACATCATCACAGGTTATGAACTCTGCATGCAGGGGTTGTCCAGAGTCAACCCCCAACTGTCTCCACAATGACAGCAGTAGAAGAAATCAGAAAAATCATCTATTTAATCTCTACCCACAATATCCACAATACCTACTCCGACTCCTACTCCGACGATGACTTCATTCTTCTACGTAAAATATTAGGAGAAGAGCCTGCGCAACAGCTATAGCACCACGATATGTTCCGATAGAAAAATCTTCTCGATCAGATCATCATAAGTTAAGGTCGGATGCAAATAATCAGCCACCATCCCTTCGACAGCTACCACCACTCCCTTCACGGAGGAAGAGGCCCTCGATGCTGCCTCCTCAATGAATACAATTTCCATCTCTTCATCCTGGGCGTGAAAGAGTGAGGAAGAGATACGGTCCGGTGGTTGTCGAAGAAGATAAAGAGTCGTTCCCATTAAGACTGAATCCTTTAAAACACGAGACTTCTATCAGCCGTTCGAATGAACTGTCTGATTTCATCGGCCGTTCGAATCGTCACAGAAAAATCATCAGACCAAGCATCCATCGCCGTCCCTGGTTCAACGATAAAGGGAACAGATAAGTGTTTAAAGGAAGGAAGGTATTTTTCAAGAACATCGAGATCGACTATCTCGTCTGTGTCCTCCATGAGGAGAATGGGAGCGCGGCCCAGGAGGACAACGGTCGTCTCATGATCCCCAGCACAAAGTCCCAGGGCAATACGAAGGGCTTCAACAGGACGAGCCGTTACACAAGGATTTTCTGAAATCACCACAGCGACATGTTTAGACATAGACAACCGACCGCAGTAACAAAAAATTCTTATGTAAAAGCAAGAAAGCGGTCGCAACCATCAATAATTCCAGACAGGACGACCAGCCCTGACAATGAGACCCTTGAATCGACACTGGTTGTGAGAACACCATATTGCTGACAACCATAGGCACAGACAGACATTTTCACCCCGACATCGATCAGCTTAAGATAGCGTTGGTCTGTAACGGTCTTTACCCCTTCATCAATGAGATAAAGATAGACCTCAACGCCTCGGCGCAAGGCAGCCTGAGCCAACTGAACGACGGTCTCAACGCTTGGGTGAGAAGGGGGTGTGGATAACAAGAGACCTAACTTGCGAGAGGCCATAGAGATAAACCAAACATATCAATGTAATCAATTATTTATGAAATATATTCTGGGCGAGCCTACGAGGTTTTTTTTATAAAGTCAATATCAAAAATTGAGTTTATTTATGAAGGAAAAGGACGAATTTTCAGGAGCGCAGAGAGACCAGCCAGAGGGAGTTCTTCTTGAGCCTTCGACGCGAGGTTACGAAGGGTGATGGAGCCACGAGCAGCCTCATCATCACCTAAGAGAATGGCGTAGCGGCACTTTGATCGATCGGCTTGGCGAAGGTGCGCTTTAAGTGTGGTGGCGCGATAGTCACAGTGGGCCGAAAGTCCGACTCTGCGGAGTTCATCGAGAAGTACGAGCCCACGCTTTATCCCTTCCTCTCCAAAAGCTGCGACATAATATAGACATTCGTTTAAGGAGGACGAGGATGTCACCGGGAGCATCAACGACATGCGTTCAAGCCCGACCGCGAATCCGACGGCCGGAACAGAGGGGCCGCCGAGCGTTTCCACCAAACCGTCGTAGCGGCCACCGGCGCCCACCGCGTTCTGAGCTCCTAAATGAGTCGACGTAATTTCAAAACTTGTCAAACAATAGTAATCGAGCCCCCGCACCAAACGAGGATTGAGTCGATAGGGAACCCCAATGGCAGCGAGACCTGCAAGGACCTGATCGAAATGTGCGCGGGCTTCAGGAGAGAGATGATCGGTCAGCCGCGGTGCCAACTCGGTCGCGGCGCGACAGTCCGGCACCTTGCAATCCAGCACCCGCAAGGGATTCGTGTCCATACGTCGCCGACAGTTTGCGCAGAGGAAGGATTCCTGCTGTGCGAGGAAGGAGCGCAAGAGAGGCTTGTAGGCCGCGCGGTCGCCGGAGCTTCCCAGGCTATTGATCTCCAGCGTCAGGTCGGGCAGGGCCAGATCAGACAGCAGGTGCCACAGCAGCGCAATGACCTCGATGTCTGCACGAGGGTCCGCTGTGCCAAAGGATTCGACACCGAATTGATGGAACTGGCGAAGACGCCCCGCCTGTGGCCGTTCATGGCGGAACATCGGCCCGATGTAGAAATATTTCTGTGGGAGCGGGTCGGCCGCCCGATTGTGTTCGATGAAGGCCCGCACCGTGCCCGCCGTGCCTTCCGGACGCAAAGTCAGCGAGGTCCCGTCCCGGTCAGGAAAGGTGTACATCTCCTTCTCGACGATGTCCGTTGTTGAACCGATACTCCGGGCAAAGAGCGCGGTGAGTTCGAAGATGGGGATACGAATCTCCTGATACCCGTAGCAGAGCGCCCAGCGCCTCGCCGCATCCTCAATCAGGCGCCACCGCGGCGTCTCCTCCGGAAGGATATCCTTGACGCCCTTGATGCCCTTGATGCCCTTGATCGTGTCCATATTCAGCGACCGTCTAGCAGGATGCTGAAAAAGTCCGCCAGCATCGTTCTCGCATCGTTCAGATCCTCAACGTACCCCAGAGGGTACGCCTCCGGTCTTCACTCGCTGCGGCCTTGCTGGACAGCCTTTTTGATCATCCTGCGTGGCATTTTCCTATT
>JAENWB010000079.1:0-6903 GCA_016650275.1 Nitrospiraceae bacterium | reverse complement strand
GGACGTATACGGGATACGTCGTGGTCGCAAGGATCACAGCCCAGAAAATCGGCGAGAAGAACGGACGGAGAATGAGCCCCAGTTCCCAGAGGAGCAGGAGAAACACCAGCAGAAAGGTCACTGTAAACAGCTGTCGTCTAGTCATGGGATCAAAACCGGTAAGATGATCGCAGAGAGACTCTCGACTTCTTCAGCACACTGCCGCATGCCCAAGTTCTATATCTATACAAACCGCATGCGCACCCATTCCGCGATCCACTTGGCGTCGTCCACCAGCGTTCGAAGGGTTCGCAGGGGAACGAAGTGAACGGATTTTACGACTTCCCGCCCCGCAAGCACGCCCCCCCACGCTCCACCGAGGAGAATAACACTCACGATCCCGGCACAGGCCCAGGCAGGCAACCCTGTATACTCGAAGAGGATCAGCACACAGGTCGCGGCAATCGCGAACAATCCGATCACTGCCAACACCACAGCCATCCCGAACCACAGGACCGCCTTGAGGATCTTGCCGATTGCGTACTGCACCTCGTGTCGCGCCAACGCCATTTCCTGTCGCACGAGCGCGCGAACATCTCTCAGGAGCCCGACTACCACTGATTCAAACCCGGATGGTCCGGTGTCGTGCGTCTGTGCCATCGCTATCTCACCTTGGTGCGCGAAAGAAGATAGCCCAGTCCTAATCCAACGAGCACCGCTTGGAGAGGATGGTTGCAAACCAGCTGGTGCATACCCGCCAAGGCTGCTCTAAACCTCCCGATCCGCACATGCCGAAAGGCTTGCGTCGCAACCCTCCCCAGGCCCGAGGCCAGGAGAGGGAGGTCCTGTGCAAGTCCTCTGCGTCGGTCTGCGTCGGAAGACATGAGCCAACGACCCGTCGCCGTTTTCGTGTCTGCCGTGGAACCGGGCTGACCCCGTCCGCGCTTCGGTCTGCGGACAGAGGGTGCTGCTGATCGCTCGCCGGGAAAGCTTCTCGCGAGGCAGCCATGATCCTTACTCATTGGTTACGTCTCTTTCACTGGCCCCTCGTTGCCGCTGGCCATTTCTCAATACGTCCTCTTTTGCGCACCGACAAGGTCATGCTGTTTACTACATCCGGAATCGCGCCAGAGTACCGCCGCACACGTCACCGGGTCGGTGACGTCACATGCACTTGTGGTGGCACCCGTGGACGCGGGATTCGCATCACTCCTTTGAGCGAGGGGCGGGTCCGTTTCGACGACACCTCTACCTTCACCGGTTGACCGGCCCGCGCCGACCGCTGCAAGGCCTCGATGACCGTCACGTCGATCATACCCTCGTAGCCGGACGGCTCGGGTTCCCGGTTCCGAAGAATGCAATTCGAAAAGTACCGCAGCTGTGGCGCGAATTGGTCGTGAACCGGATAGCGGTGCGTCTTCGTGCGTTCACCAATCCGGGTGATTTGCTTCACTCCGACCGAATACTCATAGGCGGATTCGAGTCGCACACTCCCTTTGGTTCCGATGACATCCAAGTCAGCACGATCTGACGCGCCGAAACTGCAAACAAACGACGCAAGGCGGTCCCCAGGGAATCGCAGAAGCGCTCCGTCCATCTCTTCCACACGACGAAATCGCGGGTCCTTGCTTTTCAGTCGCATGGCGAGCACTTCGTACGGTTCCGCCTGATACACATAGCGGGCCGCATTAATGCAATAGATCCCGATATCGGGCAACGGTCCTCCGCCGACCTTCGGATCCAACCGCGTATCTCCTTTGCGAACCTGCTGGGTAAATAGCGAGTGTACGATGCGCAGATCTCCCAGGCGTCCCGACTGCGCCAGGCGGATAAGGTTCAGATTCGCCTCATCAAAGTGCAGGCGATACGCGACCATGAGTTTTGCACCGCCTTCTTCTGCTGCACGAATCATCGCTGCACAATCCGCGGCTGTGAGACTCAATGGCTTTTCACAAAGGACATGAATACCCTTCTGCAATGCCGGTATGGCGTAACGTTTATGGAGCTGGTTGGGAAGGGCCAGGTACACCGCGTCCACCAGGCCGCTTTTTAAGCATTCGCCGTATCGATCGTAATCATAGAGGTACTTGACCCCGTACGTAGCGCCAAGCTTTGATAACTTGACTCGACTTCCTGACACCAAGGCGCTCAGCTGTGAGTTGGTCCGTGCGTGGTGAAACGCCGGCAGCACCGCCACCTGCGCAATGTGACCCAATCCCACCACCGCATACCGGACCTTCTTCAGCAGCACTGGACGTCTCCTCATGGCCGATTCAGCGAATGTCTCCCTAGAAGAATGAGTACTCTCAGAACCTTGCCAGGCTGAAGATCCAATCCTCAGGCCAACAGGAAAAGGAGCGGCGCGGATCCCGCCTTTTTGTTCTAGAGCGTGGGCAGGGACGGGCAACCGGCATCACCGTCAAGGCCCTCACTCAACCGGTCAGGGATTTTTCATTGATTGGATTGTATTTGTAGATTGTTATTCACTTTCGTCACCCCTGTTACCTGCCGCGCGAGAACTTCTGCCCGCGATTTCTCCTCCACGGTACGCACCACACCGTTCAGTGTGACGACACTCCGGTTGGTATCCACATCGATACGCGAAAAATTCGACGCCTTGTCAGCTGTTAACTTTCCTTGAACCGATGCGGTGATCGTGGCGTCGTCGATGGTTTGGCCTGTAGTTTTCCGGTCATGGATTCGCAGGCCGTCAGGCTCATAAGACTGACTCCGAGAATGCCGACCAGTACGGTGCGATACATAACAAACCTCCTGTGGTTTAAAGGGAGCGTTCCCATTGGCACGATTGTCTGCCTGGCGCCTAGCGCTGCTGAGACGCCAGTTCGTCCTTGATGTCATTAACCGCGTTTCTTCCCGCCTCCGCAAATCCCTTCGCCTGGCGGCTGGTCTCACGCAACGACTCCTTTCCCTTCTCGACGAATTCCTGCCCGCGCTCCATGGCACTATCCAACGCTTCGGTCCCGCGATCGCAGGCTTCATCCAGTTCATCTTTGGCGCGTGCTGCATAGTCTCGAAGGAGCCCGCGCATCTGCGCGCCAGCCTGTGGCGCGAAGAGCAGCGCGACACCCACGCCAACCAGCGCTCCGGTAATAAATGCCGATAAGTTGCCTGATTCATGTCTGTCCGATGATCCCATGGTACTTACCTCCTTTCGGTTAGTTAATTCTCTCGTCCACGGTTTCCAGCCCACACGCTAATACTCCAACTGGACACACATACCCAAGCATTACGCCGATGGGGTCCGCCATCATCATGGTGCCCGACTTTCTCATAGAGACTAAGTGAACGACAGACCCAGGCACAGCAGAAAACCACAAGACATGACACCGACAACTTGGGAAATCGATATCATGGGAATCTTCTCGGTTAGATGTTAAAAAAATGCATACGTGTAAATGTATGCTCTCCGGAGTCTTGTAAGCTGAGCAATTTTGACCAGACCGTGGAAATTTCCTAGTTTTCAGCGACGAATCCGTAGGCAGGAACGAGGCGAGAAGGGTCCGTTCTTCGCAGCGACGTTCTCTCGCCCGTTCAAGGATCAGTCCGGCGCATGGCACAATGGGACCATCCTCGACATTCTCGGGCTGCTTCCGTCATTTAATGCCGCGCTGCAGAATCGTCCTGATGCAATGAAGGGGCACTCGCTCACACATGCCATCGACCGCATAGTGACCAAGGCTCCCCCGACGGGTAGTGACAACGTCTGTGCTCCACACATCACCGCCCCCCTCCCCAGAAAACCAGATCAGAGTGTTCTACTTCCAAGTAGCTGAGTTGTTGGCAAGAACGTCAGGCGATCAACTCTTCAATTCCAACGAGACGCGGCTGGGCGGGTGTTGCTGTTGATGGCCCCCTTTGGGAAAGAAGACAAGCCGGAGACGGTCATTGCGAAGATCAGGCAGGACATACTCGCCGAGATAATCGGCACCACGCGGTCACGGGTGGGTTTCTTTCTGAACAAGTTCATGAAGCTGGGCTTCTTGGATGACGACGGTGGCTTCCACGTGCACCGCTCCCTGCTCACTATCGTCCTGCACGACCAGGTTCTCTTATTACTGCTGATCTCCGCGCGGAGACAGAGCCATGCCGCCTGCCAGGTTAATTCTTCCAGCCTGAGCAATTTTGACCAGACTGCTGGTGGGCTATTAGCGATATTGGTCAGCGATGGAAAGATTGGGGAGGACAGGGTCAGATCGAGACGAAACTTTTGGCAGCACTATCCCACACAGGAGGGGAAATCCATGAACGCGGATCAACTCAAGGGGAAATGAATGCAGTTCAAAGGTGACCTCAAACAGCAGTGGGGCAAGTTTACCGATAATGACTTGCAGCAGATCGGAGGGAGCTTCGACAAGATTCTCGGCATGCTCCAGGAACGGTACGGTGGTAACTGCTTCAGCTTAGTCCGGGGACGGTACGGGAGATTCGGAACCTCATGACCAGTGCCAATGCCTCCTGGACTGCCTGGCAGGTCCCCGGCGTGAAGTCTATGAAGAACGATCTCACGTTGAAAGAAAAGCCATAAGGCCTTGAGAAAGGCATGACCATGCCCCTTAGCCGACCCTCCTTTTCATGGCGCTCCAGTGCCGCTGCGTTTGGCCTGGTCCTTGTGCTGTCAGGCTGTCCGATGCACACTTCGCAGGCGCCGCCAGGGTCACCGGCGCCGACTGCCGGCAAGCAATCGGCCCCGGAGGGGCGACAATTCGATCCACAACAAGCCGAGCGGCTGAGGACGCTGATGACCCCCTTATTGCAGAAGATGGATCACCCGATCCCGCTGGATCAGATCCGCATCGGGCTGATGAATGATTCCCACATCAATGCCGCCAATGCGGGCGGCGGCGAATTCTATGTGACGACCGGGCTGCTTCAACGGGCGAACGATGAGCAACTCGCAGGCATCCTCGCGCATGAGGTCGCGCATGCGGATCTCGGACATGTAACCAAGCTGCAGACCATCGGGACCGGGGCGAATATTGCCGCCGTCCTGCTCAGCGCATTCGGTGTGCCAGGCGCAGGGCTGGTGCCTATTGCCGGGGATCTGCTGATCGCGCGGCCTTACGGGCGAGACGCGGAATACGCGGCTGATCGTCATGGCGCCGAGCTCCTCCAGCGTACCGGGCGCGATGGCAAACGGATCATGGCGACCACCCTGACGTGGCTGATGCAGGTCGAAGGTGCGGGGGCCGGAGGTTTCTTCGCGACGCATCCCGCGACCGACGATCGGATCCAACGAGTACAGGGATAGCCAACAAGGCCCGACCATGCAGAGAGAGGGGCAGGAGGTTCTCATTCCGAATTCGATGCTGTTCACGAATGGCATCGGCTTGATCAAGAACAAGATGTCGCTTTCATCTGGAAGAGCCCCGAGTGAATCGCTGACGGAGTTCTCAACCTCATTGAGAACATGTGCCTTCGTAACAGCAAGGGAATACTGCCGAGTTGAGGATTTGGGAATGCCTTCGCAGTGCACTAGGGAACAACCCAGTCCTATACCGTCCACGGTCACGGCATAATCAGCACGGTGAGAGAGTCAATAGCGACGAAGACGCTCGCGGAAAGATGTGGTGGCGCATCACGCGGGATGGGCCTTGCAATCGTTTCCGTTGGTAATCGTCGCGAACGAGGTTTCATTTATTCATAAAAATGGGGAAACGCTCATGTTCACCAAATCTCAGGGAGTCGGCGCGTCATCGGTGACGGACATGCTTCGGGACGACCACAAGAAAGTGAAGAGTCTCTTCGAGGAATTCGAACAGGCCGACGATGCCACAACCAAGCAACGGATCGTCGAGACGGCGTTGACGGAGCTTGAGGTGCATAGCGAGTTGGAGGAAGAACTCATCTATCCGGCGATTCGGGCTGAAATCGGTGACGAGGTTCAGATGGATAAGGCGCTCGAAGAGCATCATGTCGTGCACGGGCTGATCGGGGAACTAAAAAAGATGAAGCCGAGCGACGACCGCTACGAGGCCAAGTTTACCGTGCTGGCGGAGAACGTCACGCATCACATCAAGGAAGAAGAGTCGGACATGTTTCCACAGGCCGAAGACTGCGAGATCGCGTGGGAAGCACTCTGTTCCCAAGTGGTGAAGCGGAAGGAGCAGTTGGCAAAGACCAGCGCGACCTCCAAACACGGCCCAGACAAGGCCTCCAAGAAGCAGTAGGGCGGGTTGTCAGCTATTGCGTAAAACGGGGGAGCCGAGGGAAGAACCTGTTCTCGGCTTCTCCGAAGATGTGGGTGTCGGAGTATGGAGGGTCAGGTGAACGTCAAGGTCATAGGGAAACTCCTGAGCGCAACCTACACGAAATGGACGGAGGATCATGCCCAACGTCTGGGCGCCGCCTTGGCATTTTATACGGTGTTTGCTCTGGCACCCCTCCTGCTGATCGTGATCGCGATGGCCGGATTGGTGTTTGGGCAAGAAGCGGCTGAAGGCCAAATTATCGGGCAGATTCAAGGCCTCGTCGGCGAGGAGAGTGCGAAAGCCATTCAAGGCATACTTGAACATGCCCGTCAACCGACGACCGGCCTCATCGCGACGGGTCTTGCCCTCGTCACACTCCTCTTCGGTGCAACCGGGGTGTTCGCACAACTCCAAGACGCCCTCAACACCATTTGGGGGGTAGAGACTAAGCCCGGATTGGGGATCATCCAAACCTTGAAAGACAGGTTTATCTCATTTGTGGCGGTACTGGGAAGCGGATTTTTACTATTGGTTTCCCTGGTGCTGAGCGCGGGATTGGCCGCCGTGGGACATACGCTGGAAGCTCTTCTCCCAGCATCGGAAGCCATTCTGCAGGCAATCAATTTCCTCCTCTCATTCGTGGTGATTACTCTCCTGTTTGCGATGATCTACAAATTGATCCCGGACGTGTCGAACAGCTGGCAGGATGTCTGGG
>JAENWB010000078.1:0-12335 GCA_016650275.1 Nitrospiraceae bacterium | reverse complement strand
TGGAGCTGGCGAGAGGAATTGAACCTCCAACCTGCGGTTTACAAAACCGCTGCTCTGCCATTGAGCTACGCCAGCCTGAATGTATCGGTCTGCAAACCCATCCCACACTCGTGAGCGAAAACCTAACAACTGCGTATGAAGCTGTCAAGCGAACGCGTGGTATGACCGGAAGCCTGCTGCGACACTTAGGTCATAACAGGAATCAGCTGTGTATTCAGGTTTACTTGATCAGTCATTCCGCGGTGCTTGAACGCACTTCCTATTGACCGGGACATGAGCCCCGGCGGTCTCGACCATCAGCGGCTCATGATGAGGTCATCTCCCCCTTACAAGCGGTATTAGAATTGATACATGCCGGTCTGCGGGGATATAATTTTCCCGGATCCACTCCTAACCCCAAGCTCTTTCGCCCCGTTTCAACAGTCCTTTCCAAAGCGTTCGCATTTTCTTTCTGGCCCTCTCACTCCGTTCCCGTTGGCGTTCGACCATGCGTCCGGCGACGAAGGCCGCCCGTACACTCGTCGAGTGCTTGAGGAACGCCCGGACATACGCTTCGGCTTGAATGGCGTCTTGGTGCATGCCTAAGAGGTCCTGCAGAGTGCAGGCATTTTTGATGAAGCGTGTGGCTGCCTTGCCGACCGTCGGTTCTGCGAGTTCGGCGGCATAGCGGGCTCGTTTGGTTTTGATGCGGATCTCATGGAGTCTGACATTATTCGGCGACGATTCCAGACGTTGAATCGCCTTCCGCAGTTTCTTGAACGCGCTCTTTGCGAGGTCACTTAGCGTCACCGTGGATTCGACGACGGTCGGATCCACCATCGCGTGCCGGAGCCGCCGAATCAAGTCGAGATACCGCGTGCTCTTCAACTCGCTCAGCAGGAACTCTTGGACCTTGTTCCGCCGGGCTTTCAGGTAGGCAATGAATGGTGTCAGTGGCCGGCGGTCTCGTGCATCCAGCGCGGCAGACTCCTCACAGAAATAGGCGAGTTGGACGTCGAGATCGCGAGCCGGTCCCAGCAGTTGGCCGAGCCATCGCAACTCATCCTGCAACGAGTCGGCCCATTCAGGAACGAGCAGCGGCGTGGCTGCGCGCAGGACGGCGCGCAATTGCCTCGTGGCCACGCGCATTTGGTGCAGGCTTTCAGGTTCTCTTCCGAGCCTGGCGCCGGAGTCATGCGCGAGCAGCCATCGGACATGACGTGCGAGAGCCCGCTTCAGATGATCCACCACCGGCGCATCCGGTGCCGGCGGCGGCTCAGGACTGAAAGCCACCAAAGAAAGCGCGCGAAATAGCTTGGGGCGTCCGTCATGATCTTCGGCTCCTGCTCGACGGAGCTGCCGTTCGAGGTCGGGCAGTGTGCTGTCCTTCCCATTCACCTGTTCGATTTCAAGTTCTCGAAACCGCTGAAGTACCGCTCCGTTCTTCATGACAGACACGTGGTCGAGCGTGACGTCTGCGACAGGGGCATTGTCCATGCGCACGCGGACACCTGTGCGCCAGACCCGCAAAGTCGCGACCGGCAGGAGCCGTCGCCGTCCGAGATGGAGAAACAGCAGATCGCGGAACGTTGTCGGTGGAATAGACTGGCGATGGACCATCTCAATTTCCTGCCGGTCCTTCATCAGAGGGAGTTTCAGTTGCCAGGCCTGTTTCCCGCGTTCGACTCGATGGCGGAGAGTGATCCCAGCGTGGGCCAGGTCGTACTGGGAGGTGTCGTAGTAGGTCGAGGTCAGCAGGCGTCGCGGCAGCGGGATGCCGGGAAGATGGGGCAGGCAAAAATGGTCATCGACCGTCAGCTTGATTTCACGCTCGACCGTTGATTTTACAGCCGGGCTGCCAGCAGCGATTGCTGGCGCCTTCGAGGAAGGCTTGTCGGCACGAGCCATCGCAACACCTTTCGGCATCTTTAAATGTCGCAGATGGAATGGTAAGGAAGCAATCCCTAAAGCAGGCAGGCGAGCCAATCATCTTGAGCGTCTAAAAGGCTCCAGAAAAACTATTTTGGCATCCCAGAAATCCACTGGTTCGCACGTGTGCCTTCGACGAGCTTAGTCGAGCTGACGCTGACAAAATTATGCCCCCTGGTTTGGAAAAGAGAGGAGATGCGGAGGTACGCCCCAATCACTGCATGGTTCCAGGTGGGGGAGTGGAGCCGTCGGCAGAAGTATGGTTGTGAGTCTCAAGGGATTCGTCGAGGACTCGGAGCGACTCATTGAGGAGATCTGTTGCACAGCGCAGGGTGACGTGAATTTGTTGGAGAGCCTCCACCCATCGCCCTTCCTGGTGGAAAGTTTGAAAACGACGATGATGTTCATCCATGATCGCTTGCTTAGCATCCAGCATGAGACTATCGGCGGCTGTCACAGGTGCCCCCATTCGCGTGGTCGAGGTCGCACGATAACAGACCCTGTACCTACACAACAATTATACGAATGGGGGATGATGCGATAGTTTAACTATCAGGCTGTTCGCCCTGTGAATTTCGAGTACTGAGCGACTCTCGCGCTTGGCGGTTCGTCGGTAGCAGGTTTATCTTGCCTCATACGATAGATTCACTGAGGAGAGGTTGATGCGTAACATGTGAAGATGGACCCTGGTCGAGGCTGGATTCCTACTCATCGCCTGCTCCTCACCAGAATGGGTCCACCCCCGACAAGCCCTCGTCAGAATGCACCAGCGGTTACAATAAGTGCGAGACTGTCGCCACGCATGACCCCAAGCTTACAGCAGGGCAATCAACTCCTACTCCTCAACGCCACAGAACGCTGCATCCAAAAAGAAGTCTGGCGCTTGATCGAACAACAGCAGCCGCTTCTCCTTCTTTCATTCTTCTCATCTTCGAGAAAACGTTTCTCATCTGCACACGTGCCCACTGGTAAGCACGACCTCTCCCGCGCCGACGTGAGCCGAAAAGGAACGCCTGGCTCACATCCAAGCCAGACAGCTTTAATCGCTCCGTTCGCCGCACAATTTACATACAGTTTACGAGGAATTCACAGGACTGGAATGTCTCTTGGGTAAGGTAGAGGCACAAGAATATGCAGGAAGCATTCACACCAACTCTGGAGCAGGTCATGAAGAACACAGCCCCCCATCTGTTCCTGTTCACGATCTCTCTCTTGCTTACCACATCGATCATTCAAGCGATTCAGACATTGCTAACGATGCGCGCACGAGCCATCTTCCCTCTTCTATGGATGAGTTGTAAGAGTCCGTGGCCGGCGTCACAGAAAGGGGACTTGTAGTCATGGCATTTGATCTCTTCACATCACTCTTTGCAATGGGCGTGCGTTTCACTCTCGTGCTCGCCGCCATACTGTTCATCGTCTCACTCGGTCGAGATGCCTGGAACGCCTTTTCGAGACACGAATAGGACCATGACACAAACCACAATGGAACAGACTCTGTCGAACGGCTGGCCCAAGCGATTCATCATCACGCTCACGGCCTATGACATCACACGTGCCTGGGAAGCGGGCACGCGATTCATCCTGAGCCTGCTTACCCTGACGATCCTCCTGGGTCTGGCAGGCGGCGTCGTAAAAACGTTTCTCGACCTGCGGCTGCTCCTGTCCGCCGATCTTGACATCGCGCTCCGACACATTATTGTCGATGCGTTAACCTTGCTTGCGGTCGTGGAAGTCTTAAAAACGACGCTGACCTACTGTTCAGACGGACGAGTGCGTGTCACATTTATCGTGGATACCGTGCTCGTCGTAATGCTGACGGAGATCATCTCACGATGGTTCACGGCGGGGAGTGGCGTCAATTCGCGATACTGGGAGGCATCTTTAATCACGCTGGCTCATGCGCATCCTGGCCGTCCGATACAGCCCGGCGCCGACGACGTTTACGCAACAGGCCAATCAACTGGGCCCATCATTTCCATAATCTCACTGGGAGGTACCTATGCCTATAAGTTCTCTTCTTGAATCTGATCAGGATGTTCATCCTTTACGATGGGAGCGTCCCAATAGCGATGCTCTCATGGCAACCATTCTCGACCATCTCAATGAGCAGACGGTCATCAGTCTGGATACGCTCGTCTGCCTCATGCCTCAATACACCTGGAATCAAATTTTCCACCGCGTCGACCAACTCGCCCGATGCAACAGGCTCGTCCTCCGCCGACACCGATTCGAGTACATGCTGTTTTCTTGCCATTTCCTGGCATAACTATATCTATTAGTCCGCCAGGCTGCCTTGTTCATGTGGTCTATCTGGTCTATTTGGTCTGTCTCGTGTCTTTGGTTGAACAAAACCAACCAGACAGACCAGATAGATCAGGCTTGTCCTAGATGTCAGGAAGGCTCAAGGTTTTGCAGGGCCGTTTTAGGAAGGTCCTGACGAAGTGGTGTGACGGATGATCTTGCCTTCCACGAGATAGACCACCAGCTCGGCGATGTTGGTAGCATGATCGGCCATCCGTTCGAGATATTTGGCAATGAAGCTTAAGCGAATGGCGCGTGAAATCGTGCGAGTGTCCTCGAGCATGAATGACAGCAACTCGCGGAATAACTGCTCCATCAGATCATCGACGTAGTCGTCGTCCAGGAGCACCTTCCGAGCGAGCACGGCATCATCCTTCACGAACGCATCGATGCTTTCCTTCACCATTTTTCTCGCCAGGTTACCCATCCGCGGGATATCGATGTAGGGTTTGAGTTGCGGCTCGTCGTTCAACTCGATCGCCCGCTCGCAGACATTCTCTGCCAGGTCGCTGATTCTCTCGAGTTCGGTAGCGATTTTCATCATCGTTGTCACTAACCGCAAGTCATGTGCGGCAGGCTGATGGAGGGCCAGCAACAGGATACTCTCTTCGTCGATCTCCACATCCAAGGCGTTGACCTGGTGGTCCCGTTCGATCACCTGACGGGCCAGGGCCGAGTCGCGGGTCACCAGTGCGGTGAGGGCCTTGTCGATCTGATCTTCCGCCAGACCGGCCATTCGCAGGAGCTTGGTCTTCAAGTCGGCGAGTTCATCGTCAAAGTGGCGCTGTGTCATAATCTTCACCCAAATCGTCCAGTGATGTAGTCTTCTGTCTGCTTCTTGGAAGGCGTGGTAAAGATCTGCTTCGTGAGGCCAAACTCCACCAGTTCGCCCAGGTACATGAACGCCGTCCAATCGGACACCCGCGCCGCCTGCTGCATATTGTGGGTGACAATGACGACCGTCAGATCTTGCTTCAAGGAAAAGAGCAGTTCTTCAATTTTGGCGGTGGCCACGGGATCCAGAGCCGAGCAGGGTTCGTCCATCAGCAAGACATCCGGTTTGACCGCAAGCGCGCGGGCGATACAGAGCCGTTGTTGTTGCCCTCCAGAGAGACCAAGGGCGCTTGCTTGGAGACGATCTTTCACTTCATCCCACAACCCTGCGCCTTTGATCCCCTCTTCCACAATCTGATCTAACTGGCCCCGGTTTCGGATTCCATGAAGACGTGGCCCATAGGCCACGTTTTCGTAGATCGATTTTGGGAAGGGGTTCGATTTCTGAAAGACCATCCCGACACGTGTTCTCAGGTCGGTGATATCCACATCGGGTCCATAGATATCCACGCCGTCAAGCAGCATAGTGCCTTCTAATCGAGCGCCTTCAATCAAGTCGTTGAGCCGATTGAGGCATCGTAGCAAGGTGGATTTCCCACAGCCGGATGGCCCAATGAACGACGTGACCTGATTTTTGATGATCCCGATATCGATTTTGAAGAGAGCCTGGCGCTCCCCGTAAAAAAAGTTGACTTGATTCAAGGCAAGTTTGACGGCTTGAATGTTGGAATCATTGTCAGGCAACTGGCGATGACCGTCCTGCACGTTGAGCCTTTGTGAGTTAAGTGTGTGCGATTGGGATGGCTGTTGTATCAACGATGGAGAAGGGTGCATAGAGAACCGCTATAACACTGAGCTCGCATACTTCTTGCGCAGGTGGTTACGAAGGATAATCGCGGTGAAATTCAACAGGACTACGACAGCGATCAGTACCAGGGTAGTAATGTAGACCATTGGTTTCGCGGCTTCCACATTGGGGGACTGAAAGCCCACGTCGTAAATATGAAATCCCAGGTGCATGAACTTTCGATCGAGGTGGAAAAAGGGCCAGGAACTGTCTACGGGGAGCGCCGGCGCAAGCTTCACGACTCCGGTCAGCATGAGCGGTGCCACCTCGCCCGCAGCGCGGGCCATCGCCAAAATCAATCCAGTCAGAATACCTGGTAGGGCACAGGGTATCACGACTTTGAGCATCGTTTCCAACTTGGTTGCTCCAAGAGCCAATGATCCTTCACGAAACTCCCGGGGGACGGCGGCCAGTCCTTCTTCTGTGGCGACAATGACCACCGGCACCGTGAGTAAGGCCAACGTCAGTGACGCCCATAGAATGCCACCGGTGCCGAACGTTGGTGTCGGAAGTCGTTCAGGAAAGAGGAGTGTGTCGAGGGTCCCGCCGATGGCGTATATGAAAAAGCCTAATCCGAACACACCGAAGACAATTGAGGGCACGCCTGCGAGATTATTGACGGCGATTCTCACGAGACGAACCATGGTGCCTTGCTTGGCATATTCTCGCAAATAGAGCGCGGCAAGCACGCCGAATGGGACGACGGCGAGGCTCATGATGATGACCATCATGACGGTTCCGAAAATGGCCGGGAAGATGCCGCCTTCTGTGTTGGCTTCTCTGGGCTCGGTGCTGAGGACTGACCACACATTCGTGAGATAGGTCCAGCTCTTGTGCAACAAGCCCATCTCGTTCGGGCGCAGGGCGCGAATGATCTGTCCCACTGGGATCTGCTTTTCTCGTCCGTTTGCATCCACCATGATGACTGAGTATTCATTGAATTGTGTGCGCAACATTTCCAATTCTATGGTTTTCACTTGGTAACGGGACTCAGCGGCAGCAACCTGTGTTTTGAGGTTATCAATGTGCCCTCTCTCCCTCGTATCGGGGGCGGCCCCCATTTCTAACGCACGGATCTTCAACCGCGCCTGCTCAATGTCTGCGTTAATAGAGCCGATGTCGATATTTTCTATCCTAGTGATCTGTTGATGGAGGGCATTGGTGGTGCTGATAAGCGGGGCCAAGGCAATCCATCCAGCTTCGTTCCCTTCTATCTGAAGCGTCTCTCCTTTGTAGACAGCCTTGATCCTGGCATACATGTTCCCCCATTCGCGTCGCTCCAAAAGCACAACATCTGTCGGATACGTTTGTGACACAATCTGATCGTCGTTGACCCATTTGAAATCAAGCCCATATAAGTCACGATTCCCGATCTTGACCCGAAGGCGACCTTTCCCTTCAGGGTAGTCCCGGGTAACAGAGCGAGGGATGACTTCGCGTCCGGCCAGTTGCCCCATCACGTGCTGTTGATCTTTCAGGGTGAGCTCGACGATATCCGAAACCCAAAAGTACCCCAAACCGTTGATCATGATCAAAAGCAACAACCCAAAGACCATGAGCAGGGATACCGAGACGCCGGCCGCGCATCCCCAGATGAAGACGTTGCCGGAAGCGAGGAATCTTTTGAAAGTGGTGCGCATTAAAACTGGCTGTACTTCGTTCGCAACCGTTGCCTGACGATTTCCGCGACGGTGTTGATCAGAAACGTAAACACAAATAAGAGCACGGCCGCCAAGAATAGGATGCGATAGAGTGTGCCGCCATGAGGGGCTTCTGGAATTTCCACGGCGATATTGGCCGATAATGTGCGAAAGCCATTGAACAGGCTCCAATCCATAATGGGGGTGTTCCCCGTGGCCATGAGGACGATCATGGTTTCTCCAATGGCCCGGCCAAAGCCAATCATCAACGCGGAGAAGATTCCAGGGCTTGCCGAGATCAGCACGAGCTTGACCAAGGTCTGCCAGCGGGTGGCTCCCAGCGCAAGAGATCCGGCGATCAAATGTCGCGGAACGTTGGACAGTGCTTCCTCGGAAATACTAAAGATAATAGGAACGATGGCAAAGCCCATCGCAATCCCCACCACGAGGGCATTGCGTTGGTCATACCTAAGTCCCCAATGGGTGGCAAACCAGGCCTTATAGTCGGCTCCGAACAGGAACGACTCGATCGGCTGGTTCAAGCTCAGACAGATCCAGACGACACCGATAATGATAGGAATCAGGATAAACGTTTCCATCCCAGGGCGAAGGCGACGAATGATTGTAGCTGGGAGATATTGCCAAAGAATCGCCGTGACCGCGACGCTCATGGGCACGGCCACAGTCATTGCGACCATCGCAGGGAAAATCCGTTCGAGCAAAGGCGCCAGCCACAAGCCGGCCAAGAAGCCCAGGATGACGGTCGGGAGAGCCGCCATCATCTCGATGGTCGGTTTGATCTTGGCTCGAAGATTGGGGTGCATGAACATTGCTGTATAGATGGCGCCTAAGAGAGCCAGGGGCACTGCGACCAGCATGGCATACAGGGTCCCTTTCAGCGTGCCAAAGATCAGGGGGAGGAGGCCGAACTTTGCTTCAAAGTCATCGGCGCCGCTGGAGGATTGCCACACATGTTCCGGTCCCTCGTAGCCTTCATACCAGACAGGCGTGAACAGGGTTGCGAGTGTTATCTCAGGATGGGGGTTGTGAATCGCATAAGTGAGCAATTCTCCCTGGTCGGTGCGGGCCACGGCTCCATCGGCTTTGGGAGAAAATGTCAGGGTGTGAATCGCCTGGTGGTTCCCTGGAATCTTTAACAGAGTCTGTGCGGAGGTGGAGTAGTGGACAAAAAGATTGCCCTGCGTATCACCGGTGATGAACCCTTTGTCGCGAAGCGATGGAGAGATCCCGGTGACGGGAGAAGGATGTGCCTCGAACTGATGAATCAGGCGAACGCGAGTCGTCGAACTGTCTTGAGCCTGACGCACCGGCATCCAGACTGAGACGTCGCCGGCGCTGGTGCCGATGGCCAGCGAACGATCTCCAATCAAGTAAGACAGGGCGGTGACTGACGTGCCGGATGGAGCCACGGATGTGGTTTCGATCAGACCTGGCTGGGCGCCCTCTCGCACATCATAGTGGTAAAGGTTCCCGCCGGCCGTTCCAATCGAAAGTGTGTCGCCGCGGCTGTCGAAGATCAAGGCCGTCACGGGCTCAGCGCCGTGACCTGTCAGTGCTATAGGAGCGGTCGCGAATGGTGTGGCGGCGTACCAAAGACGCTCGTGTTCTGTCAGGGCCACAGCGAGTGGGCCTCGCTCCGTCGGCTGATAGGCCAAACGAATAATGCGCTCTTTCGTGGGAGTCAATTGCACAGGAGACCCAAGGGTAACCGTTGGCACGATCTGACGTATCCCCTCTTCGAAGCTGGCTGCAAACTCGAGCGTGACAGGAATGATGCGGCCATCGTCCGTGCCGAAGGCAAATTGATTGCCGCTCCCTACCGCTCGAGCAATGGAGGTGATGTGAACCTTGTCTAAGCCTGAAGGAAGATCATGGGCGATGGGCGTACCGGAGCGCGCATTGAAGAAGCGAATCTGGTGATCGGACCCTGCTGTGAGTTGATAGATAATCTCTTGATATTCGTCCATGCCAATCAGGCTGGATTGCGGGAGCGTCCTTGGTGGAGGAGCGCCGGCCACCTGACCGGTCTGGGTCCCTTGTGGAGGGAAAAACACGGGGGCCACTTCTTTCACCAAGAAAATAAAAATACCGATAATGCTCAGGATGACGGCGATCCCACCCATGGTGATGACGGCTTGAGCAAGCCGATCAAAGATGCGACGCCACAGTACATGGGTTGAGTGTTGCGATAGCTTGTGTAGGGGCGTATGGCCATACGCCCCTACAGCAGGAGAGGGGGCCAGAGCGGGATCGCTGTCGCTAGACTGTCTATTACTCAACTTTCACCCTCAGCCCATGACTCCGTCACATCATTTCAACGCGCTCACAGCTACGAGTGGAAACTAGCGGGATCGGATCACCATCTCTTGGTATCATGCTAACCGTGAATTCACGACTCAACATGTCCTGTTCTGCATCCAGCCAATCTTCCAGGGTACAGCCTTCTCGGCAGCCCCTCTCAACATAGAGCTCATAGGCCCCTGTGGTTCCGTGGTCCTCGGCCTGCCGGTACCTGGAGATCCAGCGATACAACACGTTGTCCGGAGTTCCCATGTCCCGACCGACCTGGGACACCGGATGGACAGACTCACGCACCATCTGCACCGCCTCCCTCTTACTTCAACTCCTCGGTATACCGAGGCCGGGTTCTTGCCGACATGGGCACCACGATTTCACAACGCTCCCACTTATCGAGGAGTCTGTAAAATCATGGTGGGGGCACACATCCACCTCAATTCGCACCAGCTAACCCATACCGTTCGCTTCGCGTACTTCAGCATGTCGCGATGTTCGTTGGCCAACAGGCCGGCTGCTTCAGTTGCCTTCGCGTACTTGCCCCTGCCTCAATATGTTGCGATGTTCGTCGGCCAACACGTCGGCTGCTACAGCTGTCTTCTTATACATGTCGGCAAGGGCCTCGTAGTGCTGAACAAGATCGAATTTGCGAGAGGCTATATGATTCGTGGATTCTGGATTTTTTCTATACGCTTCCGCCATCGCCAACTCGTCCTTCGCACTTTGCCGAAGTTGGACTGCTTCCTGCTCATACCAGCTTGACAATTTAGCGTGATCATTAGGGGCAATCTGATCTACGGGAGGATGCTCAATCATGGAGCAGGCGGCTAAGCCTCCCAGCACCAAGCCCCACAAAATACCACGCTGAATCCATCGTTTCCACATCGTCATGATCTCCTCCTGTTAGTGTGAACGCTCCCCCTTCGGGTCGACATCTGCCGATCCTTTTCGGATGGTCAAGGTATGATGGTGATGCCGATTCGCACCTATCGGCACCTGCCGTTCACTACTATCCATCATCCCCGAGCCGTGACTTTATTCGCATTCCATAATGGATTTCCCATCATTCGGTTCATCTACGCGATCGTGGTTCAACCTGCTCAAACATGGCTAAAAAATGTCCCTTTAGTCAAGATTCTTGAGTTCCTTCTCGATCGTGCCGGCCTTCAGGGGGAAAAACCCGTCTTTGATCACCACTTGCTGCCCTTGTTTACTATAGATGAATTTGATGAATTCTTTGACGATCGGATCCAGCGGTTTATCGGGCGCCTTGTTGACATAGAGATAGAGGTGGCGCCAGAGCGGATACGATCCATTGTCCGCGTTGTGTTGGTTGGCCTCCATAAACGGCATGCCGTCTTTCTCGGCCAACGGAACAGCGCGCACGCTCGATGTGAGATACCCAATGCCGCTGTAGCCGATGCCGTCTTGATCTTCGCTCACGCTTTGGACCACGGAGGCTGATCCAGGCTGTTCTTTGACTTCGTCCTTGTAATCTCCGTTTTTGAGCGCAGTGTCCTTGAAAAATCCATAGGTGCCGGAGGCCGAGTTCCGTCCGTAGATACTGATGGGATTGTTGCTCAGGCCTTCATCCGAGCCGGCCTGTTTCCACAGCTGAATGTTCTCCTTGTGGCCCCAGCGCCGGCTCTTGGAAAAGATCGCATCGACTTGCGCCATCGTGAGTCCCTTAATCGGGTTGTCCTTGTTGACATAGACGGCGAGCGCATCGATGGCGACCGGGAATGCAGTGGGTTTATATCTGAATTTTCTTTCGAAGGCGTCGATCTCGGTATTTTTCATTGAGCGGGACATCGGTCCAAGTTGCGCCGTGCCTTCGATCAAGGCCGGGGGAGCCGTGCTTGAACCCTTGCCTTCGATCTGAATTTTGACGTTGGGATATTGTTTGCGAAATCCTTCAGCCCAGAGTGTCATGAGATTGTTGAGCGTATCCGAGCCGATGCTGTTGACATTGCCGGACACCCCGCTGACTTTGATGTAGCCTTTCAAGGCTGGGTCGAGCGTAATCGCTTCATCGGCATAGGCCGATGGGATACTGACAACAAGAGCCCACAGGAGAGTGAGGCACCAGAGACTGGGCTTGGAAGTTGATCTTTTCATTGAGACTCCTTTCATTATCCATAAGGATGGTCGTGTCCTGTTACCGGGGCATTACATGAATGTTACAACCGTGTTAACTCCCGCACTACACCTGCGCAGGAGTAGTACCCAACCTGGGAGGGGAGTCGCGTCGAGGCTGTCTGTGACTCCTTGCGCTAAAATGAGACGTCATATTGAAGCCTGACTCGATCCACTGATGGGACTCCACCAGCTTGGGTCAGATGTGAACCGTCAAGCGTGAGCTTGTTGCGATGTCCTGCAAAGAACCAGTTAATAGCGACCGTTTGCTCTCGCAGTACGTCGGAACGGACCGTGTCGTTTGGATCGACAAATGCATAGCGGAAGGCGACTTCGAGAGGTTGAGGAAT
>JAENWB010000077.1:0-10374 GCA_016650275.1 Nitrospiraceae bacterium | reverse complement strand
TTGAGTGAGTGTATACTGCGCGCGTTAGTGGGAAGAAGTGGGTGAATTTGGCAACTAATAGATTATGGGGGTCACCAGGCATTTCCCGGTCATGTCAGAAGAAGCACGGTTTTGGCTTGTTCAAGATGATGGCCGAACCTATCTTGACTGTACGGTGGGGTATGGTGGGCATGCTGAAAAACTTCTTGAGGCGAGCGGTCCTGCCGGCAGGCTTATCGGGATTGATCGCGATGCGGCGGCCATTGCAGCTAGCCGAGAAAGGCTCGCACGATTCGGCGACCGCGTAATCCTTATCCATGGTCACTTTATGGATCTGAAACAGCATCTTGCTGTCAGTGGCATTGACCAGGTCGATGGAATCCTGTTTGACCTTGGAGTCTCGTCCCCGCAGCTGGAAGAACCTGCTCGCGGCTTTAGCTTTCAAGGAGACGGTCCGTTGGACATGCGCATGGATCAATCGAAGAGCGGGACCGCAGCTGACGTGATCAATCGATGGCCGGAAGCGCAGCTGGCCGACGCGATTTTTCAATTCGGCGAAGAACGGTTTTCTCGACGAATAGCGCGTGCCATTGTTCATGCGCGTGAACGCCATCCCTTGGCGACGACGAAAGAATTGGTCTCCGTGATCGAGGGAGCGGTTCCGGCGAATTATCGGCATGGTCGTCTCCACTGTGCCACTCGCACGTTCCAAGCTGTTCGCATTGCAGTGAATCAGGAGCTGGACTGTCTCGAACCGGCGTTGTGCGATGCGGTAGATGTCTTGTCTCCCGGCGGCCGCCTCTGTGTGATTTCATTTCATTCACTCGAAGATCGGGTTGTGAAGCATACGTTTCGGGCGCTCTCCGGAAAGGACGATCCTGCGTTGCTGGTGCTTACCAAGAAACCGCAGATTCCCACCAGGGAAGAATCGGACGGGAATCCCCGATCCCGCAGTGCCAAGATGCGGGTTGCCCAACGGGTATCCAAGGAGGGTCATTCATGAAGGCGCTGACGATTGTGGCCGGTGTGCTGCTGGTTTTTGTGTTTGTGTGGGAACGTGTCGATGTCGTTCGAGTGGGCTATCAGATCGAACGATTGAAGGTCCAGAAAGTTTTGCTGGAGCGAGAGCGGGATGAATTGCAAGTGAAGTTTTCTGCGCTGACGGCTCCGGAGCGGATCGCGAAGGTGGCGACGGAAAAATTTGGGCTGGTTCCTCCGCAGCAGGGGCAAGTGCTGATGGTGCATCAGCAGGGAGAGGCTCCGAACCTGTCCCTCCCACCCGTGGAGCAAGTCCGTCTGGCGCGACATGTCTCAACGGGGAGGGGGAGCGAGTGACTGCTGTCCCATCTCGCGGGCGTCGCTACGTGATGCTGCTCCTACTGCTCTGCGGGTTCAGTATCATTCTATTTCGGCTGGTCACGCTCCAAGTTCTTCAAGCAGCAGAACTCACGGCCAAGGCAGATCGGCAACATCAAAAGACCGTGTCCTTCGAGGGAGCCAGGGGCATGGTGTCGGATCGGCACGGCAAAGTGCTCGCGATGAATGTGGAGGTGCCATCTGTGTTCGGCGTACCGACGTTGCTGGAGAGCCCGTCGACCGTCGCCCGCCATCTTTCTCAGGTGCTCCATATTCGAAGCGGTGTACTTGAGAGAAAGCTCCGGCAAGATAAGAGCTTCGTGTGGCTGGCACGAAAGGTTGAGCCCGAGCAAGGTCGTAGGCTGGAGCAGTTGTCGTTGGATGGCATCGGTGTGGTGATGGAGGGACGGCGGTTTTATCCCAAGGGCCCGTTGCTGGCCCATGTCCTTGGATTTTCCGGGATGGATGGGCAAGGGCTTGAGGGGCTCGAGCGCCGATACGATTCGCATCTGCATGGAGAAAAACGCGTCACCGTGTTGCAGCGCGATGCGTTAGGCAGTACGGTTTTTCCCAAGGGATTGGCAGAGCAAGTACCTACGCCGGGGCATGCCCTCACGCTGACCGTCGACGAGGTCATCCAGTACATTGCAGAAAAAGAACTCGACGAGGCCGTGACGCATACCCATGCCAAGTCTGGGACGATCATCGTCATGGAGCCACAATCCGGTGCGATTCTCGCGATGGCCGTCAGTCCACGATTTGATCCGAATGTTGTCGCCGCGTTGACGCCCGATCGGTGGCGTAATCGTGCTCTGACAGATACGTACGAGCCCGGGTCGACCATGAAAGTGGTGGTAGCGGCAGCAGCGCTTGAAGAAAAAGTGATGACGCCCGGTTCCATGATCTTTGGTGAAAACGGCCGCATGGTGGTCGCGAACACGACGATTCATGACCATGACAAGCTGGGGTGGATGACGTTCTCCGAGGTGATTCAGAAATCCAGCAACATCGGCGCAGCCAAAACAGGGATGGCTCTCGGAGAGCAGCGGCTCTATCGCTACCTTCAAGCATTTGGATTCGGCCAACGTACGGAGATTGACCTGCCGGGTGAAGTGAGCGGGCTCTTGAAGGATCCCAAAGACTGGGGAGGTCGATCGCTGGCGTCGATTTCGATGGGACAGGAGGTCGGGGTGACGCCCCTCCAGATGGTGTCAGCGGTGGCAACTCTCGCCAATGGGGGCGTGATGATGAAGCCCTATGTGGTGTCCGAAGTTCGCGATCAGAAAGGTCGCTTACTCAAGGAAGTACTACCACAAGTAAAGCGGCGAGTCGTGTCACCGGACACGGCTCGGACGATGATGACGGTGCTGGAAGGTGTCGTGACAAGAGGGACAGGGGCGAAGGCGGCTATTCCTGGATTCCGTGTGGCGGGAAAAACCGGGACCGCGCAAAAAATCGATCCGCGAACCGGCGCCTATTCCTCGACGCAGTTTGTCGGGTCATTTGTCGGGTATGTGCCGGCAGAATCTCCTCGGCTGGCGATGATCGTGGTTCTCGATGAACCGCAAGGTGAAGCCTGGGGCGGGGCCGTGGCGGCACCCGTCTTTGGGCGTGTCGGGGAGCAGGTGCTCAACTATCTTGGTGTGTCCAGGGAGGACACTGTGAAAGTCGCACTGGCGATGAAGGACTACTAAGAGGCCATGGCGCGCGATCCCATCACCGTCACGCAGTTGCTCGCGGCGCTCCGTGGGCGGGTCGACATTCTGGAGCAGCGAGGCGATGTAAGTCGTCCGGTGCATGCGATCACGGATGATTCGCGGGCCGTGACGGGCGGGAGCCTTTTTGTAGCCGTCAAGGGTGAGCGCGTTGATGGACACGGATTTGTCGAACAGGCCATCAGGGCCGGAGCGGTTGCGGTGATCGCGCAGGCGTCGGTGGTGTCAGGGCTCTTACCATTCGTATTGGTGGCTGATTCGCGCAAGGCGCTAGGTCTTCTCGGCAGCCGGTTTTATGGGGACCCCTCCGCCCGTCTCAAGATGATTGGCGTGACGGGTACGAATGGGAAGACGACGACCACGTATCTCTGCAAAGCGTTACTGGAAGGGATCGGCCGACCGGTGGGCTTGATCGGCACGGTGGGGTACCAGATCGGGCAGGAGACACTTCCGGCCTCGCACACGACGCCCGGTGCACTGGAGCTTCAAGAACTCTTGGCGAAGATGGTCGAGTGCGGACTCACCGCCGCAGTGATGGAAGTATCGTCCCATGCCCTCGCGTTAGACCGGACCTCTGGCTGCGAGTATGACGTGGCGGTCTTCACGAACCTCACGCAGGATCATCTCGATTTTCATCACACGATGGATGAGTACTTTGAGGCGAAGTTGCGACTGTTTACTGGATTGGCCGAGGGGCAGAAGGCCGGGAAGCGCGCCATCGTCAATGTGGACGATCCTCGGGGGGACGCGATCAGGGCAGCCTGTCCTGCGCCGGCCTGGGGGTATGCCATTCACAACCAGGCCGATCTCAAAGCGGAACGAGTGCGGCTCTCGCTTACCGGGACCATTTTTACTGCGGCGACTCCCGCAGGCACGTTTACCGTCGAGAGCCGCTTGGTCGGGGAGCACAACGTCTACAACTTGCTGGGGGCGATTGGGGTGGCGCTGCACGACGGGGCGACGTCCGATCAGATCTGCGAAGCGACCGCCCATATCAGCAATGTCCCAGGTCGCTTCGAGCGGGTCTCTTCCGGACAAGATTTTACCGTTGTCGTCGATTATGCCCATACCGAAGATGCGCTCGTCCGGCTGCTCACGGCCGCCCAGGCATTAAAGACCGATCGGATCATTACGGTCTTCGGTTGTGGCGGTGATCGGGACCGAGGGAAGCGGCCGAAGATGGGTCGCGCCGCCGTGGAATACAGTGACGTGGTGGTCTTGACGTCCGATAACCCTCGAACCGAGGACCCGCTGGCAATCCTCCGTGAGGTAGAGGTCGGCGTACGCGATGCGCTAGAGCGCCGCAGTCATGTGCAGTATCACTTGGTGCCGGACCGCCGTGAGGCGATCGGCGCCGCCATCCGCGAGGCCCGCCGCGGCGACATGGTGCTCATTGCCGGCAAGGGACATGAAGACTATCAAATCATCGGCAACAAGAAGTTTCATTTTGACGATCGTGAGGTGGCTCGCGAGGCGATCCAGCAATTGCAGGATTGCGCGTGAAAGTCCATGCCACGGCCGAGATCGCGCAGGATGAGGATTCGATGGGACTCTTTACGGTCGAGGAATTGCGAGAAGTCATCAGCGTGAAGGTTCTCGCGGGGCAAGATTCGATTTCGGGGAAGCGCCGGATCAGACAGATCAGCACGGATTCTCGATCGGTTCGCCGTGGAGATCTGTTTGTGGCCCTCAGAGGCGATCGATTCGATGGCCATGAGTTTGTGCCAGCCGTCCTCGCGCAAGGTGCGGCCGGAGCCATCGTTCACGATGAATACCGTCTTTCCCCAAGCGCTGCCGCGGTTCGCCGGACCGACGGCCGATCTGCGCCCTTTCTCTTCGGGGTGCGCGATCCCCTGTTTGCCTACCAGCAATTGGCGACCCACCATCGTAGCCGGTTCCATATTCCCGTCGTCGCGGTGACCGGGAGCAACGGCAAGACGACGACGAAAGATATGGTGGCATCGGTGTTGGCCCAGCGATGGCCGGTGTTGAAGACGGAGGGGAATTTCAACAATCGGATCGGCGTACCCTATACCCTGCTGCGGCTCACGGCTCGCCATCAAGCGGCCGTCATTGAGATGGGGGTGGATCAGCAAGGGCAGACGACCAGGCTCTGCGAGATTGCAAGGCCCACGATCGGGTTGATCACCAATATCGGCCCCGATCATCTCGAGTTCTTCGGAAGTATGGAGGGGTCGGCGCAGGCCAAGGCCGAATTGTTGGACATGCTTTCGGCCGATGGCGTGGCAATTTTGAACGCCGACGATCCCTACTTTGACTATCTCGCCGCGCGTGCGCCATGCCGCGTCATGTCGTTCGGATTTTCGGAGTTGGCCGATGTCCGCGCGAGCGGGGTCACGTCCGATGTTCGCCAAGGAACGACCTTTCGTTTGCATCTCCCTGGGAAAATCCGCCCCACGCTTGTTCGAATCAAGGTGCATGGGACCCACAACGTCACCAATGCGCTCGCCGCCGCGGCTGTGGGTGCTGCGCTGAACTTGTCCGGTTCGATGATTGCCCAAGGGCTGGGCCGATTCCGTCCTGCCGCGATGCGATCGCAGGTAGTGACCCATCATGGCGTCCACATCATCAACGATTGCTACAACGCCAACCCCGCTTCGATGAAAGCGGCGCTTCAATTGCTGGCACAGTGGAGTCCTGCACGCGAGCGGATTGCCGTATTGGGAGACATGTTAGAGCTCGGCCCTGAGACTGCTCAGATGCACCGCGACGTTGGACAGTTTCTTGCCACACAGGGGCTGTCGCGGTTGATCGTCTGCGGGACGTTGGGTCGGGACATTGCGGAAGGAGCCCGGAGGGGCGGGATGGCAGGTCCGCAGATCGACGAAGTGGTCGATGCGGCGGCCGCGGCTGATTACCTCAAGAGGGTCGTGCGGCAGGGTGACGTGGTGTTGGTGAAAGCCTCTCGCGGCATGAAAATGGAACAGGTTGTGCAGGTTCTGACGGGGATGAAGGCTGTCATCAAGCAGGCATCGTAAGGAGTCGGCGTCAATCCGGCACAAGAGTCGGTCAGACGGGCAGGCTCATTATTAAGGTAAAGACGGCATGCTCTATAACTGGCTGTATCCGTTTCATACGGAATATTCGTTTCTGAACGTCTTTCGGTATTTGAGCTTCCGGATCATCTATGGGGCCGTGACGGCGTTCTTGATCGCCTTTGTGCTGGCGCCGTGGGCGATTAGGAAGCTGCAAGACATGAAGCTGGGTCAGCAGATTCGTGGCGACGGGCCTAAACACCATCTGGCGAAGAGCGGCACGCCCACCATGGGCGGGATTCTCATCCTCTTCGCCGTGGTCCTCTCGACGCTCCTCTGGGCCGACATCGCGAAGCCCTACGTCTGGCTTGTCCTCGCCGCCATGCTGGGGTTTGGGGCGATTGGATTTGCCGACGACTATCTCAAGTTCATCAAGGCCCAATCGAAGGGGTTGTCGGTGGGGCAGAAATTCACGGCACAAGTGGCGCTGGCCTTGGCAATTGCGCTGGTTCTCTATTTCCTGCCCGACTATACGACCAAGCTCAGCATCCCGTTTTTCAAGAATTTCGTTCCAGATCTCGGCTGGTGGTATGTCGTCTTTACCGTACTGGTTATTGTCGGGAGTTCCAATGCCGTCAATCTGACCGATGGTCTCGATGGGTTAGCGATCGGACCGGTCATGATCGCGGCGTTGGCCTATACGATCGTGGCCTATGTCGCAGGCCATCGACTCATGTCGGATTATCTTCTCATCCAGCACATCGAAGGCGCGGGTGAACTCGCGGTATTCACCGCCGCCATCCTGGGGGCGAGCCTGGGGTTTCTGTGGTTCAACACCTATCCGGCTTCTGTGTTCATGGGGGATGTGGGCTCGCTTCCCCTGGGAGCGGCGCTGGGTACGGTCGCGGTGATCAGCAAGCACGAGCTGCTGCTTCTCATGGTTGGCGGAGTGTTTGTGATTGAAGCGGTCTCGGTCATTTTCCAGGTCATTTCGTTCAAGTCGCGTGGAAAGCGCATTTTTCTCATGGCTCCCATCCATCATCACTTTGAGATGAAAGGATGGGAGGAGCCCAAGGTCGTGGTGCGTTTGTGGATCATCGCCATCCTGTTGGCCTTGCTGAGTCTGAGTACCTTAAAGCTCCGGTGACGGCATGGTGGGAGAAGCGGCTGTGGAACTCGCGGGAGCACGTGTCACGGTAATGGGACTTGCCAGAAGCGGTGTGGCCGCTTGCCGGCTGCTTCAGGCGGCGGGAGCACGTGTCACGGTAGCCGACCGGAAGGAATCGGAAGAACTGACCGCAGTCCTCGGCGGCATCGACCGCGATCACGTCGGCGTAACCGTCGGGGCGCGGTACGAATCGTCGCTCGACGAGGCTGACCTGGTAGTGATCAGCCCTGGAGTGCCCTATCGGCTGGCCCCGCTTGAAACGGTGCGGCGGCGCGGCGTGAAGGTGATCGGCGAATTGGAGTTGGCCTCGCAGTTCCTCCGGAGCCCGCTCCTCGCGATCACAGGGACCAATGGCAAGAGCACCACTGTGACTCTGGTCGGCAAGTTTTTTGCCGAGAGCGGCAAGCGGGCGTTTGTCGGCGGCAATTTGGGCACCGCCTTGAGTGAGGCGGCGGTGGAAGACCTTCACGCCAGTCAGGCAGGAAAACCGAGTCCATACGACTATCTTGTCGTGGAGGTTTCCAGCTTCCAACTGGAAACGATCGATCGATTCCATCCCTGGATCGCTGCCCTGCTCAACGTGACGGTCGATCACCAGGACCGTTATGAGTCGCTGGACGAATACGTCGCGGCTAAACAGCGGATCTTCGAGAACCAAACTGAGTCTGATTTTGCCCTGTTCAACCTTGACGATGACCGTGTGGCCGCGTTGCGACACCGTGTCCGTGCGAAACGACTGGGGTTTACGAGCAGGTCGGCGATCGGTGCCGATCTGGTTGGAGGAACCTACCTCGAAGGCGACCGTATCGTGACGACGGTCACCGGTGTACGGCAGGAGGTTTGCCGTCGAAGCGAGATCCGTATCATCGGGAGCCACAATGTGGAGAATGTCATGGCAGCCGCGACCTATGCCATGCTGTGCGACTGTCCTCTCGACGCGATTCGTCGCGTCCTCGCGACCTTTCCCGGGCTCGAACATGCCCTTGAAATTGTCCGCGAGCGTCGAGGTGTCCGATTTGTGAATGATTCGAAGGGCACGAATGTCGATGCCACACTCAAAGCGCTGGAGAGCATCGATCAACCGGTTTGGCTTATTGCTGGCGGACGGGACAAGGGTGGTGACTTTTCGCGACTCGCCCAGGCGGTCGGCCGGCGGGTGACGCGCGTGATTCTGATCGGAGAAGCGGCCCCGCTTTTGCGACGGGCGTGGGAGAGTGTCGCTACGATGACCGAGGCGGCCACCTTACGGGAGGCCGTGGATTTTGCGGCGCAGGGGGCATCACCGGGTGACGTCGTACTGTTGTCCCCGGCCTGCGCCAGCTTCGACATGTTTGCGGACTATCAAGACCGTGGTCGTCAATTCAAGGCATTGGTTCATGCCTTACCGGCGTGACGTGCAAGGCGAGGGAGGGGTGGTTCTGAGCAATGGCGCATCGATCAGCGGGGACGTTGGCCCTGCCATGGTCCCAGACCAGCCAACGATCGGGGAAGCAGCGGGTGGCGGCGGACCACACTCTCCTGGCGGTCACCATGACTCTGGCGTTGGTGGGACTCGTGATGGTGTTCAGCGCGAGCGCCATCGTGGCGGGCAACCGGTTTCAAGATCCCGGGTTTTTTCTGAAACGGCAGATCGCCTGGCTCGCGTTTGGTTTTCTGTTGATGCATCTCACGTCGCGAATCGATTACACGCTCTGGAAGAAGCTCTCTATTCCGATGTTGGTCTGTATGTTGCTGCTGCTTGTCATGGTGCTGGTGCCGTCGCTCGGTACGGCGGCCAAGGGGGCGCGGCGTTGGTTGCGGTTGGGGCCCATCTCGGTGCAGCCGGCGGAAATGGTCAAACTCGTGGCGGTCATCTATATGGCAGCGTTTTTGACCAAAAAGGGGGACAAGATCACGTTGTTTCGCGATGGTCTTCTGCCGGCGCTGATCGTGGTCGGACTATTGGGCGGCCTGGTGCTGCTCGAGCCGGATCTCGGGACGGTCGTGGTGCTCGGACTGGTGACGGTCGGGATGTGTTTTCTCGCTGGAGCGCGTATCTCCCATTTATTGGCCTTAGGCCTCTGCGCGATTCCGGTCGTGCTGGTGCTGGTTCTCGGGTCCAGCTATCGACGTCAACGGCTCATGACATTTCTTGCTCCATGGAAGGATGCGTCGGATGCCGGGTTCCAAATCACGCAATCCTTCTTGGCTTTTGGCAGCGGCGGTCCGTTCGGGGTGGGATTGGGCGAGGGCAAACAGAAGCTCTACTTCCTTCCGGAGGCGCATACAGACTTTGTCCTGGCGCTGGTCGGCGAAGAACTGGGGCTCATCGGAACCGCCACCGTGACATTGCTGTTTGCATTTTTTGTGTGGCGGGGGTTTCAGATCGCCGCGCGTGCGCGGATGCCGTTCGGCCGCTATCTGGGCATGGGTATTACCTTGTTGATCGGCGGCCAGGCGTTGGTGAATGCGGCGGTGGTGACGGGGCTCTTGCCGACGAAAGGGCTTACTTTACCGTTCGTCAGCTACGGAGGGTCGTCGCTGGTGGTCAGTCTGATCGGCGTGGGGATCTTGCTCAGTATTTCTCGCGACCGGCATGCCGGCGGGTCCCGTGGTGGACGTGGTGGGTCGGATTACGAATGACGATCGTCATTGCAGCAGGAGGAACCGGTGGCCATCTCTATCCGGCTGTGGCGTTGGCGCGAGAGTTTCTCCGGCACGATCCCACGACCAAGGTGCTCTTCGTGGGGACAGCGCGTGGACTTGAATCGAACGTGCTCGCCCACGAGGGATTCGAGCTGACCTTGATCAGTGCCAGGCCGGTGATGGGGAAGGGGCTGTTCGGGGTGGTGACAGGCTTGTGCGCGCTGCCGGTGAGTTTGTGGCAGTGCCTGCGGATTCTACGAACCAGACGGGCGGATCTGGTGATCGGGGTTGGCGGTTATACGAGTCCGATGATGCTTCTTGCGGCAGCATTGACCGGGGTGACGCGCGTGATTCTTGAGCCGAATGCAGATCCTGGCATGGCGAACAAGGCGGTAGGACCATTCGCGCAACGCGTCTTTCTTGCATTCGAGTCGGCGGCTTACTCGTTCAATCGTTCCAAGGTGCTGGTGGTAGGGACTCCGATTCGAAAGGCGTTCCTGGAGGGTAATCAACAGAGCCGAGAACAGTCGGGACC
>JAENWB010000076.1:0-15901 GCA_016650275.1 Nitrospiraceae bacterium | reverse complement strand
TGTGTGGGGGCAGGGGCGTTAGCAGTGCTGGTCGGCTTGCTTGCTCCTCTGTTGATACAACTCAGGAAACCGGTTGCGGAATCGGAATACCTTTTGGTCCGCATGAACGCCGAGCTGCCGTTGTTGCTCAAGGAGATGCGGGCAACGACAGAGAATCTGAACGCGCTCGTCGAGCATGCGCGGGGTGGGGTCGAGCATGCGGCAGTGCTGCTGCATGCGGCGGGGGCACTGGGCGACACCGTGCAACGGGTCCATGAGACGGTGCAGGGTACGAGCCGATCGTTCCTGGTCAACCTGGCCAGTATGGTGGCAGGGTTCAGGGCCACGAGGGGCGTCGTCAAGGCACACATTCATCGAGAAGGAGGGACGAACAATGGCGGATGACAGAGGGTGTTCATTGGGGGCGGTGGGATTGGCGTTTGTGGGCGGAGGGTTGGTGGGAGCCGCGATGGCGCTGTTACTGGCGCCGCAGTCTGGTCGTGAATCACGCGAGCAGGTGCGCGGGTATGCGCGGCGAACCGAAGAACATGTCCATGAGCTGGCCGAAAAGGCCACCGATCTCATGGACCAAGCGGTAGACAAGGGACGTGAGTTCATCAAAGACAATCAGGCGGTCGTGACCGAGGCGGTCGAGGCCGGGCGTACGGCCATGCAGTGGGAGCGTGAGCGGCTATCTGGCGAGAAGAAGGCGTGACAGCGGAGTGCCTATGCACAGATGCGAAACCGTAGGCTGAACGTCTGAAAAACGAGACACGCGATAAGGACCTCGGTTCGGTGACACGTGTGAGTAGGATGCTGAAAAAGTCCGCCAACCTGCCTTGTTCATTTGGTCTGTTCGGTCTGTCTGGTTTGTTTGGTTGCATTACTGATGGACCAGACAGACCAGATAGCCAGCCAGACCGGGCTTGTCCCACACGTGCGGACCATCAAGGTTTTACTGTAGCAAAATAGTTTTCCCCGCAGCCTGTTAGAAGCGGGAGAGAGACCGTGAAGACCGTGACGTTCCTTGCGAGTGTGCTGATGAGCCTGACTCTGGTGATCGGCTGTGCAGACCCGACTGAGCAACGGCTGAGTCAGGTGCAGAATGAGTTGGAGCGAGTGCTTCGAACGGCATTGCGCGATGGTGATATCAGGATGCAACGGACCAGCGATCATCTCACCGTCGTGATTGCTGAACGACTGCTCTTCGATGCCGGGAGTCGTGAGCTCAAAGCGGATGGTATCGAGGTGCTGAAGCAGATGGGAGTCCTCTTCAAGACGGCCTCTTTCAAGGAAATCCGAGTGGCTGGGCACGCTGACAAGGCCTCGGCCTCTGATGGTTCCAACCAGTATTTCGAGAAGTTGGCCTTATCCAAAGCACGTGCGAATCAAACGGTACATGCGCTGAAGGGGGACGGAGTGGATTCGCAGAGCTTTATCGCTGAATGGTATGGGGACATCCGGCCGATCGCGACCAATGAGACCGAAGAAGGGCGGAAAATGAATCGACGCGTCGAGATTGTGCTGTACGCAGGAATATGACCGGACACTCTCATGAGCGAACTGTAGCGGTCACGAGCCAGTCGTTATGATGCAGAATCTGGACATGACATCCGTTTTCTTGTTGTTGAGCGCTGTCGCCTGCGTCGCCGCGATCTATTATTCATTTGGGATCGCCCGTCAATGGTTGAGACGATGGAATCGTGTCACCAACGGCACGATCCGGAGGACTGTCGTGCCCGATTCGTCTCTCGATGCGCACATCGTCACCCAATGGACAGACGGCCGCCTACGATTGGACTTCCTTCTGGCGCTGATCAAGAAACTTGGGGCCTCGTTGGAGCTGGAAGTGGAAACGCTACGCCGGCTCGATCATGCCGATCCCCTGTATGAACGCGAAGCCCGTCGGATGGTCGACCCCGGTTTGCGGCGCTTCACCTTCGATCAACATCTGCGGGATGAGTGCCGCATGCTGATCCCCCTCCTACAGTTCTGTGCCCATGATCTTGCGGAATCTCAGGGCCTAGACATGACACAAAAGTTGAGCGTCCTCGCCGAAATCCAAGCTGCCATCAAGTCGGTTGATCGTGGCTGATACGCGGAGAGGCACGTTCAGCATTATTCCAAGGAACCATTGCGTGGGATTCATTGGCACACTGTGAATGTGTCCTCGGCATTTATCACAGGAGGTATTGTTATGAACGTCACACTCGCGTTCGCGTTGTTCCCAATCCTCTTGTTTGGCGCTCCAGTCTACGCACAAAGCCTTTGCGTAGACTGTCTCAAGGCAGCTCAGGAACAGTTGAAGCAATGCCTCGATAATGCCATTAGCCAAGAGGATAAGAATTCTTGTGCGGAGAGACAGCAAGCAAAGGCGAAGGCCTGCGAGAATGGTGAGTGCGAGAGTGAAAGAGACAAGAGTATAAATGGAAATGACGTCCTCCCACAGAAGAAATAACGGGTCTGTGAGATGAACAGGCAGGGCTCGCTCACCGCATACTCCGTTCTCACAAGATGTCAGCGTGATCGCCTCCTGGAGTGTCACCTAGATGACAGACGGACAAACGCGTGTTCTTGTAAAATACGCGGCGCGCATGAAACCAGCTCCTGTAGAGCGGATATCTCCCCAAAGTTCCTCGCATCTGATTGCGAGTAGTTGCGAAATGCCTTATACGCGCTTCCACAATGGAGGTGATTTTGCATAAGGGGGGGGACGATGCATCCGTCAACGGGCTGCTCGCTGCGTTACCAGAGGCAAGCAGGGAAGGGCTCTTAGCCAAAACGAAATTAGTCTCGCTTTCAGTGAAAGACGTTCTGTATCACCCAGGGGACCCCATCACCACGGTGTATTTCCCTCTGACCTGTGTCATTTCCATGTTGACGGAGATGAAGAATGGAGCGACCATCGAAATTGCCACTGTGGGGAAGGAAGGTATGTATGGGATCGCAACCTATCTGGGAATAGATGAGGCGGTAGCCCTTGGGGTCACGCAGGTCCCCGGTGAAGCCCGGCAGATGAGCGTCAGAGATTTTAAAGAGGCGACGAAAAGTGATGAACTCTTCGATACAATCCTGCGTCGCTACGCCCACGCGCTTCTCATGCAAATCGCTCGTTCAGGTGGGTGCAACAGCTTACATTCAGTAGAAGAGCGATATACCCGATGGCTGCTCATGATGCATGACCGAACGAATGTGAATGTGTTTGCCTTCACGCAGGAGTTCCTCGCGAGAATGTTGGGCGTGAGCCGTGCCAGAGTGAACATTGTCACGAGAGCGCTCGAAAAAGCCGGCCGGATCAAGAACAGTCGCAACCAGATCACCGTACTCGACTGGAAAGGACTTGAAGCCACTTCCTGCGATTGCTTTCGGTTCATTAAACAAGAATTTGCGCGAGTACTAGTGTAGGCGTACGTTTGGTGCACGGAGTGTCGTATTCGCGTGGAGTGCGTTGATGTAGAGGATGCCCATGGCACGCAAACGAACCCCGGCGTTCAATCCCCAGACGTTCCTCAGCAAAGTGGGGAGCGGCAAAACGAGTCTGACGCCCCCCAAGAAGCAGGTTCTCTATTCGCAAGGGGATGCGGCGGACGCCGTGTTTTATATCCAGGGGGGCAAGATCAAGTTGACCGTGGTCTCGCAGCAGGGCAGAGAAGCCGTCGTCGCGATTCTGGAGCAGGGCAGCTTTTTTGGAGAATCCTGCCTCGCCGGACTGACGGTTCGGACGGCGACGGCGACCGCCCTGGAAGACTCCAGTATCGTGCGCATCGACAAAGACGCCATGTTCCATGTGCTGCACAAGGAGCCCACGTTCGCCGAGATGTTTATGTCCTATCTGCTGGCTCACTCGATTCGCATCCAAGAGGATTTGGTGGATCAACTCTTCAATTCCAGCGAGAAGCGGCTGGCGCGGGTCCTCCTGCTGCTGGCCCACTTTGGGAAAGAAGGCAAGCCGGAGCCGGTCGTCGCGAAGGTCAGTCAGGAAATGCTCGCCGAGATGATCGGTACCACACGCTCCCGCGTCAGTTTCTTCATGAATAAGTTCCGCAAACTGGGCTTCATTGAATACAACGGCGGGTTGCACGTGCACAGCTCCCTCCTTAATATCGTCCTCCACGACTAGCCGGATGCTGAGACAGTCGGTCTTCTCACCCGCCCGACCCCGGCGTGCCGAGACACGCCTTTTCCCACGCGCCACAGACCGCGGCGCGTGAAGCGCGAAACATGCCAGAAAGGTGCGATCAGAAGTTCGAGGTTCAGGGTTCGAAGTTCCGAAAACCTCGAACGTCGGACCCTCGCCCGTCCCGCCAATCTCGCCTGTCTCGTGCGGCTACCTGTGCGGTTTGTGAAGGGCGCACTTCATTGTTTTTTCGCCGGTAGACCCACCAGGTCCAGCGCGGGTAGCCGCCCGCGTTAGCATGACTAGCCCTCCGTTGTTAGGCCACCGTTTCAGTCCACTCATGGCGACAAGCTGATCTCTCGACATGACACAAAAATTGAGAATCCTCGCCGAGATCCAAGCTGCCATCGAGTCGGTTGATCGCGGCTGATACGCGGAGAGGCACGTCCATAGACGCCTTCTCCATCGTCATCTGCACGATCTTCGTGCAGGGGCAGGATCACGTGGCGCTGCCTCATCAATTCTTCCAACCTGAGCACTTTTGACCAGATTACTATCGATCTAAAATCGTAGTCTAATCAATGGTCCATATCGTGTCGGCTAGTCCTGCTGGACGACTCGAAAGACAGGCTCAGTGAGGTATACGCGAGGGCTATCAGTGGATCTTGAAGAAAGATCTCATCAGCGTGGTAGAGGGGATACACCCCTGTATCGTGACATTGCGCTCGAGACCTCTATTCCTGACGCGAAGCAAGAAATCACGGTGCCATTGAGGGACGTTGAGATTGGGGAACAGATGGCCGGATACGTGCAAGACTCGAATACACCTCTCGCGGTAGGCCAAATTGAGTCTGACTATCCGTCACAAGCGGTCACACATGATCTAGCCTCACGCATATCAAGGCCTTGCTCAGAAGGATGGGTGCAGCCTGTGTCTATTGGGCGAACAGGTCAGCCTGAACGTGAGCCTGTCTCGTCCGGAGCTATTCCGTGGCGCTATTTAATTGGTCAGTCGCATCCAGTAGTCGAGACACAGGCGGTCCCCGGTGGCCGGTTTGGCAATGCGCCGCGGATGAGCGGATCCCAGCATGCCGGCAAACTCCTTTGGGCGCTCCTCTCCCTCGCCCTCGTGGCACCGGGTGCGGGCTTCGCACAGGAAGAGCGCACCTCCTCCGACGCGCTGACATCGCCGGCACCGCCGCCGGCCACTCCCATCGGGCCGCCCGCCCCCGAGGGGGCGAAACAGCGGCTGAACTGGGAGACGGGGGCCGGCAGGAGTTATATCATCCCGGTCTTCGAGGTCACGGGGTACCTCTTGCTGCTGAATCAGTTCGACCGGCACTTCGTCGAGCCGAATAGCGTATACCGTACCGGCACCAAATCCTTCCAGACGAATTTGACCGATTCCAAGTGGGTGATCGACGAGGACCCGTTCGGCACGAACCAGTTCCTGCATCCCTATGGAGGGTCGATCTACTATGGATTGGCGCGCTCGACCGGCCTCAACTTCTGGGAATCGTTCGGATATGCCACCGCCGGCAGCGTTCTCTGGGAGCTGGGGGGCGAGACCGGTCCGCCCTCCATCAACGACCAGATCACGACTCCTATCGCGGGAAGTTTCTTGGGAGAACCGCTCTTCCGGATGGCCAGCCTGTTGCTCGAGAATGACGGTGGGCCGCCCGGGTTCTGGCGAGAGCTGGGCGCGGCGGCGCTCTCGCCACCCACCGGCTTCAACCGCCTTGTCTTCGGCAACCGGTTCGACGCTGTGTTCCCGAGCCACGATCCGGCCATCTCCACGCGCTTTCAGCTCGGCACGAGCGTAAGCACGGTCCTGACAGGCCCAGCCACCTCGCGTTTCAGAGAAAATGAGGCGACCGCAGACTTCCAACTGGCTTACGGGCTGCCCGGGAAGCCCGGCTATAGCTACACACGTCCATTCGATCATTTTAACTTCCAATTCACCGCCTCCACCGCCAACACCTTCGAGAACATTATAATCCGAGGCCTCCTTGCAGGAGCGCCGTACGGTGTAGGCGACTCCTATCGCGGGGTGTGGGGCCTCTACGGGACCTACGACTACATCGCGCCACAGGTTTTCCGCGTCTCGAGCACGGCCCTTAACCTCGGTACCACCGCTCAGTGGTGGCTCTCGCAGGCGGTAGCGCTCCAGGGCACGGCCCTCGGCGGCGTCGGTTACGGTGCGGCCGGCACCATTCACGGCTCGGGTGAACGTGACTATCACTATGGTGCTACTCCGCAAGCGCTCCTCGAGCTCCGCCTCATCCTCGACGACAGGGCCATGCTCAACGTGACAGCACAGGAGTACTACGTCAGCGGCGTGGGGTCCACCGAGAGTCGAGGATCGGAGACCATCACCCGCGGGACGGCGTCGTTCACCGTGCGCGTGTACGACCGCCATGCCATCGCGCTCAAATACGTCGCGTCGCAGCGGGATGCGCAGTATCCCGACCTGCCCGACAGGCACCAGACGGTAGGAACTGCCACCATCGCCTACACCTTCCTCGGAAGCACCGGGTTCGGCGCTGTCGAATGGCGCTAGGGTAGTGTCCAAGAATTAACTCGTCAGTGGTTTCTTCTCCTTAGAGTCTTCCCGATTTCGTGCTGCACCTCGTGTCGCGCCAACGCCATTTCCTGTCGCACGAGCATGCCAACATCTTTCAGGAGTCCGACCACAACAGTGGCCAAACCGGGTGGCTCTGTGTCGTCCACCTGTGGCAACGTGATTCTCCTCCAACGAGTAACACCTAGCGCGGCTACTATTGCCCCAACGTGCTCGTCTTACTGGATTCAACAGTGGAGTCCGTCGTACGATCGGCGTTGTCATGCCGGTGATCAGTCATGTCGGCCATGTCGGCCGCTCGAATCGACCGCGCGTGATTCTGATCGTTCACGACCGCAACGATACGATCTCCTTGGCTAATGTTTCCGGTCTTCTTGGTGGAGCGGTCGGTATACAAACGCACTTCCTTCCCGTCCTGCCCCATAACGAAATAGTGCTCGCCTTCAACGCGCAACAAATCACCCTCGATTCTGTGGCCGCCCTTCAGCTTACCTTGCGCGCCCCTCACACCAGCTTGACCGCCTTTCCTCACCGCTGGATCTGCCAGCGACGCTGGATCACCGGCCCGCGCCGCATTACCGGCCTGTGCCGCGCTGGACAGGCCCAGACACAGCAGGCACCCACAACACATGAGTCCGACGACTTTGCGAATTGATACCATGGGAGCCTCTATGGATTAAGTGTGAACAACATACGATGGACCTATACGCTCCTCGGAGAGATTAAGGACCTATGAACTTTCCTAGTCTTTTGCAGAGGAGTCCCGAGGGGCAGGAACGAGACGAGAGGGTGGGAATTTAGGTTATCAGGCGCACGGAGTTGCCGTGGTCGGGACACCATCTACGATGATTCTGCAAGAAGCGACCACTCTGCGATCAGATCTGATTCTGATGGGCACAAGGGGCCCGGCAGGGCATCATCCGCTTCGTGCTCGGTGCTGGCGTTTCACTGAGGAGATGGGCGGCTTTCCTGTGAAGTCGTGTCATGTTGTTCCGGCCGTGCGGACCATAGGATTTCAGGTATGCCAGCATGGTTTTCCACAGTCTGCTACAGCTCCGATCGCCACGTCGTGACCTCGTCTCTGTCGGTAGACACCCACTCCTCGCTCCCACCCACACCCTGCCCGATATACCGATCGCCTGCAAGCACGCGCAGAACGGAGTGCGGCAGTTCTGCCACAGCGGATCGTTTGAGCAGATAACCGCGCGCTCCCGCATTGAAAGCTAAGGACAGGTAGATCGCCTCCCGATGGACCGTTAGAATGATCACCTTGCTTTGCGGCGCACAGGCCTGTAGCGCACGAGTGGCGTCGAGGCCGTTCATCCTGGGCATTGAGATATCTGAAATAATAATGTCCGGCTCCAGCCGTTGTGCCGCTTCCACAAGTGCCTGGCCGTCCTCCACGATGCCCACCACCTCACCCAATTCGTCCAAGAGGCCTCGCAAACCATTCAACACCTCTGGGTGGTCGTCGGCGAGCAAGATTCGTGGCTTCGCCATGTACTTGCCTCCCTTCTCTAATCCAATAGGTTCCCGGCAAACCATTCTGGGTGCTCCAAGTGTTCGATGACCTGCGCGTCTAGGACAATCCCGCTCTGTCTGGTTTGTTCATCTAGTTGGTTTTGTTTACCCAAACACACGAGACAAACCAACTAACAGTTTTCTTCTGCTGGCGTACTTTCCCAGCATACTACTCAGGACTGACAACGCATTGTAGGCTTCATTGGAGAGAAAGCGAAACTAGGAAGAACCCTGGTGCTAAGGAACGATTTTCCTAGTGGTCAGCAGGGGCGGAACCGACTCTGGCGCGTGAGACGTGAAGGGTGAAACGTAACTCGTTTCCGGACTAGAGCGTTTCACGCTCTGCCACGTTTAACGTCCCAGACTAGAGACCAGTGATGCCGTGAGTGATCGCATACTTCGTCAAATCGGCCGTGGTGTGAATGTCCAGCTGCTGCATGATACGGAACCGATGGAACTCCACCGTTTTCACCGACACGCTGAGGATCGTGGCGATCTCTTTTGTGCCGCGGCCCTCGGCGACGAGCTGCAAGACTTCCCGCTGGCGCGGGGTAAGCGCCGTGGACGCAGGCTTGCCTCGCTTTCCGGTGGATGGCTTGAAGACCGAGTCCAGCACATCTTTCGTGATCAGCGGTGTGAGATATTGTCGGCCTTGCAGGACAGACTGGATCGCTTGGTTGAGTTCCGACGCGGCGGAGCGTTTGAGGAGATACCCGGAGGCCCCGGCCTGAAAGGCTTCCGTTGCATAGGTCGGACTGGCATGCATGGTGAGAATAATCACCTTGCTCTCCGGCACGAGCTTGGTCAGCTGCCTGGTTGCCTCCAGACCGTTCAGGAGCGGCATGGAGATGTCCAGGAGAATCAGATCCGGCAGCAGCTTCTGTGCCGCCTCCACCAGCGCCCGCCCGTCTTCCACCGTGCCCACCACCTCGCACTCTCCCTCCACCAGCTTCCGCAAGCCGGCGAGGATCATCGAGTGGTCATCGGCCATCAGCACACGCGGTTTCTTCATGCGCCCTCCTGAGAAAGAGGAACCCAAACACAGACCTTGGTGCCCTGCCCTGAGCAGGAATGGATCCTGGAAAATCCTCCCAGTAGACGCGCACGCTCCTGAATACTCGTCAACCCAATTCCTGTTTGGTGCGCCTGATTGCTAGCCACCTCGAACCCCTTGCCGTTATCGCGCACCGACACACCGATCCCTTTAGACGAGCCGCTCAGCCTGACCGTTACGTCGGTGGCCTGGGCATGCTTGAACACATTCTGCAGACTTTCCTGCACCACGCGAAACAGCGCGGTGGCGACCTCCGGTGGGATCATCCCTGGCACCTCGCGTACAGTACAGGTCACGGACAGCCCGGTTCGCTTCGTGAACTCGGCGACGTGGTCTCGAATGGCGATCTCCAAGCCAACGTGCTCGAGCAACGAAGGGTGCAGCTCGTACGCCAGATCGTGCAGGTCATCAGAGAGTCGCCCGACCTGGCTACGAATCGCCGCGAGTTGTCGCGCGATTGGCTCAGATAGACCGACCGGAGCGAGTTCGATGACCTCCAGATCCACAGACAGAGCCGCCAATCGTTGATTGTAGTCGTCGTGCAGTTCCCGCGCGATCCGGCGGCGCTCATGTTCTTGAGCATAGATCAGCTTCCCCGTCAGACGTTCCAACTCCGCCCGCTGTTCATCAAGCAGCAGCATATGCTCCTCTAGCTGCCGCGCCAGCCTGACCTGCGCTGAGATATCCGTATGCGCAATCACGACGCCCTTCGCCCCTTTCAACGGAGTCACGCGTATCAGGAACCAGTGCTTCTCCTCCTGTAACTGCGCTTGGTACTCGGCACTGAATATGGGATCGTGCCCCTCCAGAATGGAGTTAATACCCTTGAGAATGGCCTTGCCTGTCGACGTGCCGCCGGCAGCGCTTTGGCGGCCCAGGGCAAAATAATTGTCTCCGACCTCCCCGATAGTGAATACACTATACGTCTGCGGTTGGGCCAACGCTATCCAGGCGTCGTTCGTCTTGAGGATGACCCCGTCCCTGTCCAGCACGCTGACTTGCAAGGGGAGCGAGTTGAGGACGGAGTGGATAAAAGCGTTGTTGGCCTGCAGGGCCTCCTCCGCAATCTTCCGCTCGGTGATATCCCGCAGAATGAAGGTGAAGAGATTCTGGCCGCCGACCCGGACATGAGAGATGGACACCTCGAAGGGAAATTCCTCTCCATTGGTTCGCAGGCCGAACAACGTGTCGGATCGTCCCATCGAACGGGCGGTCGCTTGCGCCTTGGCGATGGCGCTCATTTGACCAAGGTGCGCCCGTCTGAGACGTTTCGGAATGAACCGGTCAAACCGTTGTCCGATCGCGTCGGCGGCCGGGCAGAGAAATATGGATTCTGCAGCGCGGTTGAAGAGCACCACGCGCTCATACTCATCCATGGTAATGATGGCATCCATCGTCGCCCCGATGATCTCCTCACGCTGCGCCCGCTGAGCCTCCAGCTGCTGCTCAGCCAGCGTGCGATCGCTGATGTCCAGGAGCGCCGTCCGCCAGTGCGTGATGAGCCCCGTCTCATCCTGAAGCATAAGGCTCTCGAGATAGATCCAGCGCGAAACGCCGGCCTCTTTCCCAAGAAGCACCTCACAGGTTTGTCGCGTGCCTGTCTTCAAGACCTCCTGACAATGCCGGTGGAACCTGTCCGCATCACTCGGCGCAATAAATCGCGCGAGTGGTTGTCCTATCAGCTTATTCCGGTTGTGACCGAGCAGTGTCCCGACCGTCAGATTGGCCTCCATAATCGTGCCCTGCGTATCCAGCGTGAGATAGCCGACCGGGGAAAAATCGTAGAGATCCATATAGCGGTCGCGCACCGCTTCAAGCTCCACCTGGGCCCGGAGGAGCTCCTCGTTCTGCATTTCCAGCTCGATCTGATGCACCTGTAACTCGTGCACCAGCTGTTGCACGTCTTTGACCGGCATGGCCGCGACGTCACGCTTGGTCACCCGCAGCCGCGCTTCCGCCTGCCCGCGGAACTTCGTGAATTTCGTCGATTGGTCTGGTTTCTTGGCCATCACATCGCCCCTCTCAAGACAGGCTGAGGTTGAGGTTAAGGTTCAGGTTCAGGGTTTCACTCAACCTTAGCCTCAACCTCAATCTTCCCTTGTCCCTCGTGCCCCCTCACCTCTTCCATGGCCAACAATATTCGGCCTGGTAGCACCTGCGCCTGTTCGAGCTGACGGCCATTGAGCGTCAATACCCTATGTCCAATGCGAGGGAACGTCTGGTCCACGACGAAGTCCTGAAAGGAACTGCACTTCGGCAGAACCTCTTCCAGCAGATGGCATAAGGCAGGAATGTTCCAGGCCCCGCTGCAGAGGTGGTAGAGGAGCTGCTGCTCGACCTCACGCAGCGTCACCTGAAAGGTCCGGTAGAAGGACTGGTTGGCCAAAACCACGCGGAGCTGATCATCCAGCACGAGCAGGGGTTCGCGCACCGTCTCCACGATGCTGGCGGCCATGCCGCGCGCGGCTTCGACAACCTGCTCCGCTTTCTTCATCTTGGTAATATCCATAAACGTCAGCACGAGCCCGTCGATGGTGTTCTTGGAGGTCCGATAGGGCAGTATCCGCATGACAAACCAGCTCCCGTCGGCGACCTGGACTCTCCGCTCCTTGACGACGAGCGTCTGGAGCACCTCCTGCGCATCCTCCAACAACCGGTCAGAGGCCAGCTTCGACACGATGTCCGACAGCGGGCGTCCGACATCGCTGGCGATCAGGTTGGTCACCCGTTTCGCCTCCAAGGTGAACCGCTTGACGCGCAAATCGTTGTCCAGAAAGATGGTGGCGACCTCCGTACTGTTAAAAAGATTCAGCAGATCGTCGTTTGCGTCCGCTAACGCATCGAGCTTGCCCTGGAGTTCGGAGTTGACGGTCACCAGTTCTTCGTTGAGGGACTGCAGTTCTTCCTTCGCCGTTTCCATTTCCTCATTGGTACTTTGCAGCTCTTCGTTGGTGGATTGCAGTTCCTCGTTGGAAGACCTCCCCTCTTCATTGGAGGTTTGCAGCTCCTCGATCGTCCGCTGCAAACGCTGCTTCGTAAACTCCAGTTCTTGTATAAGCCCGGGCTCCCCTTTCTTCACCGGTGCGGCTATTCGCGCCGGTACGCTCTTTCGTGCGGCGGTCTTGTCCACCCGCACCTGATTGAACGTCACAAGGAGCAACCCCTGGAGGGCCTCCGGCTCGGCAATTTTCTTGACGATCAGGTTGACCAGGATGACGTCGCCGTCGGCCTTGACTCGCAGGCCGTGGCGCACGACTTCGTCCTCCTGGCCGGCTGCCTGACTGAGCGCGGTTGCCAGATCGTGCTGCAATCCTTCCCGCGCCATCTCGATCAGATGGTGTGTCGGCTGGCCGGGCGACAGTTCGAGATAGGCGCTGGTGTGCCCGTGAACGTAGACGATCTCGCCCCGGGCGTTGACGACGACCGCCGCCGGCGCGTAGCGCGAGATCAACAGATTCTGGATCATCGTGGAAATGGGGGTGGGACGCGTGGGGGGAAGGGGCACCTTGGCCTCCACGTGAGTCCTGGTGGTCCCTTTCATCAATCCGGCCGGAAACCGTTCCAGGTGAGGAAACGTACTGGGCTCCGCCGTTCGACTGAAGAGCTTCCATTTCCGGTCGATGACGGCGAAGAGAGGTTCGAACTCGCCGATCGTTTCGGACGGACCGAGAAACAGGATTCCGTTCGGCTTCAAGGCGTAGTGGAACAGCGGCAGGAGTTTGTGTTGTGCCTTGGTTCCCAGATAGATCAGGAGATTGCGGCAGGCCAGGAGGTCCAGCTTCGTAAACGGCGCATCGGTCAGGATGTTATGCGTCGTAAACACCACCAGATCACGAATCTCCTTCTTGACCTTATAATGGCTGTCTTCCTTGGTAAAGAACCGCTGCAGGCGCTCCGGCGTGAGATCCCCGGCGATGCCGACCGGGTAGCGGCCGGCGCGCGCCGTCTCAATGGCCCGGCTGTCCAGATCCGACGCAAAAATCTGCAGGGTGAGCCGGAGCTTCTGCTGCGTTAGATACTCCCGGAATAGGATAGCGAACGAATAGGCTTCTTCTCCGGTGGAGCAGCCGGCGACCCACAGCCGCAGGGTCGCACCCTCGGGCTTGCCCTTCACGAAAGACGGCATTCTTTTGGCAACGAAGGCCTCGAAGGCCTGCGGGTCGCGAAAGAAACTGGTGACCCCGATGAGTAGATCCTGAAACAAGGCATCGAGCTCAGACGGATTCGCCTGCACAAACTGGAGATACTGCCTCATGTTCGCGATCTGATGCACGTTCATCCGGCGTTCGATGCGCCGGTGAATCGTGTTCTCTTTGTAGATCGAAAAATCGTTCCTGGTCCGATCGCGCAGGAGGATGTAGATTTTTTGCAAAGTCTGAGAGCTGTCGCGCTCAGAAAGAGACGACGCCGGCTTCGTGAGGCTCCGCGCATACGCGAGCAACGACTCAGACATCTGGTTCGCCGGCTGGACCACATCGACCACCCCGGCGGTAATGGCGCTGCGCGGCATGCCCTGATACTTGGCCGACTGCGGTTCCTGCGCGATCGTCATGCCGGACTCGGCCTTGATCGCTCTCAATCCGAGGGTGCCGTCGGTGCCGGTCCCAGATAGGATAATGCCGACGGCTCGTTGCTTCTGGTCTTCCGCCAACGAACGGAAGAAATAATCGATGGGCAGCGGCACCCGCTCCTGCAAGGCGGGCTCCATGAAGTGCAGCGTGCCGTGCATGATCGCCAGATTGATGCCGCCCGGCGCCAGGCAGACGCAATTGGCCTCCACCTCCATCCCGTCCGTGGCCTCCACCACCGGCATCGCCGTACATCTACTGAGCAGGCTCGGCAGGAGACTGACATGGCCCGCATGCCGGTGCGATATCAACACGAAGGCTATCCCGCTGTTGAGAGGCACGTGGCGGAAGAACTCTTCCATGGCTTCCAGCCCGCCGGCAGAGGCTCCGATCCCGACGATCAGAAAACCCGGCAATTCTACGGGCAGGTCCAGCGATGGAGCGGGCGGCGTTGGAGGGAGCCTAACTTTCACAGGCTGCCGCTGGGGCGCCTTGTGCTTGGTGCCGGTCTTGGCACTGGCTGTTCTTCTAAGAGTCTTTCGTGAGGCGGCCACAGAATCTTTTCCTCGGCATGACAGAGACCGCAGCATCGAGCAGTCATCGCGCGCGGCTGAAAGGCTGATCAGGAGCCAGAGACTAAACCTTTTCCCCACGCCAGACAAGCAGGGAGATCGCCGCTAGTAATGTCTTCTGCCAGGACTAGGGGTCTCTCTAGTTTCCCGAAACAAGCGCTTGCCGTATAAAGTGAGCGGCATTACACCGCCTTCCTTGGGAGGACCCTATGCTACAGACAGACGCTCTTGAATCGGCCATCCGCCAGGAACTCGCTCGGGTCGGCGCCTGCACGCTCGAAGAACTCAACGAGCGGCTGCCCTACTCTTCATGGAACCAAGTGTTTGCCGCGGTGGACCGGCTCAACCGAGCAGGCACCGTCACCCTGCAGCGTCCGAACTCGTCAGACTACATCCTCTCACTCCCACCGTGTCGATCCGCCCAGGCGCGCCACGTGACGCCGGTCTGAATCACGAACGAGCGCATCAACAGGCGCGCTTCCATGTGCCACATCTGGTTGCTCTGGTTTGTCTCGTGTGTTTGGTTGAACCAGTCTCACCGGATAAATCAGAACAACCAGCTGAACCAAACAAGCCAGAGCAGCCAGCCGGTTCTCCCATTGTTCCAGACGCGCGGACCATTGGATTTCCGGGGGGCCGACATTGGTTTTCCACAGCCTGCAAGTATTTGGCGCTAGTAAGTTATTCGAGTGGAACTGGGAGGTTCCCCAGGTCCACAAACGGCTACGCGTCATTATACTTAATTATGATGTATTGCGCATCGGGCTCAGTACATCACATCGCTGCGTTGCTGCTCTCTGTCTCGCAGAGACATGGAAAATGAAAGGAGTGGCATATGGCTCTTCAAGAACTGGTTGCTAGGACAACTCGTAGGGTGCCGTCCGCTCTGATGAGGGAGACGTGCATCGCACCGACCATGCTCCCCGTCTATTGTGTCTGCAGACTCATTCGAGACGAGACTGAATCTTCCCCTGATCGTGAGCGCTCGGGCACGCCGCGGACGTATCGAACGACAGATGGCGTGAATCCGGCCGAGTTCGCTCTCACGCACACCTCCCGTCCGACATATTTCACGAAGGTCCTGGGTAGAGTGAGGCAGTACTCCGGAGGCGCTGCCGCTTCTCCCCAATACCCGAAACGCAACACCGTGCACAGGAGGGAACCATGATGTACGAACCCACCCAGATTATTTCACGCATCGAATGGTGCCGGCTCCAGCAACAACTCCACTCGGTCACGCGGGAAGAACGCGCAGGCTGGCGGGCTGAGGAAGCAGGCCTCGTGGATGCCTTGGGCAGTAGAGAACGGATCGCCTTCATGCGAAGAGAACACCGGTCTCAGTTTACGCGCTATCAATGCGGCCTCGAGGATGGGCAAGCCCTCCTCCGCCTCAGCACTTCAACTCCCTCTGGCATGACACGTACGGAGGGGCTCGGCCAGGCCCCGCTCACAACCCGGGTGACCAGCCGTCCCTCTCAAGCCCCTCGGCCCGAGCCTGTGGAGCTTCGA
>JAENWB010000075.1:0-10582 GCA_016650275.1 Nitrospiraceae bacterium | reverse complement strand
TCTTGCACCGATCAACGTGCAAAATGTGGTGACCTATAACGTCGTGGTCAGCGTCGACAATCAGGACCTCCGTCTGAAGCCGGGGATGACCGCGAACGTCTCCATCGTTGTGGCTCAAAGAGACGCAGTGCTCACAGTACCGAATGCCGCATTGCGATTCACACCTCCGACTACAGACCACGCCGATCGCTCCACGCTCGGCGTTAAGCCGACCAAAGGGAGGGATGCAGCGCAGACAACAGATGCCGGCAGAGGAGCCATGGCGACAAGTCGCACAATTTGGAAACAAGGACCGTCCGGGGAGCTGGAGCCCCTTCACGTCCAAACGGGTATTTCTGATGGGCTGGTAACGGAGATCATGTCGGAGGAGTTGTCTGAAGGTGCGCTGGTGGTCGTGGGGATCGACCGACCCAAAGGCGATCGGAGTGGAAGCGATCTGCCTCCAGGATTTGGGACCGGCGGACAGCGGGGCTCCTCGCGCAATCGTGGAATGTAGTATGCGTGAAGCGTATCTCGTGAAGCGTCGCTCGCTACAAGAATTCGTACTTCCCGCCACATCCATCGTCATAAACCTTCTGTCATTCTCAATCGCTTCACGCTTCACGAGATACGAGATACGATGATGAGCGCGCTCATCCAGTGCGAAGATGTGTGGAAAGTCTATCAGGTCGGCGACGTGGAGGTCCAAGCCTTGCGCGGCCTGAGCCTCACGATTGAACAGGGTGAGTTCGTCGCCATCATGGGGTCTTCCGGTTCCGGCAAGTCCACCCTGATGAATATTCTGGGCTGCCTCGACCAACCGACGAAGGGGCGCTATCGGTTGAACGGGATAGATGTGGGCTATCTGACGCCCGATCATTTGGCCGGGATCCGCAATCAGCAGATCGGGTTCGTCTTTCAGAGCTTCAATCTCATTCCCAGAACCAGCGCACTCGAAAATGCGCAGCTTCCGCTGTTCTATCGAGGGCTCTCGCTCAAAGCACAACGGGCGCAGGCCGCTGCGGCGTTAGGGCGGGTGGGGCTGCAGGGCAGAGAGCACCATTATCCAACCCAGTTGTCCGGAGGGCAACAACAGCGCGTGGCGATCGCGCGGGCGCTGGTCACGTCGCCCTCCTTGCTTCTTGCCGATGAGCCGACCGGCAACCTCGACACCCAATCGAGCCAGGAAATTATGAGAATCTTGGAAACGCTCAATCGCGATAAAGGGATTACGATTATTTTGGTGACGCACGAGGTGGATGTCGCGGCCTATGCCGCGCGCGAGATCGTGCTCAAAGACGGACAAGTGTTAAGCGACCGCGTGACCAAAGCGCGGCCAACCTCCAGCCCAGTTGAGGCTTAGCCCGCATTATCCATGAACGCTTCTGCTACAATCGCCGATCCGCTGCTATGACGAGCCTTCGGCCAGCGGGCTCGCCCCTCGGACCCTCAACGTACTGCACGAGTACGCATCGGGTCCTCACGGCTCCGCGTGCTGGTCTCGCGACGCGGCTCCGCGGCTCCGCGATTTCGCGACGAACCGTCATGAATAGTGAGGGCTAGATGTCGGCGTTTGTGTGGCTCACGATTCTCACCGCGCTGCGGATCTTGGCGCGAAATCGGCTGCGTGCCGGTCTCACGATGCTTGGGATAGTCATCGGCGTGGCGGCGGTTATTGCGATGGTGAGCATCGGTGAGGGCGCCAAGCGGGCCGTGCAAGCGCAGATTGCGACGATGGGCACGAATGTTATCATCATCTTTCCAGGAGTGACCTCTGCGAGCGGCGTACGAGGAAGTCAGGGGAGTGGCGTGACGCTCACCGTGTCAGACGCCTTGGACCTGAAAAAACGCATCCCGTTGCTGGCCGATACCGGATGGGCCAGGCGCGATGTCATGCAAATCGTCTATGGGAACCGAAACTGGAACGGACCGATTAACGGCATCTCACCGAGCTACCTCACCATTCGAGGCTGGTCTTTTACGAGTGGAGGCCCTTTCACCCAGACGGACTTGGATAGTGCCGCCCGCGTCGCGCTCATTGGCCAAACGGTGGTAGAGAATTTGTTTGAGCCGGGCGAAGAGCCGGTGGGGGCGGTGATGCGCATCAAGAACGTGCCGTTCCGTGTCATTGGGGTTCTTGCGCCTAAGGGCCAGTCTGCGCAAGGGTCCGATCAAGACGATGTGATTCTCATCCCTTTCAGCACGGCTGAACGGAAAGTGTTCGGGACGTCATTTATTGGGTCCGTCGGAGCGATGTTCGGTTCGACTGATCAGGTCGAGGATTTACCGATGGCTGCCGAGCAGATTCGAGAGGTGCTGCGGGCGCGGCATCGGCTTCAGACGGAGCAGAACGACGATTTCACGATCCGGACGCAGGTCGATATCGGAAAGGTGCAAGAAGGCACCAGTGAGACCTTGACGATGATGTTGTTTGCCATTGCCTCCGTATCCCTGTTAGTCGGCGGGATCGGCATCATGAATATTCTGCTCGTGTCTGTGATGGAACGGACGAGAGAGATCGGGATCCGCATGGCGGTGGGAGCCAAACGATGGCATATCATGATGCAGTTCCTGATCGAGGCCATGACGCTGAGCCTGGTGGGTGGCGTGTTAGGCATCGTATTCGGGATCGCGGGAACCAGGTTGACGACGCTGATCGCCGGCTGGCCGACCATCATCTCAGGCAACGTGATCGCGACCGCGTTCCTCTTCTCACTCGTGGTTGGCCTCTTCTTTGGATTGTACCCAGCCAGCAAGGCCGCTCGCCTTAATCCTATCGAAGCGCTCCGGTACGAATAGGCGCGGATCTTTGAGTGGATCTCCGGTGACTCATGTCCTGTACGGGGGCGTTAGCAGGCTGCGGAAAAACCGTTTCGGCACAGCCGAACTTCGATGGCCTGCATGGCTAGGACAACAGGACAGGCCCCCGCAGGGTGGCCGAGCGAGACAGGTGGGACGAGCGAGACGCGCCCAATGAGGTGGAAACCCAATCTGTCACGCCGCGCTTTTTTCGCATGTCTCGCGCATCACGCGCCACGGCCTGTGGCGCTGGCGGCCTGTTTCAGTCTTCTGCTAGGGTCTGGACGCAGGCGTCAACTGCACTTCGATACGAGGGTTATCTTTATCGATGTGTTTGTAGAGATGGGTTTCGACGATGCGGTTGTCGTTGATGCCGAGGCCCTCACAGAGGGCATCCTGTGCGATTTTGAGCCCGCCATCAACGTCGCGTCGTAGAGCCGAGGTAAAATAGAACCGGATGGTGAGGGCGAGCCACTCAGACTGGAGTCCTGCAAGCAGAGCAGCCCGGTGAGCGGACTGTGCTAACTTCAACCACACAAGTTGTCCCACCTGGGCCTTATAGGTACGACCAGCCGAAGAAAGCAATCGTCGGCCGTTCACTGTGGCATATTGATGGTTCACGCTGGGAGGCACCGGGAGGGTCAAGGCTACCGAATGATTCTCGGCCGGTGGGTGTGGTGATGCAGGTATGCGGGAGCTCCGAGCCCTTCTCGGGGTGGTACGTGGCACCCCGACCTTCTTGTCAGGGCTCCGGTAGGAGGTCATGCGAACGGCCCGTGTAGTGGAGGGAAGCCTGGTCGGATGCCGAAACGTAGGCATGCGCGCGAGCTTACAGGAGATTGAGGATCTTGGACATGTTCTGCTCGTACCGCTCTTCAGATTGGGCGATATAACGACGCCATTTGCTCGGATTCCAGATCTCCATGCGATGGTACAAGCCGACCAGAATGATTTCCTGGTCCTCATCCAACGGAATAAGTTTTCTGAGCCGACTCGGAATCAGGATGCGCCCGGCTTTGTCGATCTCTGATGTGCCGGCTTCCGACACGACGAAGTGCATGAACAGTCTACTCTGGTCTTCATCGAGGGTGGCTTTCGTCCGGTCGAGGACTTTCTCCCACTCTTTCATGGAGTAGATGAGCGTCGATTCCTCGGGGCCTTTGAGGAAGACGACGGCCTGTCCCTCCGACTCGACCTGCTCACGGATGGGTGAAGGGACGATAAACCGTCCCTTCTCATCCACTTTACACAGGTATTCACCGGCGAACATCAATGTAGCCTGTCCTTTACGGCGCCAGTGTGGCTCTGGTGCGATCGCGAATCCACTGTTCCAGATCCGAGCGTACGAAGCGCCATTCTTTTCCAAGCTTGAAGGCGGGAATCTGGCGACTCCGTAGGTAACGATAGAGCGTGCGCGGGGTGATCTTGAGATAGCGGCAGGTCTCCTCCGCTGTCATCAGCTCGCTCTTGGGCTCGTTGGCCATTGAAGAACCCGGTTCGATAGTGCTGCATACGCCTCACGAGGCTTCGGATACTGATGCCAGGGTAGGGAAACTCGAACGATCTGTCAAGTGAAAATACAGGACAATACCTGTCACTACCTGTCAGTGTTATCCGATTCGATGGAGCCAGTCTCGTCTGACTCCATCGCTTCTGAGAGATCGTCACCGAGGTCCTCGCCCATCTCCTCGCCCATGTTTTTCATGAATCGAGCCATGCTCTGCGGGTCGTTTTCATCGAGCCCGGCCAAATTGCTGGGGTCCGCCAAGGCTTCAAGGCGAGCCTCTTCGGATTTTGGCGAGGCAAATCGAGACATGATTCGTTCAACCCGTGCGCTCGTGCAATGGGAGCAGGCTGCCGGTGCCTGATTGGCCAGGCTCAATACCAGGACTGTGCTGCGCTTCTTACAGTCGAGGCAGCGATATTCGTATAACGGCATCGACTATATTCCTATGGTCGTCAGGCGCTCTCCCGCCCGTTCGGCAAAGAAGCGATCCGGCACCAACGCCGTATCGACCGTCCTGGCCAGCGTTAGGGCAAAGACGGGCCCGGTGCCGGCTTTTCGTAGGGTCTTCGCGCATTCATTCAGCGTCGTGCCGGTGGTGAAGACATCATCCACGAGGAGAATGCGTTTCTCCATGAGGTCCTGGGGCTTCCGGATGACAAATGCTTTTCGTAGATTTTGTAACCGTGCCTGCCGCGTTAATGTAGTTTGGGGATCGGTGGCGGCGATCCTGACGAGGTTTGTGGCCGAAACCGGGCAGGCCAGATGATGGCTGAGCTGATCGGCCAGGAGCAAAGATTGGTTAAATTCACGCGCGCGTAAGCGGGTCGGGTGCAAGGGCACAGGGATAATCACGTCGACGTCGATTTCGCTTGGCAGGGCGTTGATCATAAGGCATGCGAGGGGCCGTGCCAGTGTATGTTTGCCGCGGTACTTGAACGAGCAGATGGCTTCCCGTAGTGGCGGAAGGTAGGGGAAGAGGGTCCAGGCCCGTTGAAAATCAGGCGGCCGTTCCTGACAGTGTTGGCATTGATGGTCCGGTGTATAGGTCGTAGCCTCTGGCGAGACAAACGGCTGATCGCAACGGGCACAAACTGGCTGTTGGAGCGGGCGGATGGTTTGCCAGCATGTGGCGCAGAAGAAGGGCACCGGGTCCGTGCTGAGTGAATGGCCACAGGCGATGCACTCTATCGGCAATACAAACCGGAGGGCCTGACGGCACCATCCGATCAGTCGATCCTGTGTGTATTCACGTAACATCGCAGGGGAAGCGCTCCAACTAACGTGTGCGTGCGCTTCTTCTATGGGAATGTGCCGCGCCTGTCAAGGTTGTTGCTCTGTAAATGGTTGTGATATACGAAGACAGCAGGATGATGAACTAAGTCCGCTGACGCTCCCAAGCGCGCGACGAGCACGTCAAGCGCGACAGGCGCGACACGAAGTTCGAAGTTCAGGGTTCGAAGTTCCGAAAACCTCGAGCTTCTGACTTCGAACCGTCGTTTGTCTCGCCCTTCCCGCCAGTCTCGCGTGTTTCGCGCGGCGACCTTGCAGGCTAGGACATGGATGGAGAAGCAAAGCACATGGTGACATTCGACCAGGTGTCGAAAATTTATGAGCGTGGTGGCGACACCATCACCGGGCTCGATCGGGTCACGGTCGAAGTGGGCAAGGGAGACTTCTGTGCGTTTATCGGTCCTAGCGGATGCGGGAAGAGTACGTTGCTCAACCTGGTTGGCGGGTTGGATGTGCCGACCTCCGGGGATATCCTCCTCGGAGGGCGCTCGACCAGTCGATTCACGAGCGACGACTGGACGAAGATCAGGCGGGAAACAGTCGGGATTGTCTTTCAAGCTTTCCATTTAATTCCCGGGTTGACGGCAGCGGAGAATGTTGCGTTTCCCTTGTTGTTGCGCGGGGAGCGAGGGGCATCGGTCCAAGCCCGCGTCGAGGAGGTTCTTGAGTTGGTCTCGATGACTGCACGAAGGCACCATCGCCCCAGCGAGCTCTCGGGCGGAGAGCAGCAGCGTGTGGCGATTGCGCGAGCGATCGTGCATCAGCCCCAGATTATTCTTGCTGATGAGCCGACCGGCAATTTGGATTCCCAGCATGGGGCCGAGATCATCGTCCTTCTTCGGTCGCTCGTTCAGCGCTTTCGCCAAACCGTGCTGTTGGTCACCCACAGCGCCGAGGCCGCTGAGGCGGCCGATTATGTCTGGGCCATGAAGGATGGGCGGCTCATGACGAGAACGCAGCATGAGCCTGTCACGGTAGTAGCGTGATGGATCTTTCGACCACCATTGCCGGCGTACGATTTCCTAGTTGCCTCATGAATGCCTCGGGGGCCCTCTGTGTCACGCGTGACGAACTGCTGGCCCTCGGCCGATCTCGTGCCGGGGCCATCGTCACTAAGTCGATGACGGTTGAGCCTCGCGACGGCAATCCGACACCCCGGTACTATGGATTTCCCGGCGGGTCCATCAACTCCATGGGCTTGCCGAATCTCGGATACAAGGCGTATGCCGCGCTCATTCCTGAATTGAAGACATTCGGGAAACCGGTTATCGCCAGTGTGGCGGGTCTTTGTGAAGACGACTTCCTGACGATTGCAGCCACGATCAATGCGGCGAAGCCCGACTTGATCGAAGTCAATCTCTCTTGTCCCAACATTCCAGGCAAACCCCAGATCGGATATGACGCCGAAGCCTCCGAGCGACTGCTGATGCGGGTTCGCAAGGTGATCACGGTTCCGATGGGGGTCAAGTTGCCTCCGTACTTCGATCCAGCCCATCATACAGCGATGGGCGAAGTGATCGGCCGTTGCGGTGTCGATTTTCTCAACTTGATTAACTCGGTCGGCAACGGCCTCGTCGTCGATCCGGAGCGCGAGGCGGTCGTCATCAAGCCCAAGGGTGGGTTCGGCGGACTGGGTGGTACGATCATCAAACCGGTCGCGCTGGCCAACGTGCGGGCTTTTTGGAAGATCTTCGAAGGGCGATTACCGATTATCGGGACCGGTGGCGTGGTCTATGGCGTGGATGCCTTCGAGCATGTACTCTGTGGCGCGTCGGCCGTGCAGCTCGGGACGGTTTTGGTCGAGGGGGGGGTCGACGTGTTCGGTCGATTGGAAACGGAGCTGGCGGCACAGCTCAGCAGGAAGGGCTATCCGAAGTTGGAGGACTGCCGGGGAAAACTAAAAGAACTGTAGGTCTACTTGGCTCCGAACGTCTTGGCAAGGAGACCTAGTTGCAGGGCCCGTCGGAGTAGTTGCGCCACGTTTCGCACATTCAACCGTCGCATCAAGTTGAATCGGTGCACTTCGACCGTGCGGACGCTGATCTCCAGCACCTCCGCAATCTCACGGTTCGTGTGCCCGATCGATACCAGACGAAGGATGTCACACTGCCGCGGCGTGAGGAGATCGGCGTCCATCTCTTCCTGTAGTGGCTGGACTTTTCGGCTCAGGGCAATTCGCGCACCCATCAATAACCTCTCATCATTAACTCAGGCGAGTCTAACAAAGGTGTGTATTACTGTAAACGAAACTACCGATTTGTGCAGGGCTCCGTTACTGGCCCAAAAGATTCGATTTGTTTTCGCTCCCTTACCCATGATGATTCGTTCTGTTCATAGCGCTCCCGCACCCTAGATGACTATACCACTCATGCTCTATCTCGCCCTGATCCGCGCTCATGCGCTCCAGCGGCCATATCGCGCCCTGCTCAGCATTGCAGGAGTGGCACTGGGTGTGCTGGCCTCCGTGGGCATCGGGACGGCGAACATTCAAGTACTGCGATCCTTCGAGCAAGGCGTCACGACGGTCGCCGGTCCTGCCACATTGGAAATTACGGGCCATGATCTCGGAGTGGATGAATCGGTAATTACGGTTGTTCGCGCGGTCGATGGGGTGGTGAGCGCTGCCCCGGTCATTGAAGAATCGGTCGTGGTCGCCCAGGGGGAACAGCGTGGCCAGGTGCTTCAGGTATTGGGACTGGATCTACTTGCGGAGGTCGGGACACGTGGATTTCAGGTCCCGCAGGCCGACACCGGCCTGGCGCTGGAGACGCTCCTGGCTTCTGACGCGTTGTACCTTGGTCGTCAGGTCGCTGCCGACTGGAACCTGGAAGTCGGTAGTATCGTCGAGGTGACGGCGGGAGGGCGTCTCGTACGGTTGCGAGTCGTAGGGCTTGTTCATAACGAGGCGGCGCGCTCGTCCCTTTGGGATCGGCTTGCCGTCATGGATATTGCTGCGGCTCAGCTATTATTTCAATCAGTCGGGCGGTTGGATCGAATCGAGCTGGTGACGACGCCTGGTCGACCGCTCGACGACATCGTTGCCTCTGTGCGTGCGCGACTCCCACCCCATCTAATCGTGCAACGGCCGGCGCAACGGACGAAGCAGGTTGAAAACATGGTGTGGGCGTTCCAGCTCAATCTGTCAGTCATGAGCTGGGTCGGGCTGCTCATCGGGATGTTCTTGATCTACAACACGATAGCCTTTGCTGTGGCGCAACGGAGACGCGAGATCGGCATCTATCGCGCACTCGGCATGACGAAGCGGCGGGTTGCCGGCCTGTTTCTCGTAGAAGCTGGCTTGCTCGGTCTTTTGGGCGGGTTATTGGGAGGTCTTGGGGGGGTCTGGCTGGCCAGGATTTTGGTGTCGCTCGTGAGCCGAACGATCTCAGACCTCTATGCGCCGATCGCGTCTAGCGGGTTGATCCTGTCGATGGACATGGTGACGCTTGTGGCAGTGGCGAAAGGGGTACTGCTTGGGACAGTGGTCTCGATGGTGGGCGCGTTGGGCCCCAGTGTGGAAGCCGGCAGGACTGTGACGGTCCGCGCCTTGGCACCGGGAGACTATGAATCGACGCATCAACTGAGGGCAGGTCTGTGCGGGTGGATCAGTCTCGTGTTGTTGGTGCTGGCGGGCCTCTGCTCGCTGATGGGCCCGGTCGGAGACCTGCCGCTCTTTGGCTATCTCGCGACAATCCTTCTTTTGGGGGCACTCTCCTGTCTTGCGCCACTCTGTATCCAGGCGTTGGGCATGCGGCGCCCTTTCCAGGAGGGTAAAACGATGATGCTGGGGGGGAGCCTCCGTCTCATCGCGGCAGACCAGACGGCGCGCCATCCGGGCCGGAATGCGGTGACGGTGTCGGCGTTGATGGTGGGATTGTCGATCATGATCGGAGTGGCCGTCATGGTTCGCAGCTTTCGTGACACTGTCGAGGTCTGGGTGGATGAGACCGTGATGGCTGACCTCATCGTGGCCCCGCAATCCTGGCTCCAGGGGAAGCAGGCTGGGCAAGCGTCGCGTGCCTTGCCAGGGACCTGGCGTTCGACCCTGGTGGCGATTGACGGCATTGCCGCGGTCGATACCCTTCGGGACGTGTATGTGGACGTCGATGGTCAGCCAGTGGCGTTGGTGTCACGAGATCTTCGGCTCCATGCTCAGCGCAGCCGGTATCAGATGATGCATGGAGATTCGAGCGTGGCCCTGCAGCGAGCCGCCGAAACCGGAGGCGTGCTCTTGTCTGAAGTGTTGGCGACTCGATTACGACTTCGTGAGGGGAGCAAGATCTCGATCACGACGCCGGCGGGACCAGTTGCTGTGTCCGTTGAGGGGGTCTTCTACGATTACGCAACCGACGGCGGGAAGATGGTGATGGATCGTACATGGTATCAGCGACAATGGCACGATGACCGGGTGACAGTGTTTTCTATCTACCTGGCTGCCGCTGCTGATCCAGAACAGGTTCGGCAGTCGATTGTCACACATGTCGCCGGACTGGATGGAGTGACGGTTCCACCGTTGGTGATCCGAAACCACGAGTTGCGGAAAGAGATTCTCGAGATCTTCGACCGCTCATTCGTATTGACCTATGTCCTTGAAGCCATTGCCGTACTGGTGGCCATACTCGGCATCGTGAATACCTTGGTGACGGCCGTGTTGGAGCGACAACGTGAATTTGCCACGTTGCGGGCTATCGGCGCTGGCACGAGGCAAGTGGAGCGATTAGTCTTGTGGGAAGCGGCCTATCTCGGGTTGATCGGGGCCATACTGGGCGTCGTGGGAGGCCTGTTGCTTGCCTTGGTCCTCATCCACGTGATCAATAAACAATCCTTTGGCTGGACGATTCAGATGACGGTCCCAGGCGGAGTGATTCTGAAAGCCGTAGGACTCGCACTCACGGCTGCCCTGGTGGCCGGCTACTGGCCCGCGCGCTGGGCAGCACGACAGCCTGTGGTGGAAGGGCTGCGGGAGGAGTGAGACCACTTTATTGGTCCTGTGCTCCAGGAGCAGAG
>JAENWB010000074.1:0-5256 GCA_016650275.1 Nitrospiraceae bacterium | reverse complement strand
TGAGAAGCTACTGGTGTCCGTGGGGCGAGGATTGAATAGCGGAGGCATTGGACTGGAGCAGGTGGGGGTGCAGACGGGACCGCGCGGGGAAATTCTCGTCAACGAGCAGATGGAAACCACTGTGCCTGGAATCTATGCGGTCGGCGACGTGGTCGGCAAGGTCATGTTGGCGCACGTGGCCTCAGCGCAGGGGAAGGTGGCGGCCGAGAACATCATGGGGCATCCGGCGACGGTTCGCTACGACGTCATCCCAGCCGGAATTTTTACCCTGCCGGAGATCGGTCGCGTGGGCGTGACGGAACAACAAGCTCGCGAGCGAGTCCAGGCTACCGGTCAGAGTCCCGACCAGGTCATTACGGTGGGACGTTTTCGATATTCCGGGTTGGGGAAGGCGCAAGCTACAGGGGATACGACGGGATTGTTCAAGGTCATTGCCGAGTCACCGAGCGGCAAGATTTTGGGCGTGCATATCGTCGGAGCCCACGCAGCCGATCTGATTCATGAGGCGGCTCTGGCGATGCAGGTCGGGGCGACGGTTGCACAGGTCGCAGGCATGATCCACGCGCATCCGACGCTTGCCGAAGGGATGATGGAAGCGGCTGAAGATGTCGAAGGGGAGGCGATTCACCAAGCCAGAAGAAAAGATGTCGTAAAACCTTAAAGTCTAAAAGTCTTAAAGCCATCAAGTCGTTGGACTTTTGACTTGGGACATTCGACTTTTGACGCGATGACTATATTCTACTCTCTTCTCATCAAGCTCGGGATGTTTGCTGCGACTATGGGAGTCGTCTTCTGGATCGGCTGGACCCTGCCGACCTCATTCGATCGCGAGCAGGATCTTGCAGCCAAATCGTTTGAGGAGCCGAAGGCTGAAATTGTTTCCGGTAGTGGCCGCGCAACTACGGTGAGTCCATCTCCCGGCGCCTTGTTGTCAGATGAGCCGTCCGCTGATGCTATTTCGAAACGATCTCACAGGGGCCTCCTGGATCTGAATCGGGCGACGAAACAGGATTTTGACGCCCTGCCGGGGATCGGTCCCCGGTTGGCCGAACGGATCATGGAGTATCGGCAATCGGTGGGAGCCTTTCATGCTCTTGATGAATTACGAGCCGTCAAAGGTATTGGGAAAAAGAAGTTTGAGCAGATTCGTCCATTGGTCACGGTGGCGCCGGACGCCATATCTATAGTCAGAGGGAAGAAGGCGACATGAGTGAACTCTCCCGCCAACTTGAGTTGATCCTTCGTGGAGTCGTGGAGGTTATTCAACGGGCCGAACTTGAATCGAAGCTGACTCGCGCCTTGAAAGAGAATCGTCCGCTACGCGTGAAAGCAGGTTTCGATCCGACCGCGCCTGATCTGCATCTGGGCCATACGGTCTTGATCCACAAGCTCAAGCATTTTCAGGAACTCGGACATCATGTGATCTTTCTGATCGGCGATTTCACCGGCATGATCGGCGATCCGACTGGACAATCGGAAACGCGCGTCGCGCTCTCGAAACAAAAAGTATTAGAGAATGCCAAGACCTATGAGAGGCAGATCTTCAAAATACTCGATCCTGCGAAGACCCTGGTGGAGTTTAACAGCCGCTGGATGAGTACGATGACGGCGGAATCGTTGATCCATCTGAGCGCGCATTACAGTGTCGCGCGGATGCTCGAGCGGGATGATTTCCATAAACGGTATCACGAGCAGAAACCGATCAGTATCCATGAGTTCATGTATCCCCTCGTGCAGGGCTACGATTCCGTAGCGCTCCAGTCCGATATCGAACTGGGCGGTACTGATCAGAAGTTCAATCTGTTGGTGGGGCGTGATCTGCAACGCGCCTATGGTCAGGAGCCCCAGGTCGTGATCACGATGCCGTTACTCGAAGGGACGGACGGCGCGCGGAAGATGAGCAAAAGTTTTGGGAACTACATTGCCCTGGAAGACGCACCGAACGACATGTTCGGAAAGCTCATGTCGATCAGTGACGCGTTGATGCTTCGGTATTACGAGCTGCTCACGACGGAGGATTTGGTTGGAATCAAGGCCGCTCATCCGATGGAGGCAAAGCAAGCGCTCGCAGCACTGATCGTCAATAGGTATCACGGGGCGGAAGCCAGTCAAGAGGCGAGGGCGGCCTTTCAGCAGAAATTTCAGGAGCGGGAATTTCCGAGCGAGCCGGATGTGCGCTTGACCTTGACCCTGGCAGATCTGCGCGAGGGGCAGACGATCAGTCTTGTTGATCTGGTGACCAAGACAGGGCTTGTGCCGAGTAAGAGCGAGGCCCGGCGGCTGATTATTCAGGGTGGCTTAGAGGTCGATGAACAGAAGCAGAGCGACGCGAATGCAGTCTTGACGCCAGTGGCTGGCCGCGCCTATCGCCTGAAGGTCGGCCGACGAAAGTTTGCACTGGTGGAACTGCGGGGGTAGTTGCCAGGAGTTTCTTGACTTGGCATAGAGGCCAGCGTAGGATTCGACTCAGTGAGCGGGCGTAGCTCAGTGGTAGAGTCCTTGCTTCCCAAGCAAGTTGTCAGGGGTTCAAATCCCCTCGCCCGCTCCAATCAAGTTGTGAACCGTGAGGCGTGAAACGTCACACGTAAGAGATGGAGGACTTGAAAGGCCTGCGCTTCCAAGTCCTTTTTTGCGTCTCGGGGGCGAACCTGGCCCCGTAGGAGGCTGAGGAGAAATTACGCTAAACGGCTTTTTGGACTTTGTCGCTACGCAAGCAGCGTGTGCAAACCCGAATGCGTTTTGGCTGACCGTTGATCAGTGCCCGGACTGGTTGGAGGTTGGGCTTGAAGATCCGCTTGGTCTTGTTATTGGCGTGACTGACGTTATGGCCGGATTGGCGACGTTTGCTGCAGAGATCGCATGTAAATGCCACAGGTGCACTCCTTCATCTAGTCGAATCAATAGAAGATTTTAGAAGTAGAAATGTACCACAGGGCCATTGGTCTTGACAAGCATGTCTGATGGCTAGGCCGGCTAAGCACGGGAATGTCAGGCCTGAGGAAGGGTGACTTACGATGACGGGAATCGATCTACTCGGGTTTGCAGCAGGAACGTTCACCACTTGTGCCTTCTGGCCTCAGCTGCAGAAGACATGGGCTTCAAAGTCCGCGGACGATGTATCGCTGGGCATGCTGGCCATATTCTCGTCCGGCGTCTGCCTTTGGTTTCTGTATGGACTGGTCCTCCATGCCTGGCCGATCATTCTGGCCAATGCCGTCACGTTGCTGTTAACGGGAGCGATACTGGTACTCAAGCTGCGCTACCGGGCTAGCGGCGGTTAGGTCGGCGGGTTGCAGCAGACGCCTGCGATTCCTTGAGCACGGATGTGGGGGTGAGGGTAGCAGGCACGCTGATATCAAAACTCGTTTCACCCCCATCGTCGTAGCGGTCTTTCCCCACGCTATAGATCTTCTGTTGCGTTTGGCTCCACAACATCGGTAATCCACTAAAGGGATCGTAGTAGGACGAGCCGACTTGAGCGAGTCGATTCGGCACGGTGCTCTGCGCGCTCGGGCGTCGCAAGACGACCTGCAGCGAGGCGAGTCGCAGCCTGGCATCGGTCTCCCTCAGTTGATAGTGGAAGGGATCCCAGTCCGGCTCGAAGGGGCTTGGGCTGAGGAGGCTTTCCAGGGTGCCTTGGCGTGCGGTACTTGTAAGCTCGTGAAGTTTTGGCAAGGTGCTCTGTCCTGCCTCTGTCGCTTGTATCATCGCGTCGTAATACGTCGCATACATTTCCCAGGTCTCTCGCGTCTGTAGCGGGATTCCAAGGAACGAGCGTTCGTGAGGATGCGCGATCTGGCGAAAGTCCTGTTCGGGGAAACGGGCAGTGTTCGCCAACCATTGTTTTTGTGCATTGAGAGATTTAGTCTGACTCACTGTGGTGAGTTCACTTGTGTGACCGCCTTGGACGCCGAGTATGAATTGATGTTGAAGCGGCCAGCGGAGCGATGACTCTGCTGCAGTGAGTGGAGGGGCAATGTTAAGGGTCATCGCCAACACGGTCTTGTCGACGACGGGCTGTGACAACAGAGTCGAGAGCAGGCGAAGATCGTCGGTGATGACGATTTGCGCCATGACTTTGGTGGCAATGGTTGTGGCGTCTCGAAGTACGCTTCGCCACATGTGCATATCATTTCTCAGTCGCTGCATGCCCAAGGCTGTCTGGCGAGAAAATCCGTCAGCGAGATAGAGGCGGTGGCCAACAAAAAGCTCCACAAAACGAGGCGTGCCTTGGTGGCCGAATCCCATATCCTCGAAAGGCATCGTGAGCCAGCGCTCGTACCGCGTATATAAGGTGTGGTCGCGACCGGTCATAGTCTGGAGCCGTACGTTCAGACTCCGGAACTCACTCACTGGATTCTCGGAGTTCCAGGAAGGAAGGACCTTTTCCACAGGGAGCTGAATCTGTAGCTCCGAGCGACCAGGCTTGTCGTAATTGAATTCGCTCGCGCCTGGCGTAGCGGTGGTTTCCAGCCACATCTCATGGCCCACCTTGGCTGGGTCGAAAGAAGTAGCTGCAGCAAAGCCAAGGAGATAGAAGTAGCCATTCTCATAGGGGTCGACGAGACGCTGCTGCGGAGGTTCTATGAGTCTGGTGAAGGAGGCGCTGGGAGATTGCCCCTTTGAGGACCAGATGAGGCTCGATAACTGGAAGAAGGTCCAGAGGATGACGATGCTAATGATCAGGTGTTTCATAGATACGTAAGTAGACGTCGCATGTCGGGTTGGCCATTCATCTGAGCTCGTATCCTATTCGCGATATTCATCCACCAGAGAGGTGAGCAAACCTTATGCCGGGAGGTGACCTGAAAAGCCTAGGTCTTTCCCTTTGTTTGTCGATGGGTATGAACGCGTGCCTGTTAGAACATGAGTAGGGGAGGAGCCGACGGACATTAATGAACTTGACAACCTTCTTCCTGGTCTCCTAGAGTGCCCTCCACATTGTGACTCCTGGGTAAGGGAAGAGGGTGTAACTCCCTCGCGGTCCCGCCGCTGTAAATGGGGACGAAACCCGCGGATGCCACTGTCGTTGAGACGTTAATCGTTGTGCGTTACGCGTTAACCGTGGGGAGAAACTCTTCACGAATAACGCTTCACGATTCACGTCTTCAGATGGGAAGGCGCGGGGAGTAGGGTGAACCATGAGCCAGAAGACCTGCCTGGAGAGTTGACCGACGTTCCCTCGTGGGCTGGGGAATTGGCGAGGATGAGTTGCGGGAGCAATCCTCAGGGTCTGTCGAGGCCTTGGGGATTTTT
>JAENWB010000073.1:0-4865 GCA_016650275.1 Nitrospiraceae bacterium | reverse complement strand
TGTGCGACTCAGCAGTGACCCAACCCACCGCCGGAGTGCAATGTCGGACGGGTTCTCTTCGTTGAATAGAGCCGGCAGATATGACACCGCTTGTCCGGCTCATCCCTCATTAATTCTCTCACCCTGAGCAATTTTGACCAGTCCGCTGCCGGGCTTCTCGCCATACTGGCTCGCACAGGGGGGAATTTTTAAATGATGGAGCCAGATCGGTACGAGGAGTGAGGTGGGGCCATCTCACACAGGAGGAGGAAACCATGAATGTGGATCAACTCAAGGGGAAATGGATGCAGTTCAAAGGCGAACTGAAACAGCAATGGGGGAAGTTTGTCGATAATGACTTGCAGCAAATCGAAGGGAGCTTCGACAAGATTATCGGCATGCTCCAGGAACGGTATGGTGGTAACTGTGTCAGCTTGGTCCGGGAGCAGTACGGCGAGAGGAAAGAGGAACTCATGAAGTGGGCGGACCAGTGGCAACGGCGATCTCAGCCGGAAGTCACGAAGGAAAAGACGCGCTGAGGGGAAGTCACCGAGAAGAGATGGATCACTGAGTAAATTCACAATTCAGTTAAGGAGAAGATCATGAAGACACACTATTTGGTCACGCTCTGCACCGCTCTGGTTGTTGGAGCAGCACTCATCGCAGTGCCGGCCACTGCCCTTGACGTATCCAAAGAGAAGGCGCTGGTCAACGACTCGTGGCTGACGGCGAAAACCAAGATCGCCCTCGCTGCCGACTCCCGGGTCAAAGGGAGACAGATCGAGGTCGAAACCACAGAAGGCCGGGTGGTGCTCCGCGGGAAGGTCGATTCCGACACGGCGAAGCGTGCGGCGGAGGGGATCACCGCAGGACTCGATGGCGTCAAGACGGTGAAAAACGAACTCCAAGTCGTTGCCCCGTCTATACGCGACGCGGTGGAGGAGAAGGATGAGGCCATTACGGCACGCGTCAAAGAGCACATCTCGAAGGATTCGCATCTGATGAAGGACTCGCGTCTCAAGGAGGCCGATATTAATGTTCAGACCAACGCGGGGGTTGTCACGCTGACCGGTGAGGTTGCGGACATCACGACCAGTGCCCAAGCGTCCTGGACAACCTGGCAAGTCCCCGGCGTGAAGTCTGTAAAGAACGATCTCACGGTGAAGGAGAAAGCCTAAGCCATCGGGGAAAACATGACCATACCTCTGGATCAACCCTCCATCTCATGGCACCCCGTTGCCCCCGCGCTTTACCTGGCCCTTGTGCTGGCAGGCTGTCCGAAGCACAGCCCGCAGGCGCTGTCCAGGGCATTGGGTGCGATGGCACACGGATCATGGCGGCCACGCTGACGTGGCTGATGCAGGCCTAAGGGGTGGGGACCGGAGGGTTCTTTGCCATGCATCCTGCGACCGACGATCGGATCACATGGGTGCGGGCATAGCCAAAAGGCTATGACAAGGAGACATCATGGTTAAGCCCCCGAAACGAAGAAGTCCCACATGTTTAGTTTACATGGACTGAGAGCGATCTCCGACCGGACCGTCGACATGCACATGGCCCTGTATACAGAGTATGTCACCGCCACCAAATAAGTTGAATGAACATATTTTCGATCTCGTTAAGGATGGCAAGGTAGATCATGAGGACATGCCGGCCTATTCCGAGCTGACCAGAAGGCTGGGATTTTTGAAATAATATTCTGAGCATCTGAGCAATTGTGACCAGACCACACACGATGGAATCGTTAGCATGGGCATAGACTCGCATGTTGCGACTGTAAACGGCCGAGGAGGGGGATCATGAAGGCGCACTATCTAATGGCACTCGGCGCCGTTCTGGTTGTCGGAGCCACGCTCATCACGGCACCGGTGACCGTTTCGGGCAAGATCACAGAGAAGACACCGAACGCGCAAGAATTGCAACAGAAGGGGACGAGCTATGCTCCTGTTGATCTCAGGGAGGACATTGCCGTAGTCATCGCTCGCATGAAAGCCGCAAAGCCTGAGGTCATGAAGCGGCAGATGGATTTGCTCAAGGAGCGGTACGACCTCGCAAACCGTCCGACCAAAGACGTCACGATGTCCGGCGGTAAGCCTATCCAGGAAGGGATACGAGTCATACTTCCGCAGGGGATGACCTGGGAAAAACTTCAGGCAATGAGCCCCGAAGAGATCCGGGAGAAGGATGCGTTTCCGGCTGGATTCTTTCCCCTTCCGCATCCCAACCACCCTGAAGGAGGGATGGTGTTTCCCAAGTTCCACATCGAGGAGATTCAGAAACAGGAGGGCCGTGATCTCACTCGCTTCGACCTGGAATTCGACCTGCCGGCCCATTTTCTCCCTGAGTTCCCGCCCCCCATCTACCTGACGACACGACCCGACCTCGGTGACGTGTCCCAGGGCAAATTGGTGACCATCGACAACTATTATGAATTCTTCAACGGGATTCTGAATCCGAAACAGCTCGAGGGCTTGCGGCTGCTCGTCACGACGTTCCCGCAGCAGCAGTTCAACCAGACGGAAGACCGTCGTACCGTGCGTCCAAGCCGCGGCGTCACCTGCTTCGAGTGTCATGCGAACGGCCACACGAACGCCAGTACCCATTTGGCCGGGGACGTCCGCCCGCAGGAATTCCGTCATCGCATTGATACCCCGACGTTGCGCGGCTTATACATTCAACGGCTGTTCGGCTCGCAGAGGGCGCTGAAGAGTGTGGAGGATTTCACAGAGTTTGAGCAGCGGGGGGCCTACTTCGACGGCGATCATGTAATCGGGACAAAAAAAGGGGCCAACATTCTTGAACGGGGGAGCCAGGTGCACTTCATGGCAGAGTTCCAGGAGCTCCTGGATTTCCCGCCAGCACCCAAGTTAGGCATTGACGGCAAGTTGAATCCCAAAAAATCTACCGCATCTGAGCAGCGAGGGCAGGACCTGTTCTTCGGCAAAGCGACATGCGCGGATTGCCATCAGGCGCCCTATTACACGGACAATTCCATGCACAACCTGAAGGTGGAGCGCTTTTACAAGCCGCGGATGATCAATGGACGCATGGCGAACGCTGATGGCCCCATCAAGACGTTTCCCTTGCGGGGCATCAAGGATTCGTCTCCATACTTGCACGATGGGAGGTTGCTGACGTTAGAGGATACCGTGGAGTTCTTCAACATCGTGTTAGGGACCCAGTTGACGATTGAAGAGAAACGGGACCTGGTGGCCTTTCTACGCGTGCTCTAATGTCATGAGGGAGAAGCTGTTTACCCATTCTGGTTACAGCGGAAAACACATAAAGAAATGGCGATTAGACCCTCCGAACAATCAAAGGAACATAGGAGATATCATATGAAAATGGGAGGTTCCTACGACGTCAAGCCGTTCAACTTACATGGGCTGGTGGGGATTTCGGATCGAACGCTCGAGATGCATGTAAAGCTGTACGAGGGATATGTGAAGGCCGCGAACCAGCTCACGACCCAGATTGGAGAGATGCTCAAAGACGGACGGATTGATCATGAAGAAATGCCGGCCTATTCCGAACTGACACGACGCTTAGGGTTTGAATACAACGGGATGGTCTTGCACGAATATTACTTTGAGAATTTGACCAAAGGCGGAGCCAAGAAGCCCGCTCAAGGCTCTGCTTTTATGAGAGCTGCAGAAGACAGTTTCGGCACCTATGACATGTGGAAATTGGATTTTTCCAGCGTGGGCAAGATGCGAGGAGTGGGCTGGGCCATTTGTTACTTGGATCCACACAGTGGCCGACTCTCCACTCACTGGATCAGTCTTCATGAACATGGGCATGTGGCGGGGTTCATTCCGATCCTCGTCATGGATGTGTGGGAACACGCGTATCTCCTCGATTACAAGCCTTCAGAGAGGGCCTCCTACATCGAGGCGTTCTTCGCCAACATCGATTGGAAGTCAGTGGAGAAGCGGCTGCAGCTCTGCGAGCCGGCTTTGATGGAAGCCGCCCGAGGATGACAGGAAAGCCTTGGGTGACTCGTGCTCGACACAATAGAAACGGGGGCATCCCCGACAGGAGGAAATCGTGAAAGAAGCCACAGCGACAACGGTGCAACCTGGAACAACGGCGCCTCGCACTTCTCGGAAGGAAGGAATCATACAAGAAGCCATCGGTCTGACTGATGTGAAAACGCTCAGGGCTCGTGCACGACAAGGGATTGAGGACGGCGCTATGACAGCGGGGTACAAGGCCAAAGCGGAGACGGTGATCACACTGCTGAATGACGCCCTCGCCACAGAAATCGTCTGCGTCCTTCGCTATAAGCGCCATTACTTCATGGCCACCGGGCTCAGTTCCCTCAGCGTGAAAGGCGAATTTCTCCAACATGCCACTGAGGAACAAGTCCATGCCGATCAATTGGCCGAACGCATTGTCCAACTGGGGGGGAAGCCGAATCTGTCCCCTGAAGGGATGCTGAGCCGGAGCCACTCGGAATATGTCGAAGGAAATTCATTGGTGGAGATGATCACGGAAGACCTGATTGCCGAACGGATCGCGATCGACAGCTATCGTGAAATGGTCGCCTATGTCGGCACTGATGATCCCACGACTCGTAAAGTATTGGAGGGGATCCTTGCGCAAGAAGAAGAGCATGCAGAGGACCTGGCCAGCCTACTGAAGGAGCTAGGCCCGCAGCATGCTCATGATCCAGGTTGTTAGCCGGGCAGGATTAGGAGGTGCCATTATGGGAAAAGCGTTCATTCTCTGGCTGCTGGGAGTTCCGCTCACGTTGCTCGTCGTCCTCTGGGCATTCGGTGTCCTTCGATAAGACGGCACGTGGAGGGCCTGACACCTGATAGCAGAGGAGGAGTCTTATGATTGTCGAGATTGCCCTGTGTGTGGGGGCAGGGGCGTTAGCAGTG
>JAENWB010000072.1:0-59141 GCA_016650275.1 Nitrospiraceae bacterium | reverse complement strand
TCGGGCGCTCTTGGAGCAACTGACGGAAGCCAAACGATGGTTTGCTGAAATTCCCGGTCAGACTCCGGACATCTGGCAGTTCTTCATCGGGGCAGAATCGTTGAAAGCGGTCCTGGATGCAGACCCCATCTTCCAGCCGATTCTGGCTGCAGCGGAAGACAATAAGGGGTGACGATCCGATTCACGAGATCCTAGCCTTTTTACATCACGTCGCGTACCTTGCTCGGCCATGTTTAGTCTCAGTGCAAACCCAAGCGATCTGCGCTTCCCCCCCGTTGATGTGGCCACACCTGAGGGACTACTCGCGGTCGGAGGCGATCTGCGACCAGAACGGTTGCTCGAGGCTTACCACCACGGTATTTTCCCCTGGTACAGCGACGATCAGCCGATCTTGTGGTGGTCGCCCGATCCCCGGACCGTACTCTTTCCCGACAAACTCCATATCTCGCGCAGCCTTAAAAGAAGCCTTCGTCCCGGCCTACTCAACGTCACACTCGATACCTGCTTTCGTGACGTGATGCAGCATTGCGCAGGACCAAGGCCACAATATCCAGACGGCGGAACCTGGATCACGGCGGAGATGCTCGAGGCCTATACGCGCTTACACGAACAAGGCTATGCGCATTCCGTTGAAACATGGCAGGAAGGACAGTTGGTCGGCGGGCTCTATGGCGTGGCGCTCGGTGGCGCATTTTTCGCAGAGTCGATGTTTTCGCGAGTGACCGATGCCTCGAAAGTCGCCTTGGTCTCGCTGGTCCGCCAGTTCCAGGCCTGGGGATTTCGCCTGATGGATTGTCAGCAATCTTCCCCACACATCACCGCCCTGGGTGCCCAATCCATCCCCCGCCGCGACTTTCTCGATCACCTCGCCGCAGCATTGGAACTACCAAACCGTCTCGGCCGTTGGCGATTCGATTGCGACTGACCAAAGCGAACGTTCATTCAAGCCAATGCGTCTCAGTGCCGAGACAATTCACTTGCTATACGATTTGGGCTAAACTATGGAAGTACCGACAGGAGATCCTGAGTCATGAGTGATAATTCAAAAATAGAATGGACTGACGCGACGTGGAATCCGGTTAGGGGATGTTCCAAGGTCAGCCCTGGGTGCGTAAATTGCTACGCCGAAACTTTCGCCGAACGTTTTCGAGGCGTCCCCAACCATCCTTATGAATATGGATTTGATCTGCGTTTGGTACCGGAAAAACTGGCTGAACCAATCCGCTGGCGTGCGCCCAAGATGGTCTTTGTGAACTCGATGAGCGATCTCTTCCAAGAGGAGGTCGCCGACGAATACATTGTATCGGTTGTTCGTGTGATGCAGCTAGCAAACTGGCACACGTATCAGGTACTGACGAAGCGCTCAGAACGGATGCGCGATATGTTGGAGACAAAGCTCAAATTCGCTGCAGATCTGCCTCATATCTGGTGGGGCGTCAGCGTCGAGAACAAGAAGCATGGCCTTCAACGCATTGATCATTTACAGGCATCACCGGCAAGAATTCGTTTTCTTTCGATAGAGCCCTTGCTCGAGGATTTAGGAAGATTTAGTCTCGCCGGAATAAATTGGGTGATAGTCGGCGGTGAAAGTGGGGCTGGTGCCAGACCCATGAAGAAATCTTGGGTACTTTCAATCCGCGACCAGTGCCGAAGGGCTAAGGTTCCTTTCTTCTTTAAACAATGGGGTGGTGTCCGCAAAAGTGAAACCGGCCGCTCCCTCGACGGCAAGACCTATAGTGAATTCCCCCAACGTGCGGAAGTACCCGTCATGGACCATCAGCGACGTTTAATTGCTATTGGAAAAGTCGAATCTCTGCGTCCTGTTGGTGCACTCCATTGAGCAACGGTGATCTCTACGCAGGTCGCGAACAGACACTCGTCAAACATTTCATCCTTCGGAATTACCTCGAACGCTTCGCCATCATTGTTGGCTCACGTTGGGATACCCTAACCTACGTTGACTGTTTCTCAGGGCCTTGGAAGGTCCGATCGGAGGAATTCAAAGACAGCTCATTTGCAATTGCCCTTGAACAGCTAAGCAAGGCGCGCAAGATTCACAAGGAGCGAACTGGAAGAACCCTAAAGCTTCGGTGCTTCTTCCTCGAGAAAGCTCCGTCTGCCTATACGAAGCTCAAACAATTCGCGGACCAAATAGATGGCGTCACAATAGAAACAAAGAACAAGAAGCTCGAAAATGCCATCCAGGACATCTTAAAGTTTGTACAAGATGGTGGTCCTACTTCGTTTCCTTTCATATTCATAGATCCTACGGGATGGTCTGGATTTGCGCTGGAAACCATCACTCCGCTCCTAAAATTAAATCCTGGAGAGGTGCTGATTAATTTCATGACCGATTACATCCGTCGTTTCATAGAGTGGCCGCAGAGGCAGAACCAAGAGAGTTTCATCAAGCTTTTTGGCTCTAGCCAATTCAAAGACATACTGAAAGGCCTCGAGGAGAAGGATCGAGAAGACGCTATCGTTACGGCTTACAGCGAATGCGTAAAACGTGTCGGCGCATTTGGATATACAAGCTCTGCCATTGTGCTTCACCCCGAAAAGAACAGAACACATTTTCACCTCATCTACGCCACGCGAGACCTCAAAGGCATAAAGGTGTTCAAAGACGCGGAGAAGAAGGCAATGCCTGTCATGGAAAAAACACGGGATGAAGCCCAAAAACGAGATAGAGAAGAACGGACGGGTCAAACAGAGCTAGGACTATTCTCCGGTACGGTGACGCAGGACCCCTCCGCGTACTTTCGTTTTTTACGGGAAAGGTATATGTCTCGTGCGCGAGCGACAGTTCTCGACCTTGTCCAGGGCAAGAAGCAGCTCACCTATGATGAAGCTTGGTCTTCAGCACTGACATTTCCTCTGACTTGGGAAAGCGATCTAAAGGATTGGATCCGTGAATGGGAGCAGGATGGGCAATTGGAAATAATAGGCATGAAAGAGAGGCAACATGTTCCTCAATTGGGAGAGAATATCCGCCTCGTCTGGAAGGGCTCAAGAGCCTCTTCATCCAGAGGGTAGCCTGTTGATCCTCGAGTGCGCGCGTCGAACGAGGGCCTTCTGTTTCCTTCTCCGCACCGTCACCCTTTTCGCTCAAGGGAGTTGCCGGACTGTCCTTCACTGCGCGCATCGAACGAGCACATTCTGATCGTGCGCGTTCTGCGAGCAAGAAGGATGGTCCGGCGGCTCCCTTCACCTTCTTCTGAGACCGCGCGTTCCGCGAGCAGGAGGACGACCAGGCTGCCCTATCCCTTTCCCATCTTCGCCACCTCTGCGAAATAATGGGCGAAGGCTTTCATCCCTCCGGAGGCCTGGCCCCAGTCGAAGTATTCGTTCGGCGCATGGTAGCCGTGCTCTGGGAGACTCAACCCCATAAACAGAATCGGCACCTTCCAGGCTTTCTGCATAGTGACCACTGCGCCGATTGATCCACCTTCGCGGATGAACGCTGGTTCTTTCCCAAACCCGGCTTTCGCCGCCCGCTTCACTGCTTCGACATAGGGCCCCTCAAACAGTCCTTTGAACGGCTGAAGCATCCCTTCCCGTTCGACTTTCACATTCGGATTGATCTTGGCCACGTGACGCTTGAGCAACGCGAAGGCCTTTTCAGGCGTTTGATTCGGCACCAACCGCATGCTCACTTTGAGTTCTCCATGGCCCGGCACGACCGTCTTTACCCCAGGCCCGTGATAGCCACCGGTCAGGCCATGCACCTCAAACGTCGGGGCGGCCCAAATCCGGCGCATGATCTCGGCAGGATCTTGCGTGCGTAGCGTCTGAAACCCGTAGGCCTGCTTAAAGTTCTTAACCTGAAATCCTGACGCAAGAAAGCTCTTGATCTCCGCTTTGGTCGGTTCGACCACATCCTGATAGAATCCGGGGATCTTCACCTTACCGGTCTTGGCATTGACGCAGGCTTGCGCCACTTCCATCAGTTCGGCGAGCGGATTACGTGCGGCGCCTCCGGTCAGACCAGAGTGAGCGTCCTTCGTTCCAGTGCGCAGCGTGAGACGCGCGCCCAACAGACCGCGCAGACCATAGGGCATCGCCGGCCGGCCTCGTGTGACCCAGATGGTATCCGACACGACCACGGAATCAGGACATGGGATCGCGTCACGATTCTTCAGTCCTGCGGCAAAATGTGGACTGCCGATCTCCTCTTCCAGCTCCCAGAGAAACCGGACGTTGATCGGAATTCCTTGTTCGATTGCATACCGCGCCCCGAACAGGGCCGAGAGTGCCGGGCCCTTGTCATCCGTCGCGCCACGGCCGTGATACAGCCCGTTCTCGTTCTTGAACACAAAGGGCGCCTGCTTCCATTCCGGTTCTTGTGCCGGCTGCACATCCATATGGTTGTAGATGGTGACCGTCGGATGATGGGCTCCGGTCGTCCATCCGCCGGACACGATCGGATAGCCGCCGGTTTCCACGATCCGGGCCTCAACACCAAGACTCGTGAGGACCTGCCTCGCAAAGTCGGCCATGCGTCGAATGTCGGGGGCTTTAGCCGGGTCCATGCTGATCGAAGGAATCTCCACCATCTGACCAAGCAGATCCTCAAACCGGCGGCGGCTGTCTGTAACGTAGCGTTCGAGACGTGCACGATCGATCATAGGTGATTCTCCAGGAAAGGTCGGAGGATTATAACGAGTTCGTCGAGGAGGCGGAAGGGACTTCTTCGACGACCTTCTGTAAAATAGAGCCGTGATACTAGGCGATGCATCTCGCGCACGAACATTGGTGAGTCTCCTCGCCGTCCTCTGGCTTGAGTGGTCTGTGGTCGGCTCTTCCTGTGCTTCAGCCGCGGAACCCATCACCATTCGCGAGATCCTCGACGAGCCGAAGTCGTTTCATTTAAAACAGGTCACGTTGCGGGGCACTGTTCGCAATGTGACGCCGCTCGATCCCTACACACTTCCGGCCGGCACGACGTGCTACGGCGCCTATTTGTTCTACCTGGAAGATGAGACATCCTCGATCAACGTTGCGGTCTTTGGACTCTGTGGGGTCCCGACCGTCAAAGATCCCGATGTCGAAGACGGGCAACGGGTTGAACTGACCGCCACGATTCAGTCGCCGAGTCACGGGGGCTACTATTTGAGTTTTCAAGGGGTGAAAGTGGTGGGAGAGCGGGAAGGCGTCATTCAGGCTGTGGCGGACCGAATCACCCCGCTCGCCGAATAAACGAGCATGCGAACGATGACCGTTCAACTTGCTAGCCCGCATTCTTCATGACGGATCGTCGCGAAATCGCTGAGCCGCGTCGCGAGACCGGCGCGCGGAGCCCGGAGGACCCGATGCGTACTCGTGCAGTACGTGGAGGGTCCGCGGGGCGAGCCCGTCGGCCGAAGGCTCGTCGTAGCAGCGGATCGGCGATTGCAGCAGAAGCGGTCATGAATTATGCGGGCTAAACCAACGACAGCACGGATCGGATGGATCGGCACCGGCGTGATGGGATCGTCGATGTGCGGCCATGTGCTCGCCGCCGGGTATCACGTGACCCTGCATAGCCGCACGAAAGCTAAAGCCAAGCCGCTGCTCGACCTCGGCGCGACGTGGGCCGAAAGCCCACGCGCGGTCGCTGCTGAATCGGACATGCTCTTCACGATGGTGGGATTTCCCCGGGACGTGCGTACCGTCTATTCTGACGAGACTGGAATCCTGGCCGGCGCACAACCTGGCACGATACTCGTCGATATGACGACGACGGACCCAGCACTCAGCCGCGAGATTGCCGAACGTGCGACAGCCAAGGGTCTCTCTGCGATTGACGCCCCGGTATCCGGTGGCGATGTAGGCGCGCGCAGCGCCACCCTCTCGATCATGGTGGGGGGCGATCGCGAAGCCGTGCTAGCCGTGATGCCGCTCTTCGAGCTATTGGGTAACAAGATCGTGCATCAGGGAGGGCCCGGCACCGGACAACAGGCAAAACTCTGCAACCAGATCGTGATCGCCGGCACGATGGTCGGTGTCTGCGAGAGTTTGCTCTATGGCTACAAGGCAGGGCTCGATCTGAACCGGATGCTGGACTCCATCCGTGGCGGCGCAGCCGCCTGTTGGACGTTGGACAATCTGGCGCCGAGAATTCTACAGCGCAACTTCGACCCAGGATTTTTTGTCGAGCATTTCATCAAGGACATGGGCATCGCATTGGAGGAAGCGAAACGTATGGGACTCGTGCTACCAGGTCTCACGTTGGTGCACCAACTCTATCAGACCGTCCAAACGCTCGGGCATGGCCGTAGTGGAACCCACGCGCTGATGCTCGCGCTGGAATCGATATCAAATACCAAAATAACGATGGAATCACTACCAACGCATAGATAATCCGAACTGGATGAGGAGGGGCTGGAGATGAGAGCGATCATTGTAGTGTTCTGGTACTCGCGTTAGGAGGATGTGCAGCCATCCGGCTCAACATAAAGATGCAATGACCCTTCACTTTCAGTCGTATGCTGTACAGACAAGGAAGTAGTGACGTCACAGGGCTCGCAGGATGCTCAAAATGGCCGTCCAGTGCGGCCGCAGCGAGCGAAGAGGCGAGGCGTACGCTTCGGTACGTTGAGCCTCTGAGCGATGCGAGAACAAAACTGGCGGCCTTTTTCAGCATCCTGCTAAAGTCGGCGGTAGTGTTTCAGGAGAAGCAGCCCGCTCCAAGCGAACGAGGCCAGCATCAGGAGAATGCCGAAGTTGTAGGCGAGGTGAGCCAGGCGCTGATCGTACTCCAACCAGCCCAACATCGTCAGGAGATTGTTCCAGTCATGCCCGTCCGTTTCCTTCCCGGTCACCCCGCCAAGCAGAAGAAGATCCATCGCGCGCGCATCGTTGATGTAGGGAGCGATATCCATGAAGCTTTCCGCCGTCCACCAGAGGGCCACTGATGCGCCGAAGGGATCGCGCGTCTTGATTAGGAATGTGCCGAGACAGACGAGCGGCATCAGGATCTGGCCGAGACTCCCGCCCAGAATCGTCATGAAGCGCCCCAGCGGGATAAATAGAAGATGGCCGGCTTCGTGGAACGGCAGATTGATCAGATGGAGAAACGATTCCCCTGTGTAGTTGGTTTCGAGCGGCGTAACAATGAACGTTCGCCCCCACCAAAGCAGCAACAGAAACACCATGACCCGGCCGGCAAACGTCAACGAGTCTGTCGACGTATCTGAGTCGACGAGCCACTCTTTAGCAAGGGTCAGCCAGCGCGCGCGATATCCTGGCACAAGCTGCCGCGGCAGCGGGGCAAGCGGCCGATACTTTGCAAAGACAATCCCGCACGTCAGGCACTCTGTCGCTCCATCAGGCCGGTCAGCCTGACACTTGGGACACAACAGGGTCGAGGTCGCGGTGGACGCCATAGGCATACTGTAGAGCCGAGTGCGTGGATGGACAAGAAAATCTCTGGATTGATCCAAAGCACTGCATGGGGTTTGTTTTCGGGATGATCAAAAAGGCTGTCAGCAAGGCCGCAGCCGATGGAAGCACCGGAGGCGTAGCCTTTGGCTACGTTGAGGATGCTTTCGAGGTGAGAACGACGCTGACGGACTTTTTCAGCATCCCGTTAGTGGAATGAGAAAGGAACAGGCGCAAAGGTCAGCACAAACACGGCAAGTGCAATCCATCCGACCACAATTCGCGCGCGGCCCAACGGTACATGAAGATCGCGCACCGGCGGATGTCCGAAACCCCATAGTCCTGCCATAAAGGCCCAGAGCCACCAGCCGGGCCAGCCCATGAATCCTAGCAGGACAAGGATCGGCACCATGACAAACGCCATCGTGCGTTGGCGTTTGCCCCACAGGGCGTACGCCACATGTCCGCCGTCGAGTTGGCCGATGGGAATGAGATTCAGTGACGTCACAAACAGACCGAACCACGCGGCGAACCCGACAGGGTGCAAGATGATGTCAGCCTGAGGAGGAAGGGACCCGACGACCAGCCAGGAGATGAACTGCAAGAGCAACGGTTCGCCTAACTGTAATCCAGGGGTCGCCGTCCGATCAACGACCGTTGACAGGTTCAGACCGATAACCAGTGCCACCACCGCGACGATGAAGCCGGCGAGCGGACCGGCCACGCCGATGTCGAACAGCGCGCGCCGATTCACGATCGGCCCGCGCAGGCGGATGATCGCCCCGAATGTGCCGACGAAATACGGAGGGCCCGGGATGAACAACGGCAGCGACGCGGGCACCCTGTGGATGCGGGAGAGCACATAGTGCCCGCATTCATGGGTTACCAGAATGATCAATAGCGTGGCAGCGAAGGGAATCCCGCGCCAGAGCGATTCGGGGTGTTCGAGAAGAAAATTTACCGGTCCATGGATCGGTCCGTTGTAGGCCTGATAGGCCCCGGCCCACAGTGTGGTACAGATCGTCGCCACAAAAAGACTGATGGGCAGGATCCATTTCGAGAAGGGAGTCTCCTCGAATTCGTTGTCCGGGGAGAGATCATTGGGTTCCTCAGATGGCCCCGCCACAACCGGCAGTTCGCCGCTGCGGATCGGTTGGTCATCGCTCCGCTCGTCGAGATTCATAGGGTCTTCTTCTAACAGGATGCTGAAACAGTCGCTCTTCTCACCCGCCCAACCCCAGCGCGCCGAGACGCGTCTTTTCCCATGCATCGTTCTCGCATCGTTCAGGCCCTCAACGGGGACCCGGCCGCCTTGCCCGCGGAACGGCGCGTCTTGGCGCGCCGGGGTTGGGCGGGTGAGAAGTCTGGCCTGTTTGAGCATCCTGCGTGGGGACGCTCCTGTTGTCCTAGACATGTGGACCACTGAATTTTCACCGTGCCACAATAGTTTTCCACGACCACCTAATGGCCCGTAGCGAAGGGATTATGGTCGAGTTCTTCGCGGACCGTCGTGGCCGGTCCGTGACCAGGCAACAACCGATATTCAGGTGGCAACGCGAGCACTTGGTTCCGGACCGACCTCAGATGGGTCTGATACAGCGTACTGGGATTAGAGCGGCCAATGGATCCCGCAAACAACGTATCGCCGACGAAACAAACACGCTGTGACTCGGCATCCATTCGATAACAAATCCCGCCAGGGGTATGGCCCGGCGTTGCCAGGCAGTGTACGCGCAAGCGCCCGACCGATATGGCGCGACCGTCGTTCGGGGCAGTAAGACAATCCTCCGAGGGCTTCCAGTGCAGGAGGCTGACATCGTCAGGTCCTAAATAGACCGGAACTTGCCATCGTGCCAGGAGCTGCTGAATCCCTTCGGCATGGTCCGCATGCCCATGCGTCAGACAGATGCCGGTCAACCGGAGTCGATGGGATTCGAGCCAGGCGATCATGGCTGGAGCGTTGTACGCCGTATCGACGAGGAGCGCCTCACCGGAGTCGTACACGATATAGCCGTTGACCCCATAGCCGTTGACGTCGCCCTGTATAGTTTCAATTCCCGAAATCGACGGGATCGGATGAGGAACCCACTTCTCTAGGACGATCTGTTCCAACGGACCGAGACGGAGCCCTAACGTGGTGGCGAGGGCGCGCACTTCCGCCCGATCGCGCGGCTGATCGCCTCGTTCGAGTGCGATGATATCAGCCCCCGGAAGGCCGGTGCTGCGCGCCACATCCTCCACGGACCAGGCCTGTCCGATGCGGGCCTTCTTGATAATGTCACAGAAATCGTCTTCGAGCGTCATAACCAAGCCTTCAGCTATCAGCGGTCAGCACTCAGCTCTGAGTTCGATCTGTACTGAAAGCTGACGGCTGACCACTGACAGCTATCGATTCTGTTCCACGCCTGGGCCATCTTAGCTGAGGCCCCCGATGATACGACGATAGTCTTCCTCGGAGTAGGCTCTGAGAGTCGTGGAGCGCACATTGCCGAACGATCCCAACTTGAGGCAGAAACTCGCCAGCTTGTCATCGTTCGGCAGATCAACGATCAGGACCAGGTCATGCGCGCCCAGCGTCATATAGAACCCCTTTGTCTCGCCGCCCATGTCCTTCGCGAGCTTCTTCACCCCATCCAACCGCTTCGGCGAGTCCTTCACATTCTTGATTCCCTGATCCGTCCAATTGAGAAGCATCAGATAGGTCACCATGGCGGTCTCCTTTCATAGATTCCCAGCGAGCACTTTCTTAAATGCGGGCTGTGTGAGTATCAAGCTCGATCCGACCATCCGCTTGACTCTCCTCCCCACCAAAACTCCGACGGCTTTCATTCCCTAGGACGGGGGGCTCGGTTATTCCCCTATTGCGGCCGTCGAGTGAGCACATTCTGATCGTGCGCGCTCCGGGAGCAGGGGGGGATGGCCGAGCCCCCCGTCCACTCTCCTCTCAGCCCTCCGGAGCTAACTTTATTTCCTTCACTTCCCCAAATCCCGACAGCAACTTCGGCAGGGCCTCACCGGCCCCGACCGCGACAACGGTCAGGCGCTCTGGGTTGAAATGCTTCTTCGCCGCCGCCAGGATTTCCTCTTTCGTCAAGGCGATCACGCGGGCACGTAATTGCTGGAGAAAATCCTTGGGAAGCCCATCATACTCCAGCTCAATCAACCGCCCCACGATCGCCGACGAACTGGCGAAGGAAAACACAAACGAGTTCACATAGGCCTCTTTCGCCTCTGTCAGCTCGTTGTTTGTCACCAACTCGGTCCGCATCCGTTCCAGGTTCGCGACAAACCGAGTGATGACCTCTTGCGTCGATGGCAACTTCGTCTCTGCCCGCATCAGCCAGACACCTTGATCGTGCACCCCGGAGTTCAAGCGGCTGCCGACCGAGTAGGCCAAGCCCCGCTTGGTCCGCACGTCGTTGAAGAGACGGCTGCGAAAGGAACTGCCCCCCAGAATATCGTTGGCGATTGCCAACGCTACATAGTCGGGATCCTGCTCTTTGATCGACAGATGACCGATGCGGAGATGCGTTTGCGAGGTCTCCTTGTTCACGAACCGCACAACGGGCTTCGCCGTCTGATCCTGGGGCACGTCGGCAATCGTCAGCACCGGAACCTCGCCTTTCTTCCAATCGCTAAATACTTCGCGCAGCAGGGTCAACATCGCGGACTTGTCGAAGTCGCCCGTCACGCCCAACATTATGCCGTTCGGATGAACGGTCTTCCGGTGAAAGGCGACCAAATCGTCTCTGGTGAGGCGGGTGATGGACCCGATGGTGCTTTCACGCGCCGTCGGGTGGTCCGCTCCGTACAGGAGCTTCACGAACTCGCGTCCGACGATCGAACCGGGGTTATCTTGCCTGCGGCGAATCCCTTCGATGGCCTGCAGCTTGGCCAGTTCAACCCGCGCCGGCTCAAAGGCGGGTGTCCGAATGAGTCCCGCGAAAATCTGGAGCCCCCGCTTCAAGTCCTTGCTGAGCACATCGAGCGACGCGGAACCGGATTGCCGTCCGATCGAGATGCCCACATCCCCGGCGAACTGTTCAAGTTCTTCGTCCACTTTCTCGGACGACAGACCGCCGCCCCCGCCGGTCCGCATGATGGAACCGGTCAACGAAGCCAGGCCGATCTTATCTGCCGGATCGAGCCAACTGCCCGTTCTCATGGTCGCAGTCATGCTGATCAAGGGCAGCTCATGGTCCTCCAGGAGATACACGACCATCCCATTCTCAAGCACCACGCGAGCTGGTTCTGGCGGGGTAAACTCAACCGGCTTAAACGTCATCTGCCTGGGATCGCCCAATGCAAGGTCTCCAACACAGGCAGACGTCAGTGGAACGAGCATCATCATGGCCAACATGCCCAGGGAGACAAACCCTCGCTTCACGCCTAACGCTTCACGCTTCACGTTCATCATCGCGCCACCTCGTGTTGTGGCGACGTCGCGACGTTCTTCTCGCTGGCCTTCTTCACCAACGTGGCTACTGTCCGGTTGGACTTGGTGAAATACTCAGTTGCCACTCGCTGGATACCAGCCGGCGTCACGGCCGCAATTTTGTCCCGAGCCTTTAATGCGTAGCGCCAGTCTCCCGCTACCGTCTGAAACAACGCCAATTGAGAAGCAAGACCTCCGTTGGATCGAAGCGCCCGCACCAAATCGGCATCGAGATTATTCAGCACTTTCTCAAGCTCCTTGGCGGAGACCGGCTCCGTCTTGAGCCGGTCGAGCTCGGCATAGATGGCCACTTCGACTTCTGCCGTCGTATGGGGCGCAAGTGGTGTGGCACTGAGCACGAACAGATTTGGAGCACGGACCCCCGGATAGTTCGAATCGGAGGCTACCGAGGCGGCGATCCGTTTCTCGCGGACCAGATCCGCGTAGAGCCGGGATGTGAGTCCGTCGCTCAACACTGCGTCGATCACGTCGAAGACATAGTCATCGGGATGGCCCAACGCCGGCTTGTGAAACCCGATGGCCACCGACGGTTCGGCATCGAATTCCACCTCCACGCGGCGCTCCCCCCGTTGGGTCGGCTCAACGGTGACAATCGCAGGCTGCGGAGGTGCGGCCGGTATCTTGCCGAACGTCTGTTCGATCAAGGTCATGACGTCCTTCGGATTAATATCGCCCACAATGGCAATCGTCGCATTGCCGGGACCGTAATAGGCTTTAAAGAAGGCTTCGGTGTCGGCCGGCGTGAGCGACAGGATGTCCGACTCCCAGCCGATCGTCGGAATGCCATAGGGATGTGCGCGGAAGGCAGCCGAGGTGAACGTCTCAAACAACAGCCCGTTGGGGCTGTCGTCATTCCGCAACCGCCGTTCCTCCATGACCACTCCGCGTTCTTTGTAAAATTCGCGGAGGACCGGATGCGCCATTCGATCGGCTTCGAGCGCAGCCCACAGCGGCAGACGATTCGCCGGGAGACTGATCATATAGCGAGTCAGGTCCTTGCCGGTCGCTGCATTGAGCCCGACCCCCCCGTGACGTTGGTAGAGTAAGGCCATCTCGTTGCCCGCCACGAACTGTCCGGCCTTTTCTTGTAGTTCCGTAAATCGTTTCTGCAACCCCTCGATGGCTGCGCGATCCTCGGGACTGGCCGGTCTCTCCACACTCCTCCGTGCGAGTTCCCGTTGCCGCTGCTCTAAATCAGTCCCCACTCGATACCACTCTTCGAGAATGGGGCGTTCTTTTTCGTAGTTCTTCGTCCCGACCGTCCTCGTACCCTTGAACGCCATATGTTCGTAGAGATGCGCCAGGCCGGTTTGACCGACCTGTTCGTTCACCCCCCCGACCCCAAAGGTCATGTTGAGGGAGACGACCGGCGTCTGATGTCGTTCGACCATGAGGATGGTCAATCCGTTCGTCAGTTTCTGTTCCACCACACGATCCGCCAACCCGAACGATGCGGCATGCGGCAGGTCGAGGCCACGGCTAAGGTTCAGGCCAAGGATTACACAGAGAATCAGAAAGCACCGACCATTATTTTTACTGTCTTGACTCAACCTCAACCTTAGCCTCAACCTGTTTTTCATATGAATAGCTCCATGAGTTGTTCCGGTCGTTCGATAAACCAATCCGGGCGACAGGCTTCCATCTTGGCGCGATTCCCCATGCCGTACCCGACCGCACAGACACGAATCCCGGCGTTATGCCCGCCGTTGATGTCGTTGGTGCTGTCCCCGACGAGCACGGTCTGTTCTTTCGACACATTCAATTGTTCCATCACATGCAACAGCATGCCCGGTTCCGGTTTCAATCCAAACCCGCGATCGCCTCCGACGACGTACTGAAAATGATTCGCCCCCAGCCCTTGAAGAATTACGTTGGTATACTCAATCGACTTGTTGGTGGCTACAGCCTTCCGCTTGCCTGCAAAATGTGTCAGCATCTCTCCAATGCCGGGATAGAATGTCGTGCTATCGAGACAATGGGCCAAGTACTGGCCCCTGAACACCCGCAACGCCTCGTCGAAGGTGTTGCGACCTCCTTCGCCGACCGACAAGCGCAACAATTGTTTCACCCCATCCCCCACAAACCCAAAGATTTCCTCGATTGGCCGCTGCGGCAACCCCAGCTCGGCCAACGTCAGGTTCACCGACGCAGCAATGTCCCATTTGGACTCGATGAGCGTCCCATCCAGATCGAAGATCAACAGCTCGACTGAGGTCTTTCCCATCATTATTTTGCCTTTCGCAACTCATCCTGCAACGCCCCAAGACGGTCTCGCTTCGTCGGGTCTGTTTCCTTCACCCAGGCTTCGCGCACGAAATTCACCATCCGCTTCTGTCCCACATGAGGGGGGAACATCGGCTCGACAATCTTCCATCGATTCTTAATGGCTTTCACGCGAAACCGAACCTCTTCTGTCTCACCCTCCTGGACGAAACCGGCGGTTTCCAGATACACCGAGCCTATGACCTGAAAGGTGACCGGAATCACGACTTCCAGCCTATCGATCACCTCCCATTGGCGATACTGCTCCGCCACCACAAAACCCCGCGTCACGACGACACGCCCCCACGTCGGCTCCTGATCCCAACTCGTGTAGGGCGCGACCGTCTCGACCGACATGGCATCGAGCCGCGCCCCCTTATAATCGAGCGCCAGATAGCGTTTCACCACCTCCGCTGGTGAATGCTTGAGGGATCCGGTCTGCGCGATCCCGTCTCCGGCTATCAACACCAGGGCGAGCAACTGACACAGACAAAACACGAACCGCCCCACAACGTTGGGTGTCATCCTGTGCTCTTTTCTTCCAATCTGTACTCCTCCTGAGGGAACTGAGTAAGCCTCCCTAGCAAGCTGTTGAAAAAGTCGCTCTTCTCACCCACCCAACCCCGGCGCGCCGAGACGCGCCTGTTCCCTTGCAGCGTTCTCACGTCGCTCCCAAGAACCGAAAACGTGAGGCGTGAAACAAGGGGCAGCCTCGGAGCAGCGGCCTTGCTGGACGACTTATTTTAACAGTCTGCATGCGCGCGTCCGGCAATGGAGTGCTCGGTCCGCAGGCGCTGTGCGGGCACAGGGCCCGCTCAGCCGTTTCAGCTCACCCGACTTTGTGTAACTTCATGAAATTGGTCTCCCCGGGCTGACCAATCCTGGTCCCCGACAGAATCACGATCCGCTGGCCCGTCGTCGCCAGTCCCTCGGTCTTCAAGCGGCGTTCCGCTTCATCGATCCGCTCATCAGTGTGCTCGATCTGCCGCATCGTGTGAGGGATCACACCCCAGTACAGTGCCATCCGTTGTCGTACGGCCTCAAAAGGTGTCAATGAAATAATTGACGCGTCGGGTCGCTGCTTCGACAGCAAGCGCGCCGTCGTACCCCGTTCGCTAAATGCCACGATGACGCTCGCCCCGATGGCTGCGGCTGCCGAAGAGGCCGAATGGCAAATGGCCTCCGGAAAGGAGCCTTCTCCCCGTGGCGCGTCGGACGAGCGCGTATGGCACGATCGTGGCCCTTCTTCTGCGGCTCGAACGATTCGGTCCATGACACGGACTGTTTCAACCGGGTACTGCCCGATCGCCGTTTCCGCAGACAGCATGACGGCATCTGTCCCATCAAACACGGCATTCGCCACATCCGACGCTTCAGCCCTTGTCGGGCGCGTGTGGTGCGTCATGGACTCCAACATCTGAGTGGCCGTGATCACGAGACGGCGGCGGCGGTTGGCTTCGGCGATGATGCGTTTCTGTAGGAGCGGAACCGCCTCCGGCCCCATCTCCACTCCTAGATCGCCTCGCGCCACCATCACACCGTCCGCCTGATCAAGAATCGCATCCAAGCACTCAACCGCTTCCGGCCTTTCTATTTTCGCAATAATCGGTATGTCCCCGCCCCAGTCGGCCACCAACTTCTTTGCGTCCACAAGGTCATCGGGACCTCTGACAAACGAGAGGGCCACATAATCCACCCCCTGAGCGATGCCGAACTTGAGATCGTCCCGATCTTTGTCTGTCAGAGTGGGAGCGCTGATGCGAGTATCCGGAAAGTTCATGCCCTTGCGCGAGGTGAGTCGTCCCCCGGTCACAACTCCGCATTCAACGGCGCCGCCGATAATCCGATCAGCAATCAGCTCGATGAGCCCGTCGTCAATCAGGATACGGGCGCCTGGCCGGACATCCCGTACCAGATAGGGATACATCACCGGGATCTCACAAATACCGGATGGAGCGAGAGACTGTACGCCGAGTTGACCGCCGGACCGGAGCAGAGGCGTCACAAGCCGCACCGTCTGGCCGGCAACCAGATCGAGCCCGCCCTGATCGATTTCTCCCACACGAAGCCTCGGTCCTTGCAGGTCCTGAATGATCGCGACCGCCCTGTGCCGACGATCCGCTGCTTCGCGAATGGCCTTGATCGCACGCGCATGCGATTCGTGGGTCCCATGAGAAAAGTTGAGTCGCGCCGCGTCCATGCCGCTCTCGATTAATTGATCCAGCAGGGTGGGCGAATCGCTGGCGGGGCCGATGGTGCACACAATTTTGGCTTTACGCATAGACAATGCTGTCACCGGTCATTGGTCAAATGGGATACGCGCCACGCGAGACAGGCGGAACAAGTGAGGTCTCAAGGTCCGAAGTTCGAGGTTTTGGGAACCTCAGTCCCCGAACGTCGAACTTCGGATCGCGCATTTGCACGCGTCCTGCTTTTCCCGCTCTTTTCGCGATGATCTCCAGGGAGGCCATTCTAGCAAACGACCACCAAGCCCACAACGCAACCGTCGTTTCAGGCGCAGGCCGCCTGGTTCATCTGGTCTATCTGGTTGGTCTGGTTCAACCAAATAAACAAGACAAACCAAATAAACGAGACAGACCAGACAGACCGAACTGACCAAATGAACAAGACAGGCTGGTGGACTTTTTCAGCATTCTGTCTGGTAGAGATGGAACCAGGGCACGGACTTCACGGTGAGACGCCACGCTCCATTCATCCCGCTACGGCAGCTCGCTCCCGTGCATTCGGGCGAAGATCTCCCAATCGAACTGCTTCGGTGCCACTGCGTGGAGTGGGATCGCCTCGATGGTGCCTGGCCCGCGATAGGCCAGCATGCACCCGACCACCCGCTCCGGCTCCTTGACGAGACGGCGAATCGCTTCATAGGCCAGATCTTGTCCGATAGTCTTGTCCTCGGGGGTCGGGGGTGCCCCCCGTAATGTGTGGCCGAGGATTGTGGCTTTGGTTGCGGGGGCGAGGCGATATTCACCGGGGCGTGCCTGAAACTGTGGCCACGTGGTAAGTGTGCTGGCGACATACTCGACAAGACCGCGCACGCCGCCATCCGGGTGATGGCGATGGGGCGTCTGTTCCGCCACCACAAACAGATGACTTTTGTTCGGGACGCCCAAGGTACGGTTGAGCGTGCCCAGGATGAAGTCGTCGATATATGCGTCGGGATCAGGATGCTCGTTGACCAAAAGACCTTCGGCCCTGGCCTGATACGCACAAGCGAGGGCGAGATGGCCGGACCCCGCCCCCATAATCTCAACGAAAAAGACGCTGCCCATGGCGGAACTGGTGGCTTTCAGCGACTCGATGGATTGGTTTGCCAGAGACACGGCCGAATGAAAACCCAGGGAGGTTGTCCCAGCGAGATTATTGTCGATCGTGCCAGGAATCCCTACTGCCTGGACCCCAAATCCTTCGTAGAGCGCCCGCGCGCCTCGAAGACTCCCGTCCCCACCAATGACCACCAAGGCGCCGTCTTCCATGTATGGCTTGAGATGCCGCATGGTGACCTGCTGCACCTGCTCATTCTTGAAATCTTCGAAGCGGCTGCTCCCAATCGGACTGCTCGCATGGCTGCCCATGCCGCGGGTATCCTCCTCGCTCACCGCTTCGATCCAGTTGTTGGCCAGACCTAAGTACCCGTGACGAACGAAGTAGACGTCCAGGCCAAACCGGTGTCCTGTCACGCGCAATTCTTTCAACGCGGCGCCGGCACCGGCGAAGTCGCCACCCGAGACCAATGCCACGATCCGCTTGATCTGTCGGGGCTTGAGCGTGATCCGGTCTCTGCGTTCTCGCTCGACCTTCACCCAGGTCTCCCGCGCCACCCGTTCCCGCGCCGACAAACCCACAGCGGTGGAATAACCGGATAAGAGTCCCTGCTCGCAGGTCAGCAGAACGACGTTATCCTGTCCCTCCTTATATTCGCCAAACTCGGTGAAGGCTTCGCGAAATGGACGAGGATCGAGATAAATCATGAGCGCCCGCAACGTGGAACTGTGGCTGTACAGACACACGGCCTTCCCCTGGTGGGAGTGACCCAACCGGCGGAAGCCATCGACGATATCCACATAGACATCGAAGAAGGAATGTCCGCCCGGGTAGCTGTAGAGGGGATGTTTGATCAGGCGCTTGGCCGTCTGCACGTCCACGCCGAATGCCTTTGCTGCCTCCTCAGCTTCGACTTTCTTCTCCAGACCCGTGACCCATCCAAAATCCTGAGAGTCTAAAGCGGGATCGCAGGCGGGTGGGAGCGCCTCAGCATGGTGCGGGTACGCTTGCATCAGCGCTGTAACCACATGCTCATATAGTTGCCGCGTATTGGGGCTCTGGCTCACCAGCTGGACGAAGGTGCGCGGATCGAGGTAGTTGTGAATGTGCAGGAAGTCCAATTGTTGCCCGACCACGCCCAGCATCCGGGCCAGGGCTGCACCGACTGCGTCGGCCTTGGGGACACCTCGCTCAGGATCCAGCACGTTCGCGAGGCGGCGCCCGACTCGATAGGTGCCGCTTTCCACGCGTGAAATACCATGACGCATCGTGAACAGGAGCGTGCGACCGGTTAAATCGCGCGGCAAGAGCCAGAATCGATCCTCGCCCAAGTCCAGCACGATACGATCCTCGACCAACTGCGGCGTCAGTTGTGCGCGCGGCACAATCGCCACCGGCCGGCGGTGCGTCGGCTTCTGCACCGTCCCGATTGGCACACGGAAGAGGGGGGCCAATTCGCCAGTTGCAAGGAGCGCATTCCATGCGGCGAAGAACACCAGTTCATCGCCTCCGCAACCCTCTTCGATCACCGCGCGACGAGTAGCCCGATACTCCTCTGCCCCAGGAAATCCTTCTTGCGCACGCTGCACAAACTCCCTGATCTTCTCCATGGCGTCACGAGTTCGCTGTGGTCGATCAACTGAGGAAGGCGGGATGGGTGGAAGCGCAATCCCCTCACCGGCGATGCGACAGGCCAGCAGCTCCCCGTAGGCCAGGAGTCCTTCGACTGTCACAAACTCAAGCCGGTCCACTGCGGATTCCAATCTATACCTCGTTGACTGGCCTTCGCCTAAACGACCACCGCGCCTGCCTGATCATGCCCCTACAGTGGCCGTGAGATGCCAAACTGGAGAACATCCTCAGTACAAAGAATACGCTGGATGCTACGCTGGCAGATGAGCGATAGCAACAATGCCAGGCCTCGAGCGCCCGCTCCGCTCACGCCCGTTGCTCCTCTGAGATCGAGCGTGCTAGGGTTCGTACGGTGCTCCCTCACCTCGTGATTCGAACGCGAAACTATGGTTCGAACTTGGAAGATTTATGGAATACTCGTCGTCCTTGGTGGGCTACTGTTCGGCGGCCTCACAGGTTGCCCCAACGCCGGCTCGTCGTCTGAACCGACCGTACCGTCTGCCTCTGTCCCATCCGTTCAGCCAGCAGGGCCAGCTCTTCACGATGCCACGCCGCCGCTCGATCGACCATTACATCGAACTGCGAAAGACCCCCTACAAAAAGTCAAAGACCTGCTGGAAGCCATTCAGCAGCATGAGGGCAACGCCCTCCCTGGATATATCGGCGGCAGGGCGTTTCAGAATCGTGAAAGACGACTGCCTCGCGGTCACTATCGCGAGTACGACGTGAATCAAAAAATGCGAGGTCGCTCGCGGGATGCGGAACGGATCGTCATCGAACAAGAAACTGGAAAGGCCTACTACACCGATGACCATTACCGAACGTTCATTCCGTTGAATGAGACACCATGACACCAAAGCCGGCCCTGACATTGACCGCCTATCTCCAATCGACGAAGGCCCCCTGGACCGCATTACTGATGGTCAACCAGGGGCAGCGCGCTGAATCGCTGGTGCGCCCACCAACCGGGTTTATGTTGAAAGTCATCAAGGGCGCCAAGTGTCAGACCACCGCCGGCCTGTTGACCGAATGTGCCCGCGCCTTGGATTTTCCGGACTACTTCGGCCACAACTGGGATGCCCTCGAAGAATGTCTGGCCGACCTCGAGTGGCTACCGGCCAAGGGCTATATCCTGCTCATCACCGATGCTGCACGCCTGTTGCCAGACAACGAAGAAGAGTATGAAACCTTTCTTGAGGTCTTGCGTGATGCGGGAGAGGCCTGGGGAAGCGGACAGGCAGGAATTGGTGCGCGACGAGCAACGCCCTTTCACGTGCTGTTCGCTCTATCGGAACGAGAGAAAGCCAAGCGAGACCACTGGGGGATGGAAAAAATCAATGCAGAACCGATTCGAAAGTCGGTAATACTGCGTCGAACTCTCTCAAAACGGACCTAACCCGTAGAATAGTCGCGCGACACAGGCGAGACTGATGGGAAAATCGAGACACGCTGAATCAGGACTTGCGCTTCGCCTCTGGCACGCGAGGCATGCCCGTCGCACGCCTGAGATTCTGGCGGCATTTTTCAACATTCGGTAAGGGAATGAATCGACCAGGGCTCAAGATGTTTCAAGGGAAAAAGGGAGCGGAACTCCCGGTAGGTCGACGAGAAGATGCGCCTGTCTTACGGGCGCATCTTCTTGGTCACGTTCAGCAAGCCTGTCCAGCGGAAGAGCACAGAAGACAATCCGGTCGCAAGTCCAGAGTGTGAGGCTGCGTGAATCGAAGCCTGCCAGCGGGTTTCGACGTCGTGGCGATGAAGGACGCAAATCCCATGCGTTTCCCGAGCGTCGTCGAGAGGCGCCTTCTCGCCCACCAGCTCGGTTTTTCCTTCTTGTCGGCACCACGAACAGACAATCTTCATCGTTGATCCCTTAATCACTGTCTAGAACTGCTCATATTACCCGCCTAACCTAAGCAAGAGTCGAGCCGCACTCGATTGGTAATGTGAAGCAGCACATTTGCAAGGGATTACGCAAAGCCCCTGTCTCGCGAGAAAGCAGCCCCTATCAAAAAATGCTGAGTAGCGTCTCTCTTTCAACACTTTTTTGCCTTAATCGCTCTATCACGCCACATGGACCTCCTCAATCTTGACCGAGGCGCGACTGCGTGGTACTGTGCGCCCCCATTATGAAAACCACTCGTTCCGCCAAGCTGTTTGCCGACGCTCAGCAGTTGATTCCCGGGGGCGTGAATAGTCCGGTGCGCGCCTTTCGCTCCGTCGGAGGCCAACCCCGATTTATCAAGCGCGCCAAAGGCGCGCGGCTCTTCGATGTGGATGGAAATACCTACATCGACTACGTACTGTCATGGGGCCCGATGATTTTGGGTCATGCCGCCCCATCGGTCATCCGTACGATCAAAAAGGCTGCTGCAAACGGAACCAGTTACGGCGCGCCGACCGAGCTGGAGGTCATGCTCGCCCGCATGATCCACGACGCCTTCCCATCGATGGAAAAGGTCCGACTCGTCAGCTCCGGCACCGAGGCAGTCATGAGCGCGATTCGTGTCGCACGTGGCTTTACGAAGCGAGACAACATTCTCAAATTTGAAGGGTGCTATCACGGCCACAGCGACTATTTGCTGGCCAAGGCCGGTTCAGGTTTGGCCACGTTGGGGATTCCGGATTCGCTCGGAGTTCCGGCTGACTTTGCGAAGCACACCTTGACCGTCCCATACAACGACATCCGAGCGGTGCAACAGATCGTCAAGGAACAGCGGGACACGTTGGCCTGCATTATTCTGGAACCGATCGCGGCGAACATGGGCGTCGTGCCGCCGGCGCCGGAATTCCTTGCGTCACTCCGTCGACTCACCGCAGAGCACGACATCCTGCTGATTTTCGACGAGGTGATCTCCGGTTTTCGTGTGGCCTACGGCGGAGCACAAGCGCTCTACGGGATTACTCCGGATCTGACGGTGCTAGGGAAAATCATCGGCGGAGGATTGCCGGTCGGCGCCTACGGAGGGCGGAAAGAGATCATGGATCTGATTGCGCCGTTGGGGCCAGTCTATCAGGCGGGGACATTGTCGGGAAATCCGTTAGCCGTATCCGCCGGCATCGAAACGCTCAAACAGCTCAAAGCTCGTGGGGTCTACAAGAAGCTGGAAGAGAAATCAGCAGCCCTGACTAAAGGGATTGGTGACGCGGCCAAGAAAGCCGGTGTGCCGCTCACGCAAACCAGAGTCGGCTCGATACTTGGGGCCTTCTTTGCATCAGGACCGGTGGTGGATTGGAATACTGCGAAACTGTCGGACACGAAGCGATACGGGCAATTCTTTCACGCGATGCTGGAACAGGGGGTGTACCTAGCCCCCTCTCAATTCGAAGCCGCCTTCCTCTCGACCGCTCATTCAACCCGCGAAATCGAGTACACGATCAAAGCCGCCGCGGCCGCGTTCAAGAAACTCTAACCCCGTCTCTCGTGAAGCGTCGTTCGTATCTCGTTTGATATAGTTTTGGATTGTTTCAGATACAGCGCAGAGCCACGCAGGATGCTCAAAACGAGTTCATTGCTAGGCCGCAACGAGCGAAAGCCCGAGGTGTGGCCTTCATTGGAAGCTGTTTAAAACGGCCAGACTTCTCACCCACCCGACCCTGGCGCGCCGAAACGCGCCTTGTCCCAAGCAAGGCCGCAGCGAGTGAAGACCGGAGGCGTACCCTCTGGGGTACGTTGAGGATCTGAACGATGCGAGAACGAAGCCAGTGTGTATTTCAGCAGCTTGCAGGATGCTCAAAACGGTTCCCCTGCTAGGCCGCAACGAGCGAGAGCCCGAGTCGTACTCTTCGTGGTACGTCGAGGGCTTGAGCGACTTGAGAACGACGCAGGGAGCCGTTTTCAGCATCCTGCTTATTCGTCGTCCTCGTCTTCCGCGTCCAGTACCTCCTGCCGCTTCTGCTCTTCCATGGCGTTATGCAGGAGCATCCGGACAAACATCGAATAGAGCGAGCCTTTTTCAAGTGTCCCGCCTGGAGGAATGGCGATCCTGCCTTCCTTAATCATGCGATCCATCCAGACCTTTTGATCAGGCGCGATCAAGATCGGAATCTCGACCAGCCCCACACGTCCCATCATATCCATAGAAACCTCCGTGAATCGTAATACGTCGTTCGTGAATTGTGCGCGAGACGAGCAAGCCGCGCGCGAAGAACGAAAGACGCCGCCATTCCAGCACGCGGCTTTTTGCATTGTCAACCAAACCGCTCTGGCATGGAGTGTGCGTTCCCGCGAGTATCATGGCACTAAGTCGAACCATGTTCGGTGCTCTCATCGCCTTCGGCGTCATCCTGATCTTCCCCCATCAAGTCCCGGCACAACATTCGACTGTCCCACCCTCGTCATTGTCCACCAGGCCCTTGACCCCTGGGTCAACCGAGTCCGAACTTCGCCCGTCCTGCGACCTCTGCAAGAAGCCAGAAGGAAGACCGGGAAGCGGCCTGAAGTCTCACCGACTTCGCCGTGAGAAAGGATTACGTCCGCACAAGAACGCGAAGGGAACCCATCGTTCATTGGACCAAAGCCTCAAGTCGACATTGCCTCGTCATCCAATCTCGCCCCCAGAAGTTCATGGACAGCGGGATTCGCACACAAGAGAACTTGCTGAGTAACTAGCCCGCACTATTCATGACGGTTCGTCGTGAAATCGTGCGGTCGCCACGCGAGACAGGCGGGCAGAGTCGCGGGGCGTGGCAACACCCCGCTGGGAGTTCCGAAGAGGGCACACCCCTTCGTGGGGATTCTACGAGGGGGCATACTTGAAACAGTATGTTGACCGACTGAGCGGAGAGCCCGCCTACCTGGACACCGTGCCCACCGCGTCCAGGTGCGTCGTCACCGCGCTTGCGAGGTCGAGCGCCCTTTCTATGATCGCGGCGCGAAGAAAGAATACCTCATTGGATTCTGACTTCCGTCTTCGCGATTACAGCAGAAACGTGCATGAATAATGCGGGCTAGTAGCATTCAATCCCTTTTGATTGGTAGATTAAGGGCATGACAACGCCGCCTCACCATGCGCTGCAGCGAACCAAGCCAGCGCGTTGCGGTGGCAATTCGAGCCCCTCGTGGGCCGGGTCGCTGAGTTTGGATTTATAGCCACCATGTCCCATGAGGCCACACTCATCTACAGCAAGGCGCTGCTGCGTCAGGCGGTATTCGCGTTTTGGCGGCGCTCTGTCGGTATCGGATTCTTTGTTGCGCTTCTCATTGCCGCGCTCGGTCTCGTCGTACTCATGGCGCTAGGCCAGGCCTCTTGGATCATCGCTGCGCTTGCAGCCGTGCTGGTGCTGGGCATCGCGTTCGCCATAGTTGTCTTTGTCGTTCACTATCGCAGATCGCTGCACAAGTTCCGCCAGATGGACCAGCCGCGAGCCACGTTCCGTGCTGATGAGTCCTCGTTCACCATGGGTTCGGACATCGGTACGACGACGCTTCAGTGGTCCGCCGTCAAAGAGCTGTGGCAGTTTCCGAGCGTGTGGCTGTTGTTGTACTCCAAGGCACAGTTCACCACGTTGCCGGTCACGTGCTTGCCGCCGGAAACGCAGGCCTATATTGTGCAGTGCGTTCGTGCGGCAGGAGGAAAAGTTGATGGCTGACCCGTCCAATTATCAGACCGCCGGCACACCGGCTTCTGCTCCTCATGTTGAACGTGAGCCCTCGCAAAGACATGCACACAGGCTATGTTGATCCAGAGGATGTTAGTATACGGCACGAGTTGGAGCACTTGGCGGGCGACCTCATCCAGACTTGTCGTAGCGGCGAATGCGCGATTATAATAGATTACTTTATGAATACTGCGGTTGGTTTCCAGTTTTGGAAGGATATCGAAAGGGCCTTATCCAACATCCCGATATAAGTAGTTTGTTATACTGAATCAGATAATTCATGGTTAGACAAGACTAGGGACTTGGGGGCATTCCGATGTCGTCGCAAACCGGCACACCTATGAAAAATAAACGCGGGATTCCGTGGTATGTCTACTTTGGCGGATCAACTACCTATACCGCTCTTGGCGGGTGGCTGGCCGCAGAATCGTCTATTCTGGCAGTGGTTTGTATCCTCAGCGCACCGGTGGGGTTTTTCTTTGCCTGGAGAGCTTGGAAACTAGAGAGACTAGAGAAACAAGACAGACGAAATGCCTCGTAACCATGTGCTGCAGCACATGCGAGGATTGCGCTATGGGTGCAATCATTGCTCCTCATGGGCCGGATGGCTGAATATTGGTCGGGCGGCACATTCTCATAGATAACACATGCCGGACCTTCCCGAGGAACTAATCCGTACGAATACAATTCTTCGCGAGTACGTCGCAATTCATGACGCGATCTTTAAGTTTTCGTGGCGCAAGGCACTCCCAATTCCAGGACTGTTCAAGACCACTGACTTTGGGGTTCACTTTAGAGACCTCGATCAGTTGGCGGCCAAACTGGCTGCTACTTCATCAGCCTTGAAGACAGAGTCAGGATCTTTGGAAGGTTCCCTCCAATACACAGCGGCGTTGCTCGAAACCATTCAAGCTCTCCGGGAGATCTGCAAGCGGTTTTATGAGAAGAGCCAGGGCGATCTCAGCAAGTACCCGATGGCTGAGTACAATGCCAACCTCAAGGCCTATGAAGGCCTCATGAATAAGTGCCAAGAGCTCGGCGTAGCGCTAAACCGGCACATACGCGGTGACAGTACCCAACCAGAGGGTTGAACCGGACCGCTCAACATCGTTGCCGTAGGGTACTTTTCGTGCTGTGGGCTTTGCAATGGCGAAGATCAAGGTGGAGGAGAATTCTGACAGACGGGTTACAGCTTCTTCTTGTTCTTTCTGTCTCTATCCATCGGGTTCGGCATAAAAAACCACCAGCCGAGGACGAATAGACCGATCGTCCAGCCGGCTATCATTAGCCAGCTTCCCAGCGATGCCATTCCAAAACCTACCCACTCCGTTTCCATTTAGTGACTCCTTGTGGGACCAAACCGTAGCACGGCTACCATCGCCTTGTCGAGGCGCGTGACCTTGCCGATCCCGTTGACCGCCGCCAGTCTTGCCGATCCTTCGACGACCACACGCTGGCTCTCCCGTTCTCGAATCACGTGCGAAAAAGTGAAGGAGGCAGCCGTCATGCTTGAGACGACCGTCTCGATGATCAGCCGGTCGCCATAGCGGGCTGGAGATCGGTAATCCACTTCTGCGTGCACTACAACGAACACCGTGCCCTCCTTCATTAGCCTGGCCACCGACAACCCTCGCTCTTCGAGATACTGCGTACGCGCCCGTTCAAAATACTTGAGATAGTTCCCATAGTATACGACCCCGCCGCAGTCGGTATCTTCGTAATAGATTTGTATTTCCATCGCGAATTCAACTGGTTGCGGTTCTTATAATTTAACTTGCAACAAACTACAACATTTCATGCCATGATTTATTTTTCAAATTGAGATAACTCAGCGATTATACACCACTCTTTGGAGAATAACTGTGAAGTAGTGATCATCTCCCCTCGACGAACACCTTTTTCCTCAAGAGCATTCAGGCTCTTCGCAGAGCTTCGTACAGGCCGCTCCAATCGCCGAGGCGATACTCTCGCTGACAGACTTTCAATAGCTGGGGTAGACAGCTTAGTGCTGCAAAGAGCGCACTATTCGGTGGGGTGGGACGAGGCACAACGACTCACACGAACTCTACAGCACCATCGCGGTCTTCCCTGTCTAATACCTATGAAGCAGTGCTCCCCCTTCGCCTTGACGGTCTCAGGGGTCCGAAGCCATACTGCGCCCTAGCTGATTGCGCTGGAATGAGGAGACATCTTCACCTGGCAGCGAAACGCCTGGCATCATCGGAAAACCTGAGACACAGCGATGCTCGAATTCGCCTCGCCAACATACATGCTTGAACTTCGAAACAGTGTGAATCGTTCGTGTATTCTGAGTGCCAAGCCTGGTAAAGAAATTCAGGTCCTTGTGCGTCCCGCACACGACGCCACGGCGAAACCGATAGTCGCCAAGGGTACCCGCAGCAATGACGGTGTGTCCTTCTCTGTCGTAGTAACGAGAGCAGATGGCGCGCAGCAGACCTGGGACAGAAATTACAAGGAGCTCTCGGATGAAATCTCGGTATATCAGCCAGATTAGCCTTCCAACATTGCCAATGAGCCAACTGGATACATGGCTGCCCGTATCTTGTCCAAGGCTAACCCCTCCTGAGGGTACCAACTTTGAGAGCAACCGAAGGAATGAAACAATGCCTCCCGCAGTTCCATCAGCGGTAGTGACGATCCCTTACGGATGCATCCCAATGGCACGACTCTTCCTGATAACATTCCTGCTGCTGAGCAGTAGTCCAGTGTATGCGGAGTGGGTAAAGGTTAGTGACAGCGACGAAGCAGGAAAGACTGTATATGTGGATCCAGCGACCATACGCCGCACCAGCAATCTGGTGAAGATGTGGCAATTCTACGACTACACGACTGTACAGACCGTGGGGGGGGTTAGGTTTTTAACTGCCGAGGAACAATGGGAATTCGATTGCGTAGAAGAACGCAGTCGGGTTGTTGCACTTAAGCAATTCTCTGGCAATATGGGAAGTGGAACGATGGTGTTTACCAACTCACAAGTAGGCAAGTGGGTGCCAGTTGAACCAGGCAGTATCGGTCAAACTGTGTGGAAAGTTGCGTGCGGGAAGAAATGATCGCGCAGTCAACAACGCATGCCTGCCAGACTATTTCTCAAACTCATGACATGAATAATAGCTTATGGCTAATTGCGTATGGCAAGAGAAAGCCGGCCTTATTCGAGCGTGTTTCTGAATGCATTAATGCTTTTCGCAAGTCGCTGACCATCCTCATATAAGGCACTGTGCTCAACCTCTGTGATGTAGCCTCGATCCTTGGCAAGAAACGCCCCGGCAACCACTTCAAAGGTCGATCCCAACGCAATCTCCAGGTGATAGTCGAATGCTTTGTTACTGCTCTTGGCTGTGCCCTCCGCGATATTGAGTGCGATCGAGTTAACTGCCCGATTCAGATGGGACTTCAATCCATAGTCTTCATGCCTCGGAAACTTAGCGGTAACGGCATAGACTCTCGTCGCATACTCCTTGGCCATCTGCTAGATTTCGAGCGTCTCAAATCGAAACGCCATTCTTCGCCTTTTTCTTGCTCGTGCTATACACCGTCAGGAATTCGCCATCCGCTCTTACTTTCTCCCTCTTCGTCCAGGCCATACGCTATACGCTCTTAGAGATTCAGTATCGGAAACTTCGGCAACGATGTCTCGCTAACGCCCGATAGCTTGACGACAACTTCGTACAACTGCTGCACCCGCTCGGCTTTGACCGGCTCGAAGCCATGGCCAAGGACAGCGTGGTTGGCGGCGTCGAGCAGGGGTTTCATCGTCGGCCACTCGCGCAAAAAGGCTTGACCCATCTGGTCGCCCAATCCGGCTAGCGCGCGAAACTGCGCCTGCAAGGGCAGTTTGTACTTGCCGTCGAGATCTTCCAGCCAACAAGATCGACAGGTTTCTCGCAGCGCCTGCGGCAATTGCTCCAGCTGCACGTCCCAGGTTGTGATCTGATATTGCTTGAACAGTTGTCGCTGGGCGAAGGCTTCGAGCGCACGAACGAGAGCGACCATCGCTGCTTCCGGATCGTGCAGGCCGTGCAGTCGCCGACCGGCATGGGCCAGCAGATCGGAAGCCTGCATGTCTTTCACGGGGGCAGGATCGAGGACGAGCTTTTCCAGGAATCCCGCGTTCGCTTTGATGGCTGGTAACAGCGACGTAAGTCCTGGCGGGCCACCCCACAGGGACGCCATCTCGAAGGCCTTCACGGCAGTCTTCAGTTTCTCCCAGGCTTGACGGTAGTGAAATCGTTCCCACAGATCATAGCCATCAGCCAGGTCTGCAAAGGCACGGTAGAGGGGTTTCTGCCCGCCGCTTACCCGCGCTTCGACCGCGCGAAACAGCTTCGCCGCTGCAGCAAACAATCCACGATTGAACAGGTCACAGCCCTCGCGGCGTGAAACAGATGCCGCCTCATCCCATGGATTCCCCTGCGTCCATACGTACGGCTGGCCGGCAATATCAATCCTGTCCTCCTCCTGTCCCTCTCGTGCCGGAACAAGCGATACGATCCGCGAACTCATCGACATGGTGACTAACGTCAGTGCCCCGGCCATGGCTGGAGTGGCCCCGGTCACATCGACGACAAGCTCGCCTGGCTGCACCTCCCATGTACGCAACATCTCAGGGAGTATCCGGGCGAGCGTCTGATAACAGCCGACAAATTCGCCGGTCTCCGCCATCACCACCCAATCCCACCGTCTGGGCATGTGCTCAATTTTCGGCTGGACTTCGGATTCTACGAGCGCTTTCGCCTCTTCCGGTAACACGAAGCAGAGCGATTCCGGCTGAAGACGATTAATCGCATAGACCGCCGCCGCCGCATGGTCGGTGAGCGCGATCACCAAAGCTTTGACTGGTTGGTCCTGCGCCATTGCGCGCGGACTATAGCATAGGACTGCGGAAAATCATTCCGGCTTCGTTCTCGTATCGCTCAGAGTCTCAACGTGCAACAGAGAGTACGCCTCGACTCTTCGCTCAATGCGGCCTTGCCGGGAAGACTTTTCTCCCGCCCTATAAATCATTACCACACTGAGCGATCAATTCACTGTCCGGCCTGCAGACTTCTCCTTGACGGTCTACTGAAACACGCTTAAACTTTCGTCGACATCTTCGATCCCTCACTGCGACACACAACACCGAACGAGGTTCCTCCATGATCTGGTGGTATTGGATGCTGGTCGGGCTCGTGCTCCTTGGCGTCGAAATGGCCACGCCAGGCGGCTTCTATATCCTCTTCTTTGGGTTGGCGGCTCTGATCGTCGGCAGTCTCACCGGCCTGGGGTTTGCCCAAGCGGAATGGCTCCAATGGCTCTTGTTTTCAGGACTCGCAATTTTGTCGCTGCTCGTCTTCCGCGGCCCGCTCTTGGCCTGGATCAAGACTCAGGACAAGGGAATGCCGACCGTGGACTCGATGATGGGCGAAAGCGCAATTCCTATCGAGGATCTGGCGCCGGGTGGTACCGGCAAGGCGGAACTGCGCGGTACCACGTGGACCGCTCATAATGCCGGGTCCGCTCTCTTGAAAAAGAACCAACGATGCAAGGTTGAACGGGTCGAGGGGCTCACCCTGTGGATTACAGCCGAATGAATGAGGACGGGCTGGAAGGCGAACAACTGTGGAGGAGATAACGATGACCGGTGGACTCTTTGTGGTGCTGTTGTTGGCGTTGCTGGTGCTGATCATCATCGGCAAGACCGCCGTGGTCGTGCCGCAGCAAAGCGCCTATGTGGTCGAGCGACTCGGCAAATATGCGGCTACGCTGGACGCGGGGTTTCATATTCTCTTCCCCTTCATCGATCGCATTCGCTACAAACATTCGCTCAAGGAAGCGGCCATCGACATCCCTGAGCAGGTCTGTATCACACGCGATAACGTACAGGTGTCAGTAGACGGCATCTTGTACCTTAAAGTATTGAATCCTCAGCGCGCGTCCTATGGCATCAGCGACTTTCATTTCGCGCTGATCCAGCTTGGGCAGACCACGCTGCGGAGCGAGATCGGCAAGATCGAACTCGATCGGACGTTCGAGGAGCGGACCAACATCAATATCCAGGTGGTGAACGAACTCGACAAGGCCTCGGAAGCCTGGGGCGTCAAGGTCTTACGCTATGAGATCAAGAACATCACCCCTCCGAAGGGCGTACTGGACGCGATGGAAAAGCAGATGCGTGCGGAGCGAGAAAAGCGTGCGGTGATTCTCACATCAGAGGGCGAGCGCGACGCGGCCATCAACCAGGCCGAGGGTGAGAAACAACAAGTCATCAAAGCCTCCGAGGCAAAGAAACAGCAGCAGATCAACGAGGCGGAGGGGGCCGCATCGGCGATCCTCGCCATCGCGCAGGCCACCGCCGAGGGGCTGCGCAAAGTCGCAGAAACGATCCAAATACCAGGCGGTCAGGAGGCCGTCCAGCTGCGCGTGGCGGAACAGTACATCACCAAGTTTGGGGAGTTGGCCAAAGCGACCAATACACTCATCCTGCCGGCGACGGTCTCCGATGTCGGCTCCATGATTGCCTTGGCGATGAACGCCATCCGGCAGACAGGTCCCATCACCACAATAAAATCGTAGCCGGTCTGCGAGTCACGTTTGACAGGTGCCAGCAGGTTGCCTAGAATCATTTCCCATGAAAGAGCATGTACTCAGTGCCTTTGCCGAAAGCGCGACCGTCAAGCAACAGTTCGCGCGTGAACATGCCGATCGCATCGTGCAGGTCGCGACGCTGATCGCCACGGCCTTTCGCCAAGGACACAAAATCTTATTGTTCGGCAACGGAGGCAGTGCTACGGATGCGACTCACCTGGCCGCCGAGTTCGTCGGGCGGTATAAACGCGAGCGGGCTCCGCTCCCGGCCATCGCCCTGGTCACCGACATCGCCGCCATCACCGCCATCGCCAACGACTACGGCTTCGACGAACTCTTTGCCCGCCAGATTCGCGCCCATGGACAGAAAGGCGACGTCGCCATTGCCATCAGCACAAGCGGCAATTCACCCAACGTGTTGAAGGGTGTGGACGCCGCGCAGGCTTGTGGCCTCACGACCATTGGCTGGACCGGGGGGACCGGCGGGAAACTGGCTGGTCTGGTGGAATATCCGTTCGTCGTGCCCTCAACGGTCACGGCCCGCATTCAAGAAAGTCACATCACGCTCGGCCATGTCCTGTGTGAACTCATCGAGGAACAGCTCCTTGCCAAAGCCTCCTAACCGGCACCGGCCCCCTGTCACGACCCCAAACCTGATCCCACCGATCAACGTGACGGATCTCACGACGTATCCGCTCAAGAAACGGCACAGCAAGGTCCGCGTCTCCGACTGTGCTCGCCCCTGGCACCGTGGGGGCAGCTTCAGCCAATTCTATCGCTCGCTGCCGGATATCCTCGGCGTGAAAACGTTGCGCGCAGTCGCCAAAGCCGTCGCGAAGGCCCATCGCAAGGGCCGGCCGGTCATCGTGGGAATCGGCGCTCACGTCGTCAAAGTCGGATTGAGTCCGATTCTTGTGGACCTCATGCAGCAAGGGATCGTGTCGGCCGTGGCTATGAACGGCGCTGGAATCATTCACGATTTCGAATTGGCGCTCATGGGACACACGTCTGAGGAAGTCGACGCGGAGATTGACGAGGGCCGCTTCGGAATGGCGGAAGAAACCGGCCGCATGCTGAACGAGGCGATCGTCCGCGGGGCCCACGATCGCGAGGGGCTCGGCGAATCCGTCGGCCACTACATCAACCGACGCCAGGGACAGTTTCCCCATCGCGAGACAAGCATCCTGGCGACCGGAGCGCGGCTCGGTATTCCAGTGACCGTGCACGTCGCCATCGGTACCGACATCATCCATATGCATCCTGCCGCGGACGGAGCCGCCACTGGAGCGACCTCGCTGCTGGACTTCCGACGGCTTGCGGCCGTCGTGTCAGGGATGGAGGGGGGCGTGTATCTCAATCTCGGCTCTGCCGTCATTTTGCCGGAAGTCTTCCTCAAAGCGGTATCACTGGGGCGCAATCTTGGTCATGATCTGACCAACATTACGACCGTAGACATGGACTTCTTGGCTCACTACCGCCCGCTCACAAACGTGGTGCGTCGGCCAACCCAGAAAGGCGGGAAAGGCTACTCCCTGATCGGCCACCACGAAATCATGGTGCCGTTACTGGCCGCGGCGGTCCACGAAGAATTGGGATGACCCCCCTTCGCATGTCTCCACCCCAACCCCCTCCCGTGACCTCACAGCATCTGACCCAGATGTGGAGCGAACTGAATGACCGCTACTTCGCGGGCTTGCTGCTCCCGATCGATCTCGTCTGGAGCCGTCGACTGACCGCCTCGGTCGGCATGTTCGTAAGTCGTCGGGGACCGCGTCCACGGCTAGACCAGGATGGTCTTCGCCCGCCGACCAGGCGCGAAATTCGCCTATCCCTTCCCTTGCTGCATCAAGTTGCCCAACGGAGCGAATACGGCGAGCAGGAGATCGAGAGCACGCTGGCGCACGAAATGATTCATCAATGGCAATACGACATCCTGAAGCGGCGGCCGAATCATGGACCGGATTTTCTCCGCAAGATGACCGAGATGAATCGGAACGGCACCCTGGCGATCACTATCTACCACTCGCTACAGAAGGAAGTCCTCGCCCTCACGCGATTTGCCTGGCGTTGTCGGCAATGCGGCCGGGTGTACCGACGCCAGCGACGGACGATTCAGCCGCGTCGGCACCATTGCGGCATCTGTCGGGGATTACTACAAGAATTGGGATCGGTGAGGCGGATTCACCAGGAGCCTCCTCCTACACCTCCTCATCCCCTCTTGCCGCTAGCCCAATTGTCCTTTACTTTCTAGCAGGATGCTGAAACAGTTCGCCTGCAGACCGTCTCTCGTGAAGCGTATCTCGCAAGCCAGGAAGTTCTCCACCTGCGAACGACGAGATACGAGCGACGTACTTTGAGATAATCCATGCGCTGGTCTCGCCAGATCCTGTTCGGAGACGTGGATGCCATGTTCGCCTCAGCGGCCGTCCTGGCAGACCCAAGCCTTACCGGCAAACCGGTGGCCGTCGGTGGACCACCCCCGCGAGGCATTATCGCGGCTGCAAGTTACGCGGCTCGCTCATTCGGCGTCCACTCTGCCATGCCGACAGCTGAAGCCAGACGTCTCTGCCCCACTCTCATTCTCATTCCTCCGGACAGACCGCTCTATCGTCGGCTGCATGAACAGATGCGGGCCGTGACCGATCAGTTATTCCCGCTCACCGAATGGAGCAGCATCGACGAGTTTTATGCCGATACGACACAGCTCCAGACCCGCCATCCCGATCCTCGCTCACTCGGACAACTCGTGAAGGATGCGCTGTCCGAGGCTACGGGATTGCGCTGCACTATCGCCGTCTCGACGGGCAAGACCGTCGCTAAAATTGCAGCGGATAGTTACAAGCCGGACGGACTGGTGACGGTCCCACCGGGTACGGAAGAAGCGTTCTTAGCGCAGCGGCCTTTGCGCGCATTGCCGGGGATCGGTCCCAAGACTGCCGCACATTTGGAACCGCTCGGACTCAAGACAATCGGCGAGCTGTTGGACCAACGCTGGGATCAACCCTTGCGTCATATCTTCGGCACGCGACTCCACTGGGTTCGAGAACTGGCGCGGGGAATCGACCACGACCCGGTGGTGGCAAACCGGGAGGCCAAAAGTCTCAGTCACGAAACCACTTTCGAACACGATATGCATGATCGTCCTTTTCTTGAGCGAACCCTGCGCGGATTCCTCCGTGATCTGGCGCGGGATCTCCGACAGGAAGGATTGGCCGCCGGATCCTGCACGGTGAAACTGAAAGACTCCCGTTTCGCCATCATGACCAAGCAGCATCGCTTTCCCCACCCACTGAACTACGATCCCGACATGTGGCCGACCGTCCAACATGCGCTGTGGGAACTCCTTCAGCCCGGCACCGAGTACCGCTTGGCTGGGCTCGCGCTCTCCTCCCTGTCTCCTGCGCCGCCTGGACTGTTCGACCAACGACGGACGAAAGCCATTGAGGCGATGGACGCGCTGATTACCAAACACGGGTCGTCGGTGATTGGGTTAGGCGGCGTGAGCCACGACGACACCAATTAATGTTCTGTCTCTTTCCATCCAGGCCCGCAGCCGGTATGATGGAGCCATGCCCGCGAAGACCCTAACCAAGGAACAACTCGCTCCGATCTTGCAACAAGCCCGTGCACAGAAGAAACGAATCGTCTTAACCAACGGCTGTTTTGATCTCATGCACGTGGGCCATACGCGCTACCTTCAGGCTGCGAAAGACCTGGGCGACCTGCTTGTTGTCGCCGTGAACAGCGACGCGTCCGTCAGGAGTTTGAGCAAGGCACCGGATCGGCCGATCGTCTCGGACGCTCAGCGGGCGGAAGTGGTCGCTGCGCTCGGCTGTGTCGATTATGTGATCCTATTCAACGAACCGGATCCCCAGAGCCTGATCGCCACGTTGCAGCCGGATATCCTCGTCAAAGGCGGAGATTGGGCGGTGGAGCGGATCGTCGGCCGCGAGATCGTCGAAGCGCGGGGCGGAGTCGTCCGTACTATTCCCTTGGTCCCCGGCGTCTCCACCACGGCGCTGATTCAACGTATTCGCTCAACTACAACATAAGCAGTCGCAGTGGCCGATACTATCCACACCCCTACAGCATCCCAATGGTTCATTCCTGTCGCCGCGGCACTTGGAGGCGGAACAGGCCGTCCCTCTGTCATAGGTTTGCACGGCTCCACCGCCGGTCTCGCCCTCACGACGCTCCTGCATCCCCAGATGGGCAAACTGGGGGGTCGGTCCTGGCTGATCGTCACCGGGTCGGACGAGGCGGCTGAACGACTCTTTGATGACCTGCACTTTTTCCATGATCTCATCGGCCTTCCGACGGCCCCCCTCGCCCTGTTCCCGAAATGGGAAATCTTGCCCTACGAGGGCAGCGCGCCCCTTGTCAGTCTGGTCGCGCGCCGGATGAATGCCCTCCATCATATTCGGAGCGTCCCACAGACCTGCCTAGTCACCTCCATCGCGGCGCTGATGCAGCGGCTGTTGCCCGTCACAGCCTTTGCCCACACCACCCTACAGTTCAAGCTGGGCGGCACGATAGAACGAGAAGCTCTCACCGGCGGACTCTTACGTCTTGGTTATCGCCGAGTTTCGGTGGTGGAAATCCCCGGCGAGTTCAGTGTTCGAGGCGGCATTGTGGATATTTTTTCAACGGCTTATGCCGAGCCGCTTCGTGCCGAATTCCTCGGCGAAACAATCGACTCGCTCCGCCTGTTCGATCCCGCCACGCAGAAGTCCACCGCAAAGTTGGATCGAGCGGTGATCCTTCCGGCGCGGGAATATCTCCGCGCGGAGACTTCGCCTGAGGCCCTCGCTCCTATTTCTGCGGATGCCGAGTGGCGCGCGCCGGATCTCTATCCCGCCATGAACACCCTCTTCGAGTATTTCACCGAACAGCCTGTATTGGTCCTGGATCAGCCGGCTGCGTTGGAGGGGGCCTGTGCGGACCTCTGGAACAAAATCGACGACGGCTATCTGCGCCACGCCGATCGGGAAACGGTCGTGCCCTACCCGTCACCGGAGCGGTTGTTTCTCTCCTGGCCTGAACTCATGGATCACACGAACGGCTGGCCCACGCTCGCCCTCGAGCCACTCACCGCGAGCGATGCGTCCTGGAATCCGGTCCAGACCTTTCCCGCTCAGACCCCGGCCAGCGCGGGCCTCGGAGCTCGCGGGATGCCCTTCAGCCAGACCCTGGCCACCATGGATCGCCTGCGAGAGGAGTGCCGCGTGGTGCTCGTCGCAAGAAGTCGCGGTCAAGTGGATCGCTTGCTGGCACTCTTGCGCGAACACGATGTGCCGGCGATGGAATGGGCCGTGGGCGCCTGGACCGCTTCCAGTAAAACCAAAGCGCCGTTTTACGTCTTGCACGGCGATTTGTCCGCAGGATTCCTCGCACCGGACTTGCGCTTGGCCGTTCTGACGGAAGAGGAACTATTTGCCAAAGGCGCACGCCACAAGCCGCAGGCCAAAAGTAAAGCCGCGACCTTCCTCTCCTCGTTGGAAGATCTCAACGTGGGCGACTATGTCGTCCACGTCCAACATGGCATCGCCAAATATCGAGGCCTCAAGCGCCTCTCCGTGCAAGGCTTCGACAGTGACTATTTGATCCTGGAGTTCGCCGGGAGCGACACGCTATACGTCCCGCTGGAGCGGCTCAACCATGTGCAGCGATATAGCGGGGCGGAAGGCCATGCGCCGCGCCTTGAACGTTTGGGCGGCACCAATTGGGCTAAAACGACCGCGCGCGTGAAGCAAGACATCGAGGAGATGGCCCACGAGTTGGTCGACCTCTATGCCAACCGTGAACTCGTGACGCGCCATGCCTATGGATTCGACAGCACGATGTACCACGAGTTCGAGGCCGCATTTGAGTACGAAGAAACGGCGGATCAACTCAAAGCGATCGAAGATATTACGCACGACATGGAATCCAAAAAACCGATGGACCGCCTGGTGTGCGGCGACGTCGGGTACGGAAAAACTGAAGTGGCCATGCGGGCGGCCTTCAAGGCCGTGGAAGACAATCGCCAGGTGGCGGTGCTCGTCCCCACGACCCTGTTGGCGCACCAACATTACGACAACTTCTCGGAACGATTCGCGCCATTCCCGGCGCGCGTGGCCCTGCTCTCCCGATTCCAATCGCCGAAGGAGGCCCAAGCCATTCTCAAAGATGTGGCGGCCGGCAGCGTCGACGTGGTGATCGGCACGCACCGGCTCATCCAGAAGGATGTGCTGTTCCACAACCTGGGCCTGGTGATCATCGATGAGGAACAGTGGTTCGGCGTCAAAGACAAGGAACGCCTGAAGCGACTCCGCACCCAAGTCGACGTCTTGACGCTCACCGCCACCCCGATTCCTCGCACCTTACAGATGGCGATGGCGAGCGTGCGGGATCTCTCGATCATCGAGACCCCTCCGGCGGGCCGCCTGTCCATTCGCACGCAGGTCGTCCGATCGAGCGACACCCTCATTCGGGAGGCCATGTTGCGCGAAATAGGGCGGGGCGGACAGATCTACTTCGTCCATAACCGGGTCGAAACGATGGAGAAGACGGGAGCCTGGCTTCAACAACTGGTGCCCAACGCGCGCATCGTGATGGCTCATGGGCAAATGAACGCCAAACCGCTCGAAGCCGTGATGTTGAAGTTTTTTCGCCGAGAGGCGGATGTGTTGATCGCCTCGGCCATTATCCAATCAGGAATCGACGTGCCCCATGCCAACACGATCTTCATCAATCGTGCCGACATGTTCGGCCTCGCACAGTTGTACCAATTGCGCGGGCGCGTAGGACGAAGCGGCGACCAGGCCTACGCCTACTTCCTGGTCCCCGACGAGGGACAGTTGAGTGAAGACGCCCAGAAGCGCCTCACCGCCATTCAGCAATTTACCGAACTGGGGGCCGGTTTCCGCATCGCCGCGGCGGATATGGAAATCCGTGGCGCCGGCAACCTCCTCGGTAAACAGCAATCGGGGCATATCGCTGCCATCGGGCTCGATCTATACATGCAGATGGTGGAGCAGGCCGTCCAGCGTCTCAAGGGTCAGGTGGTGGAAGAAGAGCCGGATCCCACCCTCCGGCTCAACGTCTCCGCCTTCATTCCGGATGACTACGTCGCCGATCCCCACCAGCGCCTCTCGTTTTACAAACGACTCTCGTCCTGCACCCAAGTCGGAGACCTCGCCTTACTCCATGGCGAAATACAGGATCGGTATGGGTTGGCCCCGGACTCCGTCGAGCGACTGTTCGAAGTCATGCAGGTCCGGCTCCAGGCCAAGGCCTTGCGTCTGAGATCGATCGAACTCAAGACCCGCTCCGTCGTCGTCACGCTCGACGCCAAGAGCCGGGTCTCAAGCCAAGCGATTCACCGGATGATGGACCGGTACAAGAAACGGATTTGCTTCCTGTCTCCGCTTTCGTTCGAGCTCCAAATGCCGCATGAGGACTGGACTTCTATCTTTCGAGAACTCACCGCAACCTTGCAAAGCCTGGGAGGCTGTGATACCAACACCACGATGCCCCCACAATCATCTCGCTAACAAGGTCTCGCGCATTTATGGCTCGAATATCGAACAGACCCGTGAACGTCGTCGCAGTTCGCCTCCTCTCCCTGGTCGCCGGCGCCATCGGTGGCACTTTCCTATTGCTCATCGGCTGTACGCCACCGCCCGAGGAAGGCGTGCTGGCCCTCGTCAATGGTCGACAAATCACGCAGACCGAATTCGACACCCGCTGGGGAGAACTGGCCGAGGCCACCAGGGCACGGTACCAGAAAGAAGGGGGGAAGCGCCTCTTCCTCGACGAACTCATCACCCGAGAGCTACTCATGCAGGAAGCGCGCAATCTAGGACTCGACCAGAACGATGCCATCCGCGATCGAGCGCAACGCTACCGGGAACAACTGATTCTCGACGAACTCCTCAAGGACCGGATCAAAGCCAAGGTCGAACTCTCGAAGGAGGAATTGGACGCCTTCTACGAGCAACATGCCCACGAACTCCTCACGCCATTGAAAGTGCAAGTGTCGCAGATGCTGCTGCCCAATTTTCCGGCCGCGAAAGATCTCGAAAAGCAGGTCAATCAAGGGGGAAGCTTCGCCAAGTTTGCGCAGCGCTATTCCATCGACGGCAAGACAAAAGCGATGGGGGGCGATCTCGGCCCCTATCACAAGGGATTGGTCATTCCCGAAGTCGATGCAGTTATTCATACCCTCAAGCCCGGAATGGTCAGTGCGCCGATCAAGGCGGACGCCGGCTACTACCTCGTCATGATCACGGCGCTCGACAAAGAAGTTATTCAGGCGGACGTGGCCGTTCGGGAACGCCTCCGGCAAGAACTGCTCAACGAGAAACGCCGAAAACGTTTTGAAGGCGTGATCGCCGATATCCGCGCAAAGGCGGTCATCCGCCTCGCCGACGCGTCTCGCTATGTCGCCGACGACGTCGGCGCGCGCTGAATCGTCACGGATCGAAATTGTCCTCACTCAGACTCCTCAAGTCCTCCGCAATTCGTGTACAATCCAGCGAACCCTCGCCGACCGGCCGATCCCATCGGCGCGTGGCGAGACCCATGTCCAGGATCACGATGGCACCAGACTGGCTGAGACACACGGTATTCTTCACGCTCGGGCTGATCGCACAGACATCCCTTCTTTCAGCCGCGCAGGTGGAAGATGGGATCATCGCGATCGTCAACTCGGACCTCATCATGCTGTCCGAGATGAAACGGGAACTCGCCCCGGAGCGTGAGCGGATTCAGAAAGAGTACCGCGGCGACGGCCTCGCGCGTCGGCTCAAGACGGCGGAATACATGGCGCTGACCTCAATGATCGAGCGCAAGTTGCAACTCCAGGAAGCCAAGGCGCGAGGCATCACGGTCACCGATCAGGAAGTCCAGCAGGCGGTTCAACAGATGAAGCGACAGGGGAGAACGATCGACGAGACGAACCCGGCAGACATGAAAAGCGTCCGAGAACAGCTGGCGCTGCTCAGGATCGTCGACCGCGAGGTGCAGAGTGGAGTGATGGTCGCAGACTCCGACATCAAACGGTACTTCCAGGAACACCGCGATCGGTTTGCGCTCTCGGAGGAGTACACGCTCAGTCAGATTCTCATTCGGCCCCGCTCACCGGACGATACGGCCGACGCGATGGAGAAGGTTCGCGAGGTGATGGCGCGGCTCAAGCAGGGGGAGTCCTTCGAGGATGTGGCGTTACGCTTTTCCGACGGCGAGAACGCCTCACACGGAGGGCGCCTGGGCTTGGTGCGACAGGGAGAACTCTTACCGGGGATCGAGCGCGCCATCGCAAACCTGGTGCCCGGCGGCATCTCGGATGTGATCGAGACCTCTGAAGGCTTTCACATCGTGCGCCTGGAGGAGAAGAAACCCAAACAGTTCCGCCCGTACGAGACAGCCCGCGCTGAGATCCAAGGACTCGTCTTTCAGCAGAAAAACGAAGATGCCTTCCAATCGTGGCTGGCAGGCCTCAAGAACAAGGCCTACATCGAGATCAAATTCGAATCCGCTCTTTCAGGACCGCCCACAACCGGTCCCGTCCCTCGCCCGTCACTGACGAGTAAGGAATAACTTCGTCGCCCTCGACCAATCCCAGTCCGTTCTGCAGCCGACAAAGCGCACTTACGCGCTCGCTCATTTTTAACTTGTCCACTTTCGTCGCCACCACGATGGGGGGGCGTCCGACGGACGAGAGCCATGCGATCGTCTGACGGTCTTGTTCGCTTAGCACTCGACTTTCCACTAACACCACCACCGCGCGCAGCTGTTCACTCCCGTCGAGATACTGCTCGATCAATGGCGCCCACTGAGCCCGCAGCGCTTTCGACACCTTCGCGTATCCATACCCTGGCAAGTCCACCACCACAAATCGCGCCAACCCAGGATCGTCGCTGGTGATCCGAAAGAGATTGACTAGGCGGGTCTTTCCCGGTGTGCGGCTCACCTTGGCCAGTCCCTTGCGCTGCAAGAGGGAGTTGATGAGGGAGGACTTTCCGACGTTCGACCGCCCGATGAAGGCAACTTCCGGAAGCTCACCTTTCAGAAACTGTTCTGGCCCCGCACAACTTCTGATAAACTCTGCCGTGAGGATTCTCATGCTGTACCCATCCAGCTACCAGACACCATGTTAATGACACAGGCACTCATCGCCTCTGTGATACGCAGCCTCTAATGCGGAAGTCAACCGCACAAGCCCGATCCCGCGTGAAGGCCTTCCTGATCATCGGCCTTTGCCTCCCGGTCGGGGCAGTCCTCTTTTTATGGTTACTCACGATGCCCGACGTCTCGGTCTTACGCGCGACCAATCCAACCGTGACGGCCCTGATGGAAGCGCGCCAGGCTCAGGCTGAGGCACAAGGCCGCACTATCGGACGCCATTGGATGTGGATGCCGCTCTCACGTATCTCCCCCTCCCTCCGCCAGGCAGTCGTGGCAGCGGAAGATGCGTCGTTCTTCACCCACGAGGGATTCGACTGGGAAGGGATCAAGGACGCGGCTCTGTATAACCTCGAAGCGGGCGAACTCAAGCGTGGGGGGAGCACCATTACTCAGCAGCTGGCAAAAAACCTCTATCTGTCATCCGAACGGTCCCTGCTTCGAAAGGCGCGGGAAACTCTGATTACGCGCTCCCTCGAACATCATCTCACGAAGGAGCGTATTCTCGAACTGTATCTCAACGTCGCCGAGTGGGGACAGGGCGTCTATGGCGCTGAGGCAGCCGCCCGTCATCACTTCAAGAAGTCCTCGCGCGACCTGACGGACGATGAAGCCGCGTGGCTGGCGGCCATCTTGCCGTCGCCACGTCGCTACGATCCCATGCGAAAAACGACCGCCCTGGCTCGTCGCCACGAACGTATTCTCAACCGGATCAATCGGGGATCCCCCCAGCCAGAACCGTAACGACACTGAGACTAGGCTGAGGTCGAGGTCAAGGTTGAGCGAAGATCAGGCTCTCTTTATCTCAGCCTTAACCTTAGCCTGAACCTCAACCTTTTTCATGCCGTCGGACTGTTACGGTATCCTGCTACAGGCTACGACCCAGCGGGATGCTCAGAGGAATCGCCGATCTCACGAAACTCTCGCTCACCGAAGATCGCCGATTCATGGAGATAGTGTTTGAACTCGAGGAGGTTCCCAGAGGGATCTTCGAGAAAGAATGTGTGGTGCTCGATACTGGTGCCGGGGAACCGGACGCGCGGCTGTTGATAGAAGGACAACCTGTTCGCCTGGGCCTGCTCCAAGAACTGTCGCCACGAGTCTTTCGACAAGAATACCAGGCCGAAATGGTGGGGGTAAATACCTTGTTGCGATGGCAGGGATTCCGTCGTCAGATGTGCCACGAGTTGATGCCCCGCGAGTCCAAACATGACGGCGCGGCTCGATTCACGACCCAACGTACAACCAAGTCCATCGACATAGAAACGTTTCGCCGCCGCCACATCGTGCGTGGGAAAGGCCAAGTGAAAAAGCACGTCCTTCATGGAAATTGTCCTCGAACAGTCGGCCGGCCGGTCCCGTTCCACCACCCGGCAGCCATATGGGGCGTCACATGCCTGATGGCAAATCGTCCTTCCGGCGAGAGGACTAAGGCCCCAGCCGACCCTCGAATTCTAGACACGAGCAGGCGCAACACCTGTCGAGCGGCGACCGCAGGGCTCTTCCCCATAGCCAGATGATCGCAGATACTCTTGGCGATCACAAGGCGGATGATGCCTTCACCCATGCCCGTCATCGACACAGCCCCACTCTGATTATCTGCGTAGACTCCACATCCGATGAGCGGGCTGTCGCCAACCCGCCCTGGCAACATCGAATCGATCCCTCCGGTTGACGCCCCTGCTGCCACCGTCCCGAACCGATCCACGGCGACAGCGCCGACGGTCCCATGCTGGTCCTTCCCTGTCCGTTTAGATTTCAACATCGCTCGATAGAGACGCAGCGTCTCCACTGCAGCAATTGAGGCACGAGGAGACGTGCCGGAATTCCGGCGAAGCGGTCGCGCCTTCGGTAGCTGTTCAAGTTGACCGTGCTGGGCAAACCGCGTGGCCGGAGGTCCCGCGAGCAAGACATGATTCGTGTCTTCCATGACCAATCTGGCCGCCGTAATCGGATGCACGATCCCTTCGATCGAGGCGACGGCTCCGGCTTTGAGGTGGGTCCCTTCCATGATTGCAGCGTCCATCCTCTGCACCCCATCCAGCTGGCGATTCGCGCCTCGTCCTGCATTGAACAACCCCGATTGCTCCAGGAGACCGATCGTACATTCAACGGCGATCAGCGCAAGATCTCCTTGCGCAAGGATGGCGTAGCCAGCCGCGAGCGCATCGGCCAGACACGTGGCCTGCGCCGGCGTCACGCCTCGAAGACCGGCGCCTCCGTGGGCAAGAATGTGAGGACGGGAGCTGGTCAATTGAGGAGAAGATCACGAGCCTGTCGGTATGCCGGATCTTTCATGCGGTCCAGATCGGACCGCACGAACCCCAGCCCTGTGACGCAGAGCTCGAAGTTGTCAGAGAGTTTTCGGAACAGAGGAGGTTCCTCCTGTGACGGACCATCGGCCATTTGGGCGACAATCCCGTAGGAGCGCTTTCCCGTCTTCATATAGTCCACGAGGAAATCCTTGTGGTAGATCAATCCGGCCGTCTTGAGGCGGCGCAAATATTCCGGAAACAGTCCCGCCATGAAGAGTGTGAAATCACCGATGTGCTGATGCACGTCCCGTTCACGATCCATCGATTGTGCTTCGAGCAACACTTCCGATTCAAACAACAGGTCCACCACCGTTTCGACCGGTTGGTCTTGTTGATTTCTGATTTTATAGAGTTGGTCGGTGTGGGTAAAGTCGACGAGCAGGTTGGAGACGTAGCCGGTGACGTTCGGGTCTGGCCACCCGAGATGTTCCGTGAAACTTTTCTCGGTCAGGGCGCCGAATAGCTGACGGAGCGGATGCCGTGGCGGAACTTGCGTTCCCATATCCACCTCTCACACATTCCGAATACGCGTGATTTTAGTATAGCAGATCTTGGTCGAAGTGCCGACGTCGGCCCTATGATCCTTCTATCGGTCTTCGCGAGACAGACTTGAGCACAGATCGGGACTGGCAGAACCAGCAGGCTGTTCAAAAAGACCGTCCAGCGATCCGTGAAACGTGAAACGTTTCGGAGCAAGAGCACTCGGCAGTCCTACGTTTCACCTTTCACGTCTTACCTTTCACGGTACTTGGGAGCGATGCGAGAACGCCGCCCGGAGAAAAGCGCGTCCCCGGGCCCTGAGGCTGTCTTGGCAGCCTCAGGGCGGGCGAGCGAGATGACCGGCTTTTTCAACAGCCTGCTAGCTCGCACCGCGGCTATCGAGCACAAAGGTCACCGGTCCGTCGTTCAGCAACTCGACCTGCATGTGCGCGGCAAAGACCCCCATTTCAACCGAAATCCCTTGCGCCCGCAATTCGGCTGCCACCGCTTCATAGAGACGCTTGGCTTCGTCCGAAGGAGCCGCCTCGTCAAAGCTCGGCCGGCGGCCATTCGCCGTCCTTCCCAGTAGGGTGAACTGGGAAACCAGCAAGACCGATCCTCCGATATCCACCAGCGAGCGATTCATCTTCCCCTGCTCATCGGAAAAGATCCGGAGCGTGCGAATCTTCTCGACAAGATACCGGCCATCCAATTCTCCATCGCCTTTCGCCACGCCCAGTAAGATCAGGAGACCGGATTCGATCTGGCCCACGGTCTTGCCCTCAACCTGAACTGACGCTCTGGTCACCCGCTGAATCACGGCCTTCATGGGTTAGCCCGCAATATTCATGACTGTTCGTCGTCCCCCACCCATCCCTCCCCCATAGTATGGGGGAGGGTGAGGGAGGAGGTGCGAGACCGGCGCGCGGAGCCGTGAGGACCCGATGCATAACACGGTGAAGGGCCAAGGGGCCAGCCAGCTGAAGGCTCGTCGTAGCAGCGGATCGGCGATCATAGTAGAAGCGCTCATGAATGATGTGAGCTAAGATCGTCTCGGTCGAAGCTCAGCCAGGGTTCCTTCGAGAGTGAGCAGTTTTCGTTTCGTGGGCAAGCCGCAGGAGAATCCTCCAAGCGACCCATCCTGCGCCACGATCCGATGGCAAGGGATCACGATCGGCATCGGATTCGCCCCCACGGCATTTCCAACGGCACGGGCATACTGTCTACCCCCAACACGGACAGCCACCCATTGATAGGACCGAAGCTCTCCGTAGGCGACACGTCGAAGGGTCTGCCAGACCTTCCGTTGAAAACTCGTCCCTCGTGAGAGGTCGAGCGACAGATCGAAAGTCCGGCGTGTTCCGGCTAGATAGTCGATCAGTTGCGCCTGCGCCTCTCGTAATCGTGAAGAAGCCTGATCATTCAGCAGCTCGGTTGAACTCGTTTGCAACTCGCACAACACGGCCTGACGCGACGCCTTCGGCAACACAACAGCATCGATCCCCTTCTTCGTTTCGGAAACTCCCATCCAGCCCCATGGCGTGCGGAAGACGCAGGCCGTGAAGCGTGCGACGTCGGGCGTGGGGTGTTTCGGTGAAGGGTGTCTCTTGCCCATTGCCTCAGGCCGCTCCTCGCTTCAGTTTCCGTCTGAGCATTCCCCATACCAGATCGAGCTCTTCAGACCGCAGCAAGGCGTGGACGCCTAGATAACCACTCACGCTCAATCCGATCGCTACAAAGAGCATAGCCGATTTCTCGATCCATTCACCTGGATGCGTCCAGACCGGTGCCGCTGCCACCCACACACAGACCACAACCAACGGCACGGATGCGATCAGCACCCGCACCGACGATCGTCCCACAGAGCGCCACTCCACGCCGCCCAATCGACGATGCAGCACGGCGACCAAGATGCCTCCATTGACCATCGCCGCTAGAGCTGTGGCCAAGGCCAGTCCGGCCGCGCCAAGAGACGACATCAGCAGGAGCGAGAAGACGAGGTTGGCCGCGACGGCGATGGCCGCAGAGATGGCGGGCGTGCGCGTGTCTTGCAGTGAATAGAAGGCCGAGACAATGATGCGGACGCCTCCGAAGGCCCAGAGGCCGACGGAATAACAGAGCACCGCCAGCGCGGTCTCGGCCGTATCGTGCGCCGTAAAGGTCCCGTGCTCAAAGAACAGATGGACGATTGGCTGACGCAACAGGATTAGGCCCAGCATGGCCGGTAGGATGATAAAGAGGATCATGCGAAGGCCGAATCCCAACGTCGTCCGCAGTTCATCCAGCGCCCCGCGCGAGGCCTGCGCCGAGAGTGTCGGCAAAATGGCCGTGGCTAATGCCACGCCAAAAATCCCGAGCGGAAACTGAATCAACCGCATGCCGTAGAAGAGATAGGTCGGCCCACCCGCAAAGAAGGAGGCGAGGATCGTACTCACGGTAATGTTGATCTGCGTCACGGAGAGACCGAGGAGGGACGGCACCATCAGTGCGCCGATCCGCCGCACGCCGGGATGACTTGGGTCGAACCGGAATCCGAACAACATGCCGCGCAGACGCAAGCCGGGCAACTGCATAACAAACTGCGCCGCGCCTCCCGCCACAACCCCGATGGCCACGCCGAGAATCGGCTCCGACATCACCGGCGATAAAAAGAGCGCGCAGCCAATGATAAAAATATTAAAGAACACCGGCGAGAACGCAGGAGCCGCGAAGGCGCGCATGGAATTCAGGATACCCATCGCCAGCGCGGCCAGGCTGATAAAGATCAGATAGGGGAACATCATCCGCGTGAGCAGCGTGGTCATACCCAGCTTCGCTGGATCGTCATGAAACCCCGGCGCCAGGAGCCAGACGATCCCCGACGCGGCGAGAATACCCACGATCGTGATACCGGTCACGATCGTGAGCAGCGTCGTGAAAACTGCGCTCGCCAGTTCCCAGGCGTCTCGCTTCGATCTGAGCGTCTGATATTCCGTGAAGACCGGAATGAAGGCGGAAGACATCGACCCTTCCGCAAATAACTCACGAAGCAAATTGGGAACACGATACGCCACGAAGAAGGCATCTGCCACAGGCGTCGCCCCAAAAAGGGTCGCCAACACCATGTCGCGGATGAACCCGAGGATGCGACTGGAGAAGGTGGCCACGCCGATCAAACCGGCCGCTTTGACCACCGAGCGAGTCTCATCCTGCGCATTCGTTGGAACTGGGTACACTACCGTGGGGTCGGGCATGAATCGAGATTCTAGCGGAACGACGCCGAGCAGTCTATCAAGCCGACGATTATGGCTCCTGAATCAACGTATCCGGCAGCTCGTTGGGATTGTCGCCGGAACCGGCAGGACTGACCTGCGCGAGGAGGGCCCCGGACTTCGCAATCGCCGCACAGATGGCGTCGGTCGCTTGTCCGGTTCGAATGCCGTCGAGGATGCCGTTGACCAGTCCGTCCCATGTGCCGGTGGGAACGCGATCGTTGATGCTTTTGTCCGCCAATATGTGCACGCGTCGCTCCAGCAACGAAACGAGAATCAGGATACCCGTACGCCCTTTTGTATTGTGCAACCCGTGCTTGTAGAACGCCTGCTCCGCACGCAGGGTCACTTTATGCGCCATACGCTCGCGTGACGTGACGAGGCGGATGACCCTCGGAACCCTGCCAAGCCATTGCCCGAGTCCATACGCCGCGACGACCGCCAACAACAGCACGCCGGCGTTGCCGGCGTGCCACCCCCACGGCAGCCAGTAGATCTCTATCGTCAGAAGGAGGGCCAGCACGAGCAAGGCAAGCATGAGCCCCGTTCGATAGCCGGCTTCGCGGTACAGCGCCGAGGCCGGGACGATCATCGGTACAATCTCGCCCTTCGTGACTCGCTCGGCTTGTTGGACTGCTTGTCTGATCCGTTCACGTTCTGCGTCGGTAAAGAGCTTCATCTACCAACCTCCCGAGGCACCGCCGCCGCCAAAGTTACCGCCGCCGCCGCTGAATCCGCCACCACCTCCGCCAAATGAGCCACCGCCGAATCCGCCGCCCGGTCCTGTCATGAAACCCTCTCCCCACCCTGTACTCTGGCCTCGGCCGCGATTCGCTTGCAGGATGAGCCACAGCAAGAAGGCCGTCACCCCGGCTGCCGCGAGACCCAACCCCACACTCGCGAACTGCGCGACGAAAAAAGCGAGCAGGCTCCCAAGCAAGGCACGGGTGCCATGAAGTCCATGGCTCAACACAATGCCGGCCAAGGTCCCGACGACGATCCCAATAATCACATACTGAAACGCGTTCGGCTCCTGGCCGGAGCGAGCATGACCCGAAGGCACCTCGTCTGCCTTGTAGGTGCCTTCAATAGTATCGAGGATGGCCCGGACTCCAGCGGCGATGCCGCCCGGCAGATCTCCGCTTCGAAACCGTGGCACAATCTCCTGGCGGATGATGTGGGCGGAACGGAGGTCCGTCAAGGTGCCTTCGAGGCCGTAACCCACTTCGATACGGACTTTTCGTTCGCGCAGGGCGATGAGCAGCAACACGCCATTGTCAGTCCCCTTCTGGCCAATCTTCCAAGTCGTACCGACACGATGAGAGAAGGATTCGAGCGGTTCGCCATCGAGTGACGGCAGAATTAGAACGGCAACTTGATTACTGGTTTTCGTCTCGTGGGCTTCGAGATCACGGGTGAGTGAGGCGGCGACATCCGCTGGCAGCACGTGCGCAAGGTCCACGACGCGGCCTGTGAGCGGCGGCACATCGAGAGGCCAGGACGAGGCCGTAATGAGCATTACCCCGAGAAAGACCATGAGCCGTGCCGGCTCTCGCCAGACACGGCTCATGCTGATTGCATCCATCGTAACTCTGGGTTCAGTTGAACTTCACCTCTGGCGGCTTGGCCACAGCCTTTTCATCCGCCACGGTAAAGTTCGGCTTCTCTTCCATATGGAGGAGGAACTTCGCCGTCAGGTTCGTGGGGAAAAAACGAACGCCCTTGTTATACTCCGCCACTTTCTCGATGTAGCGCTTGCGCGCGACGGCAATGCGATTTTCTGTTCCTTCGAGTTGACTCTGGAGATCACGGAAGTTCTGGTCGGCTTTTAGATTAGGATAATTCTCTGCAATAGCGATGAGGCGGCTTAACGCCGACGTGAGACCAGCCTGCGCCTTTTGGAATTGTTCGAAGGCGGCCGGATCTTTCAACGTTTCAGGCGTCACGTGAATCCCCGTGGCTTGCGCACGCGCCTGTACCACCTCTTCGAACGTATCCTTCTCATGCGCGGCATAGCCTTTGACAGTGGCAACCAGGTTCGGGATCAGATCGGCTCGCCGCTGGTACTGATTGACCACTTCGCTCCACGCGGCTTTACTGTCTTCGTCTAATCCTTGGAGATCGTTGTAGCCGCACCCTGTGAGCCCTACGAACAGAACCGCGGTGGCGATAGTGGCGGATACCGAGATGCGACTGCCCATGGTGGTCCTCCTTCGATTTGCGCGAGCCGGTCTATAGCGCAGGATGTTGCTCATGCTATCATGAGGATGACCTTTATGATACGGAGGCAAGGCCGTCCGATGTCCCTTGAACCCTCTTCACATTTGCCCGGCGGGTTTCAGATCACGCACCGCACTCTCGGCATCTACCAGGGAAGTGCAATTGAGCTGGCGTTTTGGTATCCCTCCTCCGGGATGCCGGAATATGGGCTCTGCCGGTTTGCCACGAAGGAGAAGGCTGAATCGTATCGTACATATCTCTGTTCCCCTGCCTGCCCGGAGCCGCTCGATGAGAAGGACCTCACCATTGAACCCTATGACCTCGCTGCACATGAGGACCTGATCAACAACCATCCACTTCATTCTGCCTGGGAAACTCCGATCTAGCCCGCCAACGCCACAGACCGTGAAGCGTATCTCGTGGGAGGACGGAGCTGATAACGCATGGCTTAGAGCTGATGGCTCGGGAAAAGCACCGTCTGTCGTGAGGAGGAGTCGATCATTGGTTTCGGTAGATCCATCTCTGCCTCTTAGCCGTACGCTATAGGCTTACGCTCATTTCTTCGGGCGAGAGACGAGCGACGCTTCACGAACGGCGGGGGAAGGGATTCGCCTGGCTGTTCAGGCGACGACACTGACTTTAGCTGAGGATTTGTCCGGCTGACCCAGTGCCTGGGCTTGGATGAAAGAAAGCAGGCGTTTGTTCTCTTGGGCGGCTCGAAGGAACTTGAAAGCGATGCCTCGAGCACTCACAGAAAGAACCATCGCGGCCACTTCAAGAGGGGGTTCACCTTCGTCAAGCGACAATTCCAGATAGAAGATGTCGTCCTTATGGACCTGAGTCTCGCTTTTGATGATACAGCCGCCCATCGAGAGATCGAGCACCGTTCCCTCACCCCGGACCTTGCCCCCGGAGAATGAGAGAAAGAGTCGCACGGGAATCCGGAGGTGTTCACGGCGATCGATCGGATGCGTGGGATCATCCAGCCAAAGACGGGACGCCAGAAAGCGGTGACTGCACGATGGGCAGCGAAATGGCGCCACGAAGAGGAAGGAGGCGAGATGCTCGCGTGGCGATTGCGGGTTCGACCGCAAGAGGCCGTCCTTCCGGCAGCGCGGACAGCTCAGGATCCGGCTCATGTTGTCTGCTCCTTCTAGCAGGCTGCGGAAAAACTCTGTTGGTTTGCCTGGTTCATCTGGTCTATCTGGTTGGTTTTGTTCATGAGTTGGTCTTGTTCAACCATATAGACCAGACAGACCGAACAGACCAAATGAACAAGACAGGCTGGCGCACTTTCTCAGCATCTTGCTAGTTCCCATGCGTGGACGTGCCGACAAGCCAGGCCCCCTCTTGTCCACGGATAGATGATCTCCTCCTGTCTGTCAAGAAAACGAAGGTTCCGTACGGAAGCTGCGTTGAGAGAAACGAGATAAACAGTCGCAAGCCTCGCCGTCGGCACGGACACTTGCGGACTCCGCTCGACCGGCGAACAATCCCGTTGCCCAGGCCCATTGAAAGTTGAAGCCACCGATCCGCCACTCACAGTCGAGGATCTCGCCAATCAGATAGAGACCAGGCACGACCTGGATTCCATCGTCAGAAAAATGAACACACGATTTCGAAAGGCCACCGAGGTGCATGGAGAACGATCGGGAGGGTAGATTGGTCAGGCGGCCGACTCGCTCAGGTGGTCCTGGAGCGCCCTGCTGACCAGGTCGTATTCCACCTCCGCGCTCGCCAGGAGGGCTTCAACCGGCTCCAGCATGCCGGATTGGCCGGCGGCTTCCAATTGCTTCATCAAATCGGCGAGACTGCGGCCTCCGAGCATGGCGCTGCACGACTTAAGATTATGAGCCGCCTGGAAAATGGCAGTCGCATTCGATTGCGCCACCGCATTGCGCAACATCGCCATTGTGGCCATTGACGACTTGAGATACACCGTGATCAACCGGCGAAACACGTCCGGCCCGCCTGGGTGGTTAAGACTCTTCAGTGCCTGTATCACGGCCTGCTCCAAGACGCCGGCCGCCTCGTTCGATCTCATCCCTGCCTTAGGCCCCACTCTCACAACTGTCCCCCGCACGTCTTTCATTCCCGGCACCGCCCCGGAGTCAGAGTTGACGGTCGCCGCCCGTATCGGGCGGTCGGCCACAGTACCCCAGCGGCACACGATGTTCTGCAACGTCGCCTGCGTAAATGGCTTCGACAAGTAATCGTCCATGCCGGACTCCAGGCAGCGTTCCCGATCCCCTTTCATGGCACTGGCTGTTAAGGCCACAATCGGCACATGTCGGCTACTCCCGCGCTCGCCGGCCCGAATCGCCTGACTGGCGGCAAAGCCGTCCATTAGGGGCATTTGGCAATCCAGCAAGACCAAGTCATACCGCCGGGCTTGCACCGCCTCCACCGCTTCCTGTCCCTGTTCGACGGCATCTACGTCACACCCAAGGACCCGCAACATTTCAATAGCCACTTCCCGATTCACGGGATTGTCTTCCGCCAACAGAATCCTTGTGCCGACCAACACCTTTTCAGGAATCCGAGGAGCGGCGTCAGCCTGGCCGTCTTCCTGTCGTTCTGCGCGCTTCTGCCGGCCTTCTCGCGTTTCTCCCAAGACCTTCTCCAATCGTGCAGTAAACCAAAACGTCGCCCCCTCGCCCAGCACACTCCTTACACCGACCGTCCCCTCCATACAGTGGGCCAGTTGCTTGACAATCGCCAAGCCCAGACCGGTTCCGCCATACTTTCTGGTCGTCGAACTATCGGCCTGAGAGAACGACTCGAAGATCTTGGCGTGAGCGGCTTCCTCAATACCGATTCCCGTATCCTGAACCTCAAACCGCACCGTCCCATGGGACGGTGAATCCTCTGCCAGGGCCACCGTCACCACCACCTGGCCCCGGTCCGTAAATTTCACCGCGTTGCTCACCAGGTTCATGAGAATTTGTCGCAAACGGACGGGGTCCCCTTTAAATACAGAAGGGATGGAGTCGGATAAGTCGCACACGAGCTCGATGGCCTTGCCATGCGCCGATTCGACAAAGAGGTCCATCACCTCCTTGACCGTCTTCCTCAGATCGAATCGAATCCGTTCCAATTTGAGTTTGCTGGCTTCGGCCTTCGAGAAATCCAGAATGTCATTGATGATTTCGAGCAACGCCGCTCCAGAACTGTGAACGGTTTCGGCAAACCGGCGCTGTTTGTCGTTCAGTGGTGTCTGTAACAGCAGCTCGCTCATGCCGAGGATACCATTCATCGGGGTCCGGATTTCATGACTCATATTGGCCAGGAATTGCGACTTCGCCAGGCTGGCCGCCTCGGCCGCCTCCAAACGCACTTTCGCCAATCGCGCAAGATCCCACTTTCCGGTCAATGAGGTGGCCAATTGCGACACCTCGACACTGGAAAATGGTTTTTGCAGAATCAACAGGCGATCGTCATGTCCCAATCGACGGACGATATCCTCCCAGGAATGGTCCGTGTAGGCCGTACAGATGACCACCTGAAGCTCAGCGTCCTCTTGCCAGAGACGTTCGATGGTTTCCAGGCCGTCCCACCCAGGCGGCATCCTCATATCAACAAACGCCACCGCATAAGGCCGGCCCTCATTCCGCGCCAGTTGCACCAAGGTAAGAGCGGCTTGCCCCTGATTGGCATAATCCAATTCGAACCGTTCAAGCGCCTCCGAGAGCGACGAATCGCCGAACAACGCCGCCCGCGCTTGAGCGAAACTCTCCTCCCCGGCTTTCTCTTGAAGGATTTTGCGAAAGTCGTCGTGGATAGCCTGGTTGTCGTCGACTACCAAGACCCGTTTATTGGCATCCATTTTCATTTTTCATCCTGTCCGCGCCGATGGGATCGCCGTCATCATTGACGATCTCCCGCCCGAGCTTCTTGTCTCCGACCAGCCATGAACTCGTGCATGTCGTTGAGGAGGGCCAGGAGATCTTGCGCATTTCACATCGACTACAAGGCAAGAGTCCTTTACCTGGAAGCCGGTGGGCGCGCCACACGTGGAGTGATCCGCCTGACTTGCGGCTCAAACTGATCGGAAGCGTTCACCCCGGCGATAATCGGATCAAGAACCATGACACAATTCCGCCCGCCTTCCTTGGCGGCATAGAGAGCCTTGTCCGCTTGATCGATCAGCTCCAAAGGCGTCCGCGCTCCAAACGCCGTAGATGACACGCCGCAACTCACTGTGATCACCAGGCGGGATGCCGCTCGCACCCTGTCCCCAGCCTCTGTTTCGACACGCATCCGAAGACGTTCCGCCAGATTCGAGGCTTCTGCCAGTGTGGTGCGCGGAAACATCAAACAGAATTCCTCTCCCCCGTAGCGGCCGACGGCATCCGTCAATCGCAGCCCGGCGCTCAGGCCGCTGGCTACCGCTTGGATGGCTTGATCCCCCACCGCATGTCCAAATTGGTCATTAATGCGTTTAAAATGATCGATGTCCACCATCAGGCAGCACAGTTCGGTGTCATGCTCGCGACTCTCGGAAAAAACCTTCTCAAATTTCGCATAGAAGGCGCGGCGGTTGAAGCATCCGGTGAGGGGATCTCGCGACGCGAGACGCTCCAGTTCGATGTTTTGTCGCAAAATTTCCGCTTGAGCCGCCTCAAGATCCGCCACGGTTCGCACCAAGGCTACATTGGCTTGTGTAAGTTGCTCGTTCGCACACTGGAGCTCTGTCGTCCGTTCGTCGACCTGTCTGCTCAATTTATCCAGTTGTCCTGCCACCTCATGTGCCAGATCCCATTTCCGACAGAGTGCGGTGGCAAGCTGCAACACTTCAATGCCGTTAAACGGTTTCTGGAGGATCAACAAATTGTCGTTTTTACCGACACGTTCTTTGATTTCGCTCCACGGCCGGTCGGAGTAAGCCGTACAGATGACCACCTGAATCCCTGCATCCTCCTTCCAGAGACGTTCGATGGTTTCCAGGCCGTCCCATCCTGGCGGCATCCTCATATCAACAAACGCCACTGCATAGGGCCGGCCTTCATTCCGTGCCAGCTGCACCAAGGTGAGAGCGGCTTGCCCCTGATCGGCACAGTCCAGTTCGAACCGTTCGAGCGCCCGCACGGGCGAGGAATCGCCGAACAACGCAGCCCGCGCTTGAGCGAAACCCTCCTCCCCGTCTTTCGCTTGGAGGATTTTGCGAAAGTCCTCGTGGATAGCCTGGTTGTCGTCGATCACCAGGATCCGAAGGTTTTGATTATTGGTATCCAAGGTCATTCATGTCCTTCTGTCCGCACCGATGGGATCGCCGTCGTCATTGACGACCTTCCGCCCGAGTTTCTTGTTTCTGACCAGCCATGAACTCGTGCATGTCGTTGTGGAGGGCCAGGAGATCCTGCGCGCATCTCTGTATGGTCGTCGCATGCTCTCGCTGCCCAGGATTGAGCGGGCTGTCGAACAACAGACTCACCTTGCCGACCAATTCATTGATGGGCGTGAGGATTTCATGACTCATGATCGCCAAGAACTCTTCTTTCTGGCGGAACGCTGCTACGGCAGCGTTCTGAGGCTGGTCCTTCGTCGTCTCCGCAATTCTCCGGGCGATGTTTTCTTGAAGGCGGCCGTTCGCTTCGCACAATTCGGCCTCTCGTAGGCTCACACAGGAGGCAAGGCTTTCGATCTGCAGCTTGACCGAACGCGTCAGGTTCCATTTCTTCGTGAGCGAATTTGCCAGTTGGACGACCTCAATGCTGTTGAAGGGTTTCATCAGGATGAGGAGTTTATCGGTGTTCCCGATACGGCGACTCACGTCTTCCCATGGATGATCGGAATAGGCGCTGCAGATCACGATCTCGAGGTCAGGAGCGACATACCATAGATGCTCAATCGTTTCGAGACCATCCCATCCCGGCGGCATACGCATGTCCACGAAGGCCATCGCAAAGGGGCGGCCCTTCTGCTGAGCACTCTGGACCAGACCGACCCCCTCTCGCCCCTGATCCGCGAACTCGAGCTCGTAGTGCTCCTCTGGCGGAAGACTCAGCGTTTCTCCGAACAAGGCCACCCGCGCCTGATCGAGTGCGCCAGAATCATTCTGCGGCACCAAGATCTTACGAAAGTCCTCGTGGATAGACAGGCTGTCGTCGATCACCAGAATCCGTCGATTGTCAGTCGTCTTGTCGTCCTTCATGCGGCATCCTCCACCGCGTTCAAGGGGAGATCGAGCCTAAAGGTGGCGCCGCGTCCTGCTCCCGCACTCTGGCCTTGTAAGACTCCCCCAAGGTTCTTGGCGGAGATGGCGGCACTGTGAAGCCCAATGCCATGTCCGGCCTTTCTTGTCGTAAAACCCTGAGCAAACAAAAGTGGGAGGTGTTCAGCTTTAATCCCGCCACCGGTATCGGTCACCTCCAATCGCACGGATCCTCTGCGGTCGCGAGGCAACCCGATTCGGACGGTGAGGCAATGCGAGTCCGCCGGATATTCGACCATGGCGTTCTTGGCATTGGTGATCACATTTACAAGAATCTGGAGGACATGATGTCGATCTGTCATGATTGTCGGAACAGGGGCATACTCCCGCACGACACGGATACCGTACTTCTCCGGCTCGGGTATCCCCATCAACAAGGCTTGCTCCATCAGGTCCTCGACTGCCGTCGCTTCACGGACCTCCCCCGCGTGGGCGATATCCTGCTGCGACATGATCACTCGCTTGATATGGTCGACTTTTTTCACGAGGGAATCTAGTTCGCCCTGGATGGTCTGGTGACTTCCGCTCAGGGACTCGGCAACCATGCCCAAATATGAGGGAATCTGCTTGCCCTTAGCATCTTGTGTCAGAAATGCCTCTAAATTGTCCTGATGCTCATGAAACATCGAAGCAATTCTACAGACGTCTCCCACCATCGGTTTCTTGAGGGTCTTCAGCAAAATATCAGTCGACACGTTAATGCTAGTGAGTACATTGCCGACGTTGTGCAGCACGCTCGACGCCACATCCGCCATACCGGCTTGGCGCGACGCCTGCACGAGCTGCTGATGCAGCTCTTCTCTCTCTGCCTGAGCCTTTTTCCGTTCGTTCATCTCGGCATGGAGGCTCGTATTCGTCGTTTCGAGTTCCTGGTTCTTCTCCAGAATTTTGAAGCGGGACAACTCCAACTCGCTGTTCGCCTCCCGGATGGAAGAATTCGCTCGATCGAGTTCGGTGACATCGTGGAAGGAGACCAGGGCCCCTCTCACGGTAGACGCATCGTCCATAATCGGCACGGTATTGACGATGAACTTTCGTGAGCCACCCTCAGGAAGGCCCAGGAGAAGGGGGGTGCCGGCCCGGGGCTGCTTGCCGATGATCGCCTCTGTCCAGGGATGCACCAACACCGTGGCGGATGAAGCGTTAGTCGTCCACGACAGGGTGCTGAGGTCGGATCCGATCAACGACGTCACCGACTTTCCCACAGCATGGCAGAAGGCATCGTTTGCCAAGACGATAAAATCACTCGTATCGATCATAACCACGCCTTGCGTGAGCGCATCGAGCGCGGCTTTCACGCGAGTGGGGATAATGCCGGATGGATCGAGCTGGCGAAGGGTGCGTTTCATGAAGAGGAGGTAGGCAACAAATCCCGCGACACTGACAAACGCCAGGAAGCGCGCCCATGGATCCGTGAGGAACCGTTGAACCCAGGACATCTCAGCGTGGCGAAACGCAACCTGGAGCACGCCCCACTGCTCGTCGCCGGAAAAGATCGGGACGTGGAGAAACTCGAGTGTGGATTCTTCACCGGACGGCTGTACCCATACTCGCGCATGATCGCCAACCTGTGCGACGACCGTCCCGCTTTTCTGGAGGAGCGCCAGCGACAAGATATCCGGAATCCGCGTCACTAACGTCTCCATCGAAAATTTCATCGTCTCGATCTGTCCACGCTCGGCCAGCGCCGAATATTGAACCGCCAACGACTCCGACAAGTCACGACGATATTCAAAGACCTGGTGATCGTGGTTGGGCGCCAAATCAACGAGCCAATCGCCCGCCATCATCACACTGATCGTAAGACTGACCAGTCCAAAACTCACCCACACTAACGGCGTCACTCGCATTATGACTTCGGTCTCCTCTCGCGGCCTGTCTCTTGCCGCTCGGCCGGTTTAGCCGACGCGTTCAACACCTGATCCAGACCACGGAACTGCCTGTTCTCCTGTTCATGTTCCTCGTCCGCCTTGCGATTGCGTTTCAGACGATCTCGCTCACTCAAACCCAGCACCGGCAGCGGATCGAAGCGGCGCCAGGCCGGCATCGAGACGAGAAAACTTGCCAGTAAGGATCCGCCTCGCAGAAGCCACAGCAAGAATCCCGCAGATAGGGCGATCCCGGAGAATGAGGCCACCCGACCAAGGAGGTGCGCCCGCTGTTCACGTTCTTGCATCGCTCGCTCGAGATCGTCGGCCAGCCTGGTCAAATGCTCAGCGAGTTTGTGACCCACGGCCAATATCGATTTGACCGGATGCGAGAGCGGCTCCAGCGCAAGGACCAACGGCTCATCGAGCACGATATCCGGCTGTTCTATCCTGGCGAACTTTCGGCTCGACATCGCTGTTCGCTGCACTGGATCGTCGGTTGCGCCCACCACTCCCACCAGCACTGGTGGAGGCAACACAGACGTCACGCCACCGCCTGGGGGCGGTCCAGGAGGGCCCGGCACAGGAATGGGGACGGGGACAGGAACGGGACCTGGGCCCGGGGGCGGAGGCGGCGGCGGCGAAACAAATGGCGTAACCGCGAAAGTAAACGTCGTCGCTCCAATCGTGCCCCCAGCGCCGTCGCTGACCGTAAAGGTGAAGCTGTCACTCGTGCTGACCGCTCCGCTGTGAACGAACACCAGTCGACCCGCATCAATGTCCGCCTGCGTAAAGCTCGTGATCGCCACGCCAGGGGCTGTGGTGAGTTCGAGTTGGCCATACAGGGGCGCAGCTGTCACCGTGTAGATCAGTTGCGCCGGCGCATTGTCCGCGTCCGTCACTTGCAATTCACCTGACGTAATAATGTCGCTTAATCCTTGGACGACGGTCGAGCCCGCATTCGTGGCGAGACTCGGGACACTATTCACCGGCGTTACGGTGATTCCAAAATTGGTGGCTCCGATGCTGCCTCCCGCCCCGTCACTGACCGTGAAGGTAAAGCTGTCGCTGGCCGTAAGCGATCCATTGTGGACATAGACAACCTGGCCGGAATCAATGTCAGCCTGAGTGAAACTCACGATCGCAACGCCTGGCCCTGTGGTCAACTCAAGTTGGCCATTCACTGGCCCCACGATCACTGTATAGGTCAGTTGCGCGGGCGTGTTGTCCACATCTGTGACCTGTAGCTCAGAGATGATAATTGGGTCGGTCCCACCCTGAGCTACGGTAGAGCCAGTATTGGCAGCCACCGTCGGCACATCGTTCACCGCCGTGACGGTCACATCAAAGGTCTCATTGGTCGTCGTCGTGCCGTCGTCCACCGTGACGGTGATCGTCACCGGCCCGCCGAACTGGTTCAGCGCCGGCACCGCTTCGATCGTCCAG
>JAENWB010000071.1:0-2422 GCA_016650275.1 Nitrospiraceae bacterium | reverse complement strand
TTCTGATGCCACTGGTCGGCCCACTTCAAGAGTTCGTCCTTTTTGTCGCCATATCGTTCCTGGACTTTGCCGACAAACTTGTCGTGGTTGCCTTCGATCTGCTTTAAGTCATCGTCCGTAAACTTGCCATACTCCTTTTTCAGTTCGCCTTTGAACTGCATCCATTTCCCTTTGAATTGATCAGCGTTCATAGGATCATCCTCCTGTGTTAGATAGTGTTATCTCCAATTTTGTATCGATCTGGCCTTGTCATCTCCAAACTCGCGCTTGCTCAGCAAGATGGCGAGAACGCCAGCAGCGGTCTGGTCACAATTGATCAGGGTGGATGGAGCGTTGAACATGGTAGCCCCATCCACCCTGGCCGGGGTCACGGGCCGTACCGGGATCTCGCGGCTCCGCTACTTATTCCCATACTGTTCGACATGGGCCTTCGCCGCTTCCGCCTCCGCATCGATCGCCTGTTGGCTATGGCCCTGCGCGAGGTGGGCATGGTGCGCCGCTTCCTTGTGATGACGCGCGGCATGCTCGTGATGCTCGGCGGCTTTTTTGTGATGGGTTGCTGCTTGTTTTGACATGGGCTCCTTCTCTAAATGGTTGGTTACGGTTTACCTAAAACACAGAGTGCAGTCTGATCACAATTGCTCATTGTGGAACATATTTTTTCGGCAGCCCGCAGGACGCGGTCCCTGCGCGAAGATTCAGCCAGAAGACGGGCACCAGTCGTGACGGACGACATTGAAGAGGGACCTGTGCACGTGCAACTTGTCGTCGTAGTGAATGAAGCCCATCTTACGGAACCTATTCATGAAGAAACTGACACGGGAGCGCGTGGTGCCGATCATTTCGGCGAGCGTTTCCTGGCTGAGCTTCGGCATGGCCGCCTCCGTACTGCCTTCTTTCTCGAAGTGGACCATTAACAGCAGCATCCGCGCCAACCGCTTCTCGCTGGAATTGAAGAGTTGATCCACCAAGTCCTCTTGGATGCGAATGTTGCGAGACAGAAGATAGGTCAGGAACAGTTCAGAGAAGGTGGGCTCTTCGTGAAGCACACGGATCATGACCTCTTTGTCGATACGCACAAGACGGGAGTCTTCCGCGGCGGTCGCGGTCACCGCACGAACCGTTTGTCCGGCGAGACAGGATTCCCCAAGAAAGGCCCCGTGTTCCAGCATCGCAACGACGGCTTCTTTGCCCTGCTGCGAAACCACGGTCAGCTTGACCTGACCCTCCTGAATATAGAAGACAGCATCTGCCGCATTCCCTTGCGAAAAGAGAATCTGCTTCTTGGGGGACATCAGAATCGTTCTGCCGTCGCCGGTTCGTGCGAGAAAGGTCTGGAGATTGAATGGCGTGGCTCGTGTGCGTGCCATTGACACCCCTCCAGGTGGTCTCAATGACGCAGTGTGTGGTCCTGCTGATAGTGAAAGATGGGTTGCCATGACGGGAACTCCTTTCGGGAGAGAAAACCCCTGACATACGTTCACTAAGGGCACGCGGCAACCGCGACGAATACGCCGCAGATCTCCCCCAGTCGTACCTCTCGCTTCATGCCATGCGCCACAAAGATTGGACGGCCCTCTCAGACGTATGGGATCTGACTCAGACTCTCCCGTTCCGCGTCGAGCCAATCACTGAGCGCCGATCCACCCCGGCACCCTCGCGCACCGTAGAGCTCATAGGCCCGTGTTTCGATCAGGACCTGCAGGTCTTCGCAGGGCGACAGCGGCAGTACGTGAAATTTCTGCGCCGCCGGTCCTTTGGGCTTCTGCTGCTGGGGAGCCGGTGCGTTCCGGTTCGGTGTTGTCATGCTAATGCTGACTGACTTCATGTCTGTTTCCTTCCTTCGATTATCCAGATTACACACTCATGGGCAGTCCACCCTCAGCAGCAGTCGCCGGGAGAGGGACAAATGGACGATCGAGACAGGTCAAGGGAAACGCCGGTCGCCGGTCGATCCGCCGCAGGGTTTCGGTAATCCGTTCCGGCTTGCCCCAGTCGCTCCAGAGTACGCCGGTCAGTTCGACGACCGCCAGCGTCTCCGGGACGCGCTGGAGCAGGTCGGAGGAGAAATTCTTCGCCGGCATGTCCCGATAAATCGCCTTGAGGGCGCGCCCCTCCTCGGACCCGCCGATGGCGTGGCTCAGTCGCTCAAAGAGCGGCATCATGTCCGGCAGGCATTGCCAGCCCAGCGTCCAGAGCAGGTCCACCTTGGCGGCGAACACCAGTGTGTTCCAGAGCGCGCCTGCCCGTAAGGCGACATCGGCCTGCGCGGCGTCGGGCTTTTCCAGGAACAAGCGGACCGTCTGCACTGGTTCGCCCGGCAGGTTGGCGAGGGGCTGGCCGGGCTGGATCCATCCATAGTCCAGTTCCAGACGATCAGGGGCGACGCCCAACATCACCACCCGATCAGGCCGCGACTCGG
>JAENWB010000070.1:0-6604 GCA_016650275.1 Nitrospiraceae bacterium | reverse complement strand
TTCCTGCGCGATCGCGTGTTTCAGACGCTGGACCGGAACGCACGGCTTCGCTATCAGGTCCTGTCGACCACAGCGGGGTTGCGGACGATGCCGCCATTTAATCTGATCGATCGCGTGATTGCCGCGGGGTTTCTCCCAGATTTCCGTGCGCATGAGAAAGATCCGCATCCGATGTCTTCATGAGGAACCATGGGCATGACTGAACGTCTGATTGAGGGTTTGCCGGGCGACACACAGAAGCTGTTGCAGACCTACGTGAAAGAGGTCAAAGGTGTGTTCGGGGATCAGCTGGAAGGCATGCTGCTTTACGGCAGTGCCGTCCGGGGTGAATTTCTCCCGGGGCGGTCCAACCTGAACATCCTCCTCCTGGTGTCGTCCTACGACAGCGCCGTCCTCAAAAAGTACAGCGTCTTGCACCGTCGATGGGCCAAGGAACAGATTGTGGTCCCCCTCTTTCTGACGGAAGAGGAGTTGCGCATGTCGTCAGCGGTATTTCCGCTGGAGTTTCTGGAGATCCAGGAACAGCATCGCGTCTTAGGCGGACGCGATCCCTTCATTGGATTTCACGTGAAGACCGATCGGCTGAGAGAGGCCGTGGTCCAAGGCCTCACCAGCCAGCTGTTACGCCTGCGTCAACGGTATGTCGAGGGGGGCGGAAGCGACGACGCTACCACGATTTTGCTGCCGCTCTCGATCACGTCAACCCTTCCACTGTTGCGCGGGGTGCAACGTCTTCTCGGGCGTCCCGTCCTCTCTCACTCCGATGCGGTGATCAAGGACGTCGCCGAGCAGTTGAAGCTGGATCTGCAGGGTTTGCTCGACGTCTGGTTGCTCAAGCGCGGACAGATTTCTCCCGGCCCCCACGAAGTGCCTCGTCTCTTTGACCGGTATCTACAAGCCGCGACGATACTCACGCGCGCAGTCGAGCAACTGTCGCAGTCGGAGCAGCGATGACGAAGGTCGTTAATATGGCGATGGTTCTTTGCCTTGTCCTCGTTGGGGGGATAGCTCAGGCGGTTCCCTACGAACGGCCCAAGCTCAAGTTGCCGGAGCCGCGAGGGTATGTGAGCGACCATGCTCAGGTGATTGATGGGGATTGGAAAGAGCGCATCCGATCCGTCTGCCAGGACCTTGAGCGGAAGACCGGTGTAGAAATGGTCGTGGTGACCATCCCTACCATCAAACCGTTCGGGTCGGCCAACGAGTACGCGACGGCGCTCTATGAAAAGTGGGGCATCGGATCGACGCAACAAGAACATGGCATGTTGGTGCTGGTCGCGGTGCAGGAACGACAAGTCGCGATCACGCTGGGCCGGCAGATGTTACCGGTGATTACTCCTGCGGTGATGAATCAAGTCGGGCAGGAGAATCTGCAGCCGTCGATTTATATGGGACATTTCGGCGAAGGCCTCTATCGCACCGTGGTGGCGCTGGCCTCTCCTGCGCAGGAGGTGCGTGTCGGCACCATCTCGAAGACACATTTCAAAGGCTTGGGTTTCTGGATCGCCCTCTTTACCAGCATCGGGGCCCTCTCGTTCTTCTGGTGGATCAGCCGTCCCGACCTTCGCCATCCATATAGACGGATTCAAAAAGGGGAATATTGGGGAACAGGGCAGGGTGGCTTCGGCGGGAACTGGGGAGGATTTGGAGGAGGGACAAATGGGGAGGGGTACAAGTAGAAGGTACGATTCAGAATGAAGAGGGACGAGGGTAGCCTGACGGTCTCCTGTGCTCGCGCAACGCGCGGTCGCGGACTCCCCTCGTTGGACGCGCGCGGTAGGAGATCATCAGACCACCCTTCCCCATTGAGAGGGAAGGAGGTAACGAGAGAGCTTGGAGGATGGAGCAGGATCGAGAGCCTGGCGTGAAGAATCACACGGGCCAGCATCTCAAAGTATTGGTGTTTGTGGTGCCGAATCCGTAGGGTTACGGTCGAGTCAGCGGAGCGGTCACAGTGATCGCCCCTGCGAGATCCCCTTCACGATGTCCTTCCTTGGGATAGCCGGAGATATCGAGGTCGCCTTTGGGCTCCCCCTGGCAGGTCAAACAGGCGGCGGCGTAATAGAGCGGCATCACGACACGCAGCGTTGCCCGTGATCAGTAGTTCGCTGACATACGCTTCGGCTCGCGGGCGTCCTGACAGCCACTTCAGCACTGAGGCTTCGTAGTCATCCGGCTCATTCTTGGGATTACGTGGTTGCAAGTTGGTTTGCTTCAGTCTGACATGGGATTGTTTGGAAAAACGTTCGGCAGCCCGGCTACCATAAGTGGCCGGGATAAAGTTCTTGAACCCGATCCTCCGTTGATTGATCACAACCTGGGCATCACGGATCACTTCCTTACTGGCGAGCACGAAGGCCGGCAACAATTCTTTGGCTAGGGGAGGCAGCGTGATAGACGCAGGCATGCTTTGAAGTTTGGAGAGATCAAGGCCGGTCTGTTTGCGAAATTCCTGAACGAGTTGCTGTTCAAACACCTCGGGCGTAAATCCCTCGTCTCCCTTCTGTTGATCGTCAATTAATAGTTGATTCTGCTCAATGACCGATCGGCCGCCCTTGAGTAAATTGGCCAATAACCGAGCGGTCTCTTCCGCTTCTGCACGATCAACAGCCCAACCCCATGGCGGCAGGACGATCTGAACGGTGACGAGCGTGACAAACACTGTGGTTAAGACGATCCACATTTTCTTCATGTAGTCTCCGTTCCTTCCTGTCAGCAAGCAGGCGCGACTCGACAGGTACCTTGATCGTACTGGGCGACCATTGTCGTCACATCGAACGTCAGAAGTCTCCAATCCTTTTGCACCCGGATGACCATAAAATCAAGGGCCGGCTCCGCTTTCAGGATGACATCGTAACAGGATTGGTGGCGGCATCGGCAAACTTAAACGTAGTCGGTAAGGATTCGCACAACACCGGATGGTACGTATATAAACTGGCCTCAATATAGGGTATGCCACAGTCAATTCTCGCACCACGATCGCCAGTCCGGCTGGCGCTGATCGTGAGCAATCAATCCATCAGGCACTGGCTTTTCTGTTGAGGCGCGAAGGTTGACGCGCATGTGCGCTACTATAGGTATAGCTGGATCATGGATAGGCTGAACACCGCTATCATTACCATATTGCGGTAGACCCTGAAAGTCCCGGCGTAGGTTCCGACAGTCTCGGAACCGTCCGGTCTTCTTTCAGGTCTTGCAGGTTGGTCCAGTTGGTGAGGTTGGTGCTGGAGGGATCGACTGTGTCCGCCAATTAGGTTTTGAACCAGATTCGTTTGACCTCGGGCTCTGGCTCCGCCATGAGTTCACGAATCGCATCGAAGACGACCTGAAACTGGCTGTCGTATTTCATTTCCAATTCATGAGCCGTCGGGAAACCCCCTTGGGGATGTGACGTACATGGAGTTTATCAACCACCATGAAGACAGGGCCCAGGCCGCACAGGGGTTAACTTTGTTGGCCATGGTATAAGGATCGGGAGAAGGTCAGCCCAACTGTCGAAGTTGAGCGCAGTGTTGAGTGATACATATGAGAGGAATCAACCCAATCTCTTCTCGCACAGCGATGCTTCTCTGGCCGGGCTGGGAAGGCCCAGGCATGTACCCAGTGGGTGGCGTCGTGCCGGATTCTTCCATCAACTGTGTCAACGTCTCTTCAACAAGGCCTGAAACTCTTCCGGTATGGGCATAGACCTAAAAGGGTGAACTCGCGCACCGCCGGTATTCCCCACCGGTACCCAGATTCGTGAGAATAGTAATGCCCCAATAATCCTGGCAACTTGGCCTCGTATTTCTGTTGAGTCCCGGCGTTTCCAGCCGACCTTCAGCATCCACCAGTGCGCTCTTGCATGAGTGAGTGCAAATGGTTGGCCCAGGATATGCGAGCGCTCTAGGTGGTAGAACGCCTTGTCCAGGTTATTGCCATAGTAGTGCTCGGCCGCAGCATTCATCTCCCTGTCGTAGGCCTGTCTTCGTTCTGCGTGCATTCTTCCAACCCTGACAGTTTCAGCCAGGCCTTTATCCCGAGAAGCCTCCGACCATGTTACGGCCGGGGCTGCATGTCCCAAGAAATGGGAAGGTGCCAAAACCCACAGACTCAGTTGACAGGCTGGAAGTTCTTGTACCACCTACCATGTTAGCCATCAGCTCTCAAGCTGGATTGCTTCGTGGGCAGATGGTTGCAGGCGAATGGGTCGATAGTCTGGGTGGCGCTTGGCGTGAGCGACTGCGAGCATTCAGACGCTGTCCGTGTGAACCATTTCGCCAGTGTTTCCACTGATGGATTGGTGGTGACCGCTGCGGTCAACGAGCGTTGCGAACCCTCCGAACTCCATGAGCCTGTCATCTAAAGGGCAGGGGTAGATATAGTCGCTTGGGTGCTGACCGCAAGGCGAGACAGGTATAACGCAATGGTCATTCCAGACAAAACCCCCAAGTACTTGCACTCATCTGGCGGCACGGGCCGCAATCTCCTCAGGTATAGGGTAGCGCCTTGGTCCGAAAATCGCCGTACCCACGCGCACCATGGTCGCGCCTTCGGCAATGGCGATATCCATATCTTCTGACATACCCATGGAGAGCGTGTCGAGTTCGTATCCGTCCTGTTTGAGCCGATCAAAGAGTTCCCACAGCATGTGGAACTGGCTGCGCTGCAAGGCCGTGGCAGTCGTGAGCTCAGGGACGGCCATCAATCCGCGTAATTTCAGGTGGGGCAGGCGCACGACATGGGCTGCCAGTTGAGCCAGCTCTTCAGGTGCCACACCGCTTTTACTCGCTTCTCCGCTCACATTTACCTGTAAACAGATTTGCAACGGCGGCAGCGATTCGGACCGGTCTTTCGATAAGCGATCTGCAATTTTTGCTCTGTCCACACTGTGAACCCAGGAAAAAGTCTCTGCTATGCGTTTTGTCTTATTGCTTTGTATCGGGCCGATGAAATGCCATTCAATTGGTAAATCGGCAAGGGCCGGCATTTTTGCCAGTGCTTCTTGCAGATAATTCTCACCAAAAATAGTTTGTCCGGCCAGCCAGGCTTCCCGCACTCGCTCGGCAGGATGAGTTTTGCTCGCGACCAGCAGTGTGATCTCGTCCGCTTGTCGGTCGGCGGATTGCGCAACTCTGGCAATGCGGGCGTTGACGGCTTGCAAGCGTGAGGCGATTGTTGTCATGATTTATGCGGTTGTCCCATATTCCAGAATTAGCAGGATGCCGAAAAAGTTCGCCAATCTCTGGTTCATCTGGTTGATTTGGTCTATCTGGTGAGTCTGGTTCAATCAAATAGACGAGACAGACCAAATAAACGAAACAGACCGGATGAACCAGAGAGACCAGACAGACCGGACTTGTCCAAGACGTCTAGGACATCGAAGCTCTGCTGCGCTGAAGTGGTTTTCCGCAGCCTGTTAGTCGTCTAGCGATACATGTGCTCGCGCGTGATCGGAATGTCGTTGTTCACTCCGTTCGTAAACAGGACATGATAGAGCCGTATGTCCCCGTAGCGAAAATTGGCTGCACTCCCATTGAGAAACATCCGCCACATGCGAACGAAGGACGCATCGTACATCCCCTCGACCTTTTTGGCCTCGGCTTCGAATCGTATGCTCCATTCATCAAGCGTTCTTGCGTAGTGCAGGCGAAGGTTTTCGATGTCGGTCGGAACGAGTTTGACTTCGCCCATGGTGCGCACAATTTCATCGAGCACGGGAATATATCCACCGGGGAAGATGTATTTCAATGTCCAGGGGTCGCCGGGTATTGGCCGCTCTTGTCCGATGGTGTGGAGCAGCCCTAGGCCTCCGCGCTTCAAGAGCGACTGTGTCTTCTCCATAAACGTCGGGATGAATTGCTTTCCGACATGTTCAAACATTCCAACGGACACGAATTTGTCGAACTCGCCCTGAATGTTCCGATAATCCTCGAAGACGATCGAAATCTTCTCCGAGAGACCTTCCCGCTTTACCAGATCAACCGCATACTCGACTTGTTGTTTCGACAGTGAGCAGCCGACGCCGCGCACACCGTAGTGTTTCGCGGCGTAGATGAGCATCCCCCCCCAGCCGCAGCCGATGTCCACCAGTGTTTCTCCAGCCTTCAACTGAAGTTTCCGGCAAATGTGTTCGTACTTCTGCTGCTGTGCTTGCTCGAGCGTGTCGTTCTCATGGCGGAAGTACGCGCAGGAGTACGCCATGCTCTCGTCAAGCCACAGCTTGTAAAAGTCGTTCCCGCGATCGTAATGGTGGGCGACGTGTTTTTGAGAACGCGAGAGCGTGTTGAGCGATGTCTGGCGCAGGTGCCGAATTGCGAGCTTCGTTTTCAGCCCGAGAGGCAGATTGAGGAACGCGGCGTCTGACCCGAAGCGAAGGAGTTGCTTAAAATCTCCTTCCACTTGAATATCTCCTGACATATACTCTTCGCCGAAGCCCAGCGACCCGCTTTCGAGCACATGCTCTGCTGCCCGCTTCGTCGTAAAGGTGAGAATAAACTGCGGCTCACCGGCACCGAACGATCTTTTGACTCCATCCCAAAACTGCACCTGAAAAGAAACATCTCGCGCATGCTCGCTTAATTGTTCGAAGAGTTGCTCGAAGGTTTTTCGCATGACCGTCCTC
>JAENWB010000069.1:0-6408 GCA_016650275.1 Nitrospiraceae bacterium | reverse complement strand
GCGAGACGTGTTGAGCGATCCTATCACTGCATCGAAAATGGGAGCAGCAGGACGAGCACTGGTGCAGAAGAAGTTTACGGTGGACCGCATGGTTGCAAATACGACGGCAATTTTTGATGCGGCGATGCAGGACGCGGGTGTGCGGCCAATGGCTCAGAAACGGGTGCTGGCGTGAAGACGGCGGTCATGCCGGAGACAGAGCAGGTTGTTTGCCCCTGTGGCAGTCAGGCGCTGTCGGAGGATGTGTTTCAGACGCAGACCAGACGCTATGTGCGTTGTCCAGGCTGTGGTTTAGTCTTTCTGAATCCTCGTCCGCTGAGAGCCTTGGTCGAGGAGTTTTACCGTGAAGACTACGACGAGGCCTACGGTGAGGCTGAGGCGTCGTCCGACCGCGACCCTGTGTTTGAGAGTGTCGCACGTCGTCTTGGCATGTACCGGAAGCCTCCTGGTCGGCTGCTCGATGTAGGCTGTGGAGACGGCGCGTTCTTGTCACTCTGTCAATCGGCGGGATGGACCTGTTATGGGTTGGAGTTGTCGAAGAAAGCTGTCGCGCGCGCCGCTCGTCGAGATCTGACGATGCTCTCTTCCGACTGGTTGGAACGGGCTGGTGATCATGAACCGTTCGACGTGATCACACTTGTGAACGTATTGCAGACAGTGACGAATCCGGCGAGCCTCTTGCGACAAGTCTCGGGCGCACTAACGCCAGCGGGCCTCGTCGTCATCAGAGAGACCAATGGGGCGTTTCATCTCCCGATGCGGACACCGGCCCGGTGGGTCGGGTCACGCTCTGATCAGGCCTTTCACCTTTTTCTGTATTCGCCTCAAGCCCTCCGCTCGTTGCTGAAGGGGATCGGATTGCATACCATCGCGATCCATAATTCAGTTCCGAGTCGCGGGCCTCTCACTTCGGGGAATCCGTGGATGAGTCGCCTCAAATGGCGGATTGGTGCGACGGCCTTCTGGTCCTGTGCCGAGCTGCTCTATAAGGTGACGGGAGGGCGCATGGTCTGGGCTCCCTCGTTTGAGCTCATCGCCAGGCGGAGTGAGGGATTGAGATGAGTACATCCCATTGGTTCAGGCACAGGCGGTGGCGGAGTTCAATCAGGTTTTTGGGTATCGTCGTTGTCCTCTGCCTGCTCGCCGCATTAGCCACCCTCGGAGTGCGGTCGCTGCTTACCTCGGTGGGGTCTGCCAAAAATATTCGATACGAGCCGGTTGATGTGCCGCCCGAGGAGGTTTCGCCCCGCCATCAGAGGGAACGGGAGGAGTATGAACGGCGAGAGCGCGTTCTGACGGAGAAGAGTCGATAGCACGATTATTTGGAGTCGTCATTCCATGTGTGGTATTTGCGGCCTTGTAGGGGAGAACGATCCGGTCCTGCTTGACCGGATGCTCGATCGGCTTGTCCATCGGGGGCCGGACGACGAAGGGACGTATTGCGACGCAGGCGTGGCCCTCGCGGTGCGGCGATTACGGGTGATTGACCCGACCGGCGGCCATCAACCGGTTCGGAACGAGACCGGCTCTGTCTGGGCGGTCTTGAATGGTGAGATCTACAATTATCGCGAACTCCGCAGGGAGTTGATCCAAAAGGGTCATCGCTTTCAGTCCGATGGCGATACAGAGGTCCTGGTGCATCTCTATGAAGAGGAGGGAGCAGAGGCGGTCTACCGGCTGCGGGGGATGTTCGCCTACGCCATCTGGGATCGGGAGCGAGATCTCGTGTTGCTGGTCCGCGATCGGTTGGGGATCAAACCCTTGTATTACTCTGTCCAACCTGGGAAAGCGGGCGCCGCTCAGCGTGTGCTCTTTTCGTCGGAATTGCCGTCACTGCTGGAAGGGCTCCCGGATTGGACGATCCGTCCGCAGGCCATCGCAGATTATCTGTCGCTGCTCTATGTGCCGGGGCCCGATACGATTGTGGAGGGCGTCTATCAGCTCCGACCAGGCGAGGCCCTCAAGATTGTACGGGGTCGGTTGGATTTCTGGCGCTATTACCATCCTGAGGAAGAGGCCCTGTGTCAGGTTGAGGCTCCACAGGGCGACCAGTGCGAGCGGTTTCTGAGCACGCTACGCGACTCCGTGCAGGCGCATCTGGTCAGTGACGTGCCGCTCGGCTTGTTTTTGTCCGGTGGGTTGGACTCCGCGTCGATCCTGGCCTGCATGCGCGAGACAATTCCTGGATCGATCAAAACGTTTTCCATCGGGTACGACGCGCCGGAAGACCAATCCTACAATGAGATCAAGGCCGCCCGGCTCCTCGCGACACACTTCGGGACGGACCACACGGAAGCCGTTCTGCGTCCAGATGTTGTTTCGCTGCTTCCTCGCGTGGTGGCCGGCATGGGAGAGCCATTCGCCGATTCCTCTGCCATTCCTACATACTTGGTGTCCGAGGTGGCCAGACAGTCCGTGACGGTTGCGCTGTCCGGAATTGGCGGCGACGAACTCTTCGGAGGCTATCCTCGCTATCTTGGGCTGCGCGCGGCGGGTCGCTATGCGGCATTTCCTGTGGCGATGCGCTCATGGATTGCGTCTCGTGCCGCCGCCTGTCTGCCGGATGGTTTAGGAGGGCGCGACGTTCGTGGCCGCATCAAACGATTTCTGCTGGATGGCTATCGCCCGTTGGATGAGCAATACCTCCGCTGGACGACGTTTCATCCGGCTGGATGGGACGCGTCGCTGTTTGCCGATGGACTCCGTTCTACTGTGGCCGACAGCTCAGCGCGTTGCAATGTCCGGAACCTCTTCGGCCGCTGGCCTTCCCATGAACCAGCCGATCGCGCAATGGGCGTTGATCTACAGACCTATCTGCCGGACGATCTGTTGCGGATGGGTGATCGGATGAGCATGGTTCATTCACTCGAACTTCGAGTACCCTTCTGCGACCACCATTTGCTGGCCTTCGCCTGTTCATTGCCGGCAGCGACAAGATTGCAAGGATGGAAGTTAAAGGGATTCATGAGGAAAGCATTGCAAGACATCTTGCCAAAAAGCATTATATCTGGACCTAAGCGAGGATTTATGCTGCCGCTTGGACGCTGGCTGCGCGAGGATCTGCGCGAGATGAGTCGGGATTTGCTGTCCGATGAGGCGATCCGTCGACGGGGCTATGTCAATCCTGCCTATGTGCAGTGGTTGCTCGCAGAGCACCACAGTGGTCGGCGGAATTTCACGGATCAACTCTATGCGCTCATGGTGTTGGAACTGTGGCATCAGCAGTTGGTTCGGCCTGTTTCCTACCCTTCGAGGGGAGTGGGCGTGGTATGAATGTCGTCCTGTTTGCAGAAGTCACGGCCGAACGGGTGATCGGTGGCGCCGAGCGAGTCCTCCGGCAGCAGGCGTTGGGGCTTACCAAGCTGGGCCATCACGTCTGCGTGATCGCGCGGGCTCCCTTCGAGTCTGCAGAGGCCACCCTATCGATTGGAAGCGTGACCGAACGGCGCTATCCCGTGAGGCGAACCAGCGAGCCGGCCTTTGTCTGGTCCTCGGTGCAGAATTCCCTTCAGGTGTTTGATCTGACGCGGCAGACCAGTCCTGTCGATGTTGCCATGGTTCACCAGTCACTGGCTGGACTGGGTCCGATCTTGTCTCGCTATCGGACGGTCAGCCGATGGGTCTACGTCTGTCACTCATTGGCGCAAGAGGAGTATCTTACCAGAGCAGAGCGGGCGACGACGACGCTGGAACGTGTCAGGCGGCGGCTGAGCGCGCGCGCCAGGAGTTGGATTGAACGAATGGTGATGCGCCGCTGTCATCATGTGGTCGTCTTGAGCGAATTCATGAAGCAACAAGTGATGGCTATGCATGGAATTGCGCCGCGACACATCACCGTCGTTCCCGGCGCAGCCGACCCGGGCACGTTCTATCCACCGCACGATCGGAACGAGATCAGGCGGGAACTCAAATTACCGGAGAGCCGCACGATTTTGTTTACGGTTCGCAATCTGGTCCCGCGCATGGGGTTGGAAAATCTTCTCGAGGCCATGACGATGCTTGGGCCGGAGCCGCGGAATCTACTGCTTCTGATCGGAGGAGAGGGCCAACTGCGCCCACGATTGGAGGAGTTGATTCGCAGCAAGGGATTACAAGACGAAGTGCAGTTGCTCGGATTCGTGCCGGAGGATCAGCTGGCGAAGTACTACCAGGCTTCTGACTTGGTCGTGATGCCGACGCTGCAACTCGAAGGGTTCGGCTTGGTGACGGTCGAGGCGCTGGCTTGCGGGACGCCGGTGATGGGGACGCCGGTCGGCGCGATTCCAGAAATGTTGAGAACGGTCGATCCGCTGTTTGTAACGGAAGGGACAGACGGACGGTCTCTCGCAAAAACGTTACGATTGGTGTTGGAGTGCTTTCGTGATCAACCGGGTGCGCGAGAGCGTTTCTCAAAGAAAGGTCGCGAGGTCGTGGAACGGCGCTACAACTGGGTGGCGCATACGGCTGATCTGGACCGTCTATTCGTGAGCCTGTCCAACAGTGACCGTTCTACTGCGGTGAAGGACAATATCGAACAGGCCCCTAGGGCGAGGAAGGTGATCCATGTGATCACGCGCCTCGACTATGGCGGGTCGGCGAAGAACACGATGCTGACCGCCCTCGGACATGACCGCGCGCAATTCGAGCCGCTTGTGGTCGCCGGGTATCCAGGTTGTTGGGATGCCCAAGGCGGGCAGGCAGCGACCGAGGAGAATTGTCGACAACTCGAGCAGGCCGCAATTCGTTGGATGATGCTTCCTTCGCTGACGAGAGAGGTCCATCCACTCAAAGATGTGCAGGCCCTGTGGCAATTGTTTTGCCTCTTCCGGCGCGAGAAGCCGGCACTGGTCCATACCCATACATCGAAGGCCGGTGTGTTAGGGCGAGTGGCTGCCTGGGTTGCGAGGGTGCCGGTCATCGTCCATACGCCGCACGGCCATGTGTTCTACGGCCATTTCGGTCCATTCCGATCCTGGCTGTTTCTTCAGATCGAGCTGGTGCTGAGTGCCATCACGGATCGACTGATTGCGCTGACGGAAGCGGAACGTCAGGAACACCTCGATCGTGAGGTCGGCAAGGCCGACCGGTTTTCCGTGGTGCCGAGCGGGATTGATCGGGAGCGGTTCGGGCGGGCGAGGGTCCAGGGGAAACGACAGCCGGAGTGGTTCGGCTGTCCACCGGACGCGCTGGTCGTCGGATCGGTCGGGTGGCTCACCGATATTAAAGGCCATGAATACCTGATTGAGGCCGTCGCTAAGTTGAAACAGGACTTTCCCGCTCTCCATCTTGTGATCATCGGTAGTGGAGATCGGCATGAGGCACTTCTGCAGCAAGCGGAATTGGCCGGTCTCTGCGATGCCGTACATCTCTTGGGCCACAGGGACGATGTCGAGGTCTGTCTCGGCGGGATGGATCTGTTCGTCCTGCCTTCGCTCAACGAAGGGATGGGACGTGCGTTGATCGAAGCGATGGCAGCGGGCCTTCCGGTCATTGCCTCACGCGTCGGCGGTATTCCAGCCGTCATCAGCCACGAGAAAACAGGTTTGCTCGTGCCTCCTGGCGATGCCGGTGCGTTGGCCGAGGCACTACGTCGGTTGCTCGATCGACCGGAGTGGGCAGGGCAGTTGGGCCTGGCTGCGAGCCGAAGCGTGGATAGTCGATACGGGTCTGCCTCAATGGTTCACGCAATCGAATCAATCTTTGCCGAGGCGCTCAGTGTTCATGTGTAAGCGAGACGAACAAATGAAATATACGCGTCGGCTGATGCTGTTATTTATGATCGTGGTGGCATGCCTGCCTGGCCATGTTGCGCGCGCACAGGCATCGGACGATCGGCAGCAGTTGCTGGCCACGGTGCACGTTCATAGTACTGCCAGTACCGGTGAATTGACCATTGAGGCTCTGGCCCTACGGGCTGAACAACTCGGCCTCGATGTGCTGATTTTGAGCGACAACTTTTCTCTCCGCTATGAATATGGACTCTGGCCCTTGCCTGGTCTCTTGAAGCATCAGGTCAGTTTTCCCTCCGTGCTGGAGTATGGGATCGAACGGTATTTGGACGAGATCGCGGCAGCGCAGAGCCGTCATTCGAAGCTGATCATCGTGCCTGGTGTCGAGGTCGCTCCCTATTACTATTGGACCGGTTCGTTAGTGGGACGCACGTTGACGATGCATAATGCCCAACGCAATTTGCTGGCGCTCGGCCTGACTAGGCCGGAGGACTATCGGTCCCTTCCTGTGAGCGGGAACCCGGGATCCTACACGTTCGATTGGCGAGGGGTGGTGAATGGCGCGCCGATGTTGTTGGTTGTTCCCGCCGTCTGGCTGTGGAGGCCGCTCCGTCGCCGTACCGATCGGCGATCGCTACGGCGAACGGTCGCCTGCATCTTGATCGTCCTTGCGGTGGCGCTGGTGGCCAATGCCTGGCCT
>JAENWB010000068.1:0-8621 GCA_016650275.1 Nitrospiraceae bacterium | reverse complement strand
ATGTGCGCCGTGGTGATCACGCGCGTCGTTTCATAGCGCAGAATGGCTTGATATCCTCCATCGGCTTGCTCAAACACAACCGGCCTGCTGAATCCGCGTTCGCGTGAATCAATGCCAGCCAATTGATGTTTCTCCTGTGCGTGGTCTGACATAGCACATTCCTGATAGAAAGCCGTGCGAGACGGGCTGGACGAGCGCGAGACGAGAAAACGAGGTGGAAATCTAATCTGTCCACGTCGCGCCTTTCTCGCACATCCCGCGCGTCACGCGTTTCCTTATGTCAGAGCGCCCGGAATACTGCCAAGAGATCGCTCAATGCGATGGTCTTGTTCCGCAGGATGGCACGCGCAGCCTGCATCGGCTCCATCGCCGAGGCTCGCTCATGGCCGCCTTTCAAGATCGCTGCTCCGAGGGCGAACACGTCCTTGCATTCTTTCTCGACTTTGCTCTTGACCACCGGATTCACCGCGAGGATGTCCGCCATCGTCTCGCGCGTCGTGGCGAGATGCGCATGCAGTTCCTCGTCCGGGTATGTCTTCCTGGCTGCCTCATCGAGGCAGCGATCGAGGTACTGCGTGAGGAACACATAGAGCCGAACGAGCGTCTCCGTGATCTCGATATGACTGGGAGCCTGGGCTGGTGACGACATGGGTAATCGTGCCTCCTTTGTTTAGCGTGTGCCGCACACTGATCTGACGGCGTCGATGACGCGCGCCTTGTCCGGGATGGCGGCATCTTCCAATGGGCGGCTATAGGGCATTGGCACATCTTCGCCGGTGACGCGCTGGATAGGGGCGTCTAGGTAGTCGAACGCCGCTGCGTACACGCTCTCGGCAATCTGCGCGCCCAGTCCGCAAAAACGCCAGCCCTCTTCGACGATCACGAGGCGCCCGGTCTTTTTCACCGAGGCCGCGATTGTGGGGATGTCCAACGGTTTGAGCGTGCGGGGGTCGATGACTTCGACCTCAATGCCCTCTCGACTCAATTGATCGGCTGCCTCCAGCGCCAGGAGAAGCATCTTTGAATAGGCTACGATCGTCGCGTCGCGTCCGGCACGCTTCACTTCGGCGACACCGATGGGGATCGTGTACTCACCGTCTTCGACTTCCCCCTTCGTTCCGTACAGCAATTGCGCTTCGATGAAGATGACCGGATTGTTGTCCCGAATCGCGCTCTTCAGCAGGCCTTTCGCATCGTGCGGTGTGGCCGGCGCGATCACTTTCAATCCCGGCACGTGACAGAACCAAGCTTCCAGACTTTGCGAATGCTGCGCGCCTAACTGGTGCGCTGCGCTGCCCGGTCCGCGAATCACGAGGGGCACCGACAACTGTCCCCCGGACATATAATGAATTTTCGCGGCGTTGTTGACGATCTGATCCAGTGCCAGAATGCCGAAATTCATGGTCATAAGCTCGACGATGGGATGTAATCCCGCCATGGCGGCGCCGATTGCTAGGCCCGTGAAGCCGGCTTCCGTGATCGGAGTATCCACCACCCGGTGCGGGCCGAATTCTTCCACGAAACCCTTGCTGACCTTGAAGGCGCCCTGGTAGTAGCCCACTTCCTCGCCGATCAGAAAAATGCGCGAGTCTCGACGCATCTCCTCCCGCATAGCCTGGTTCAGAGCCTCCCGATAGGACATCAGCATATAACAACCTGACGGCTACTAAAACAGGGGGTGGGGTCGCCGGGACGATCCCTGTGCTCGGGCACCCCGCACGGAGAAGCAGTGCTCGGTGGACGTTCGCAGTTGGGATCATCCCAGCCACCCCTTATAATAAGGGAATCGCTCGCTGCGGCTTTGTTTGGGGAGAGGCGGGTCCTTGGGCAAAGAGGCTGTCTTGGCAGACTCAGGGCGGGCTGGTGAAGTAGCCGCCTGAGTGGGCTGGTGAGAACAGAAAGCTGTTTGACCAACCGGTTACTCAGCCAGAACGTCATTGTAAAGCTCCGATGGGGCGGGGAACGGGCTCTCATCCGCGAACCTGACGGCGGCCGTCACGACCTCGCCGACTTCCCGCTCAAGTTGTCTGAAATCGGCTTCAGTACCTAGATTAGTACTCAGGATCGTCTGCTTCAGCAAGTGAAGTGGGTCGCGTTTGCGGTGCTCCTCCACCTCTTCTTTGGTTCGGTAATGTCCGTGTGCCGGGTCGGACATTGAGTGCCCCATGAACCGGTAGGTCATGGCCTCGATGAAAAATGGGCCCTGCCCCGCGCGCGCCTGCTCGACGACCGTGCGCATCGCGTCGCGCACAGCCAGCACATCCATGCCGTCCACGCGTTTCGCGCTGATGCCATAGGAGCGGGCCGTCCCAGCCACGTCTGCATAGAGTGCGATGGCCCGTTCAGCCGGCGTCCCCATACCGTAGCGGTTGTTCTCGCAGACGAAGATCACAGGGAGTTTCCACAAGGCCGCCAAATTGAGCGCTTCATGCGCTTGGCCGCTCGGGAGCGCTCCTTCACCGAAGAAACAGATGGTCACGAGGTCGAGTTTTTGATACTTGGTTGCGAACGCGAGGCCTGTAGCAAGGGGAATGTGGCCTCCAACAATGGCGTAGCCGCCCATGAACCGGTGCGGGGCATCCACCAGGTGCATGGAGCCGCCTTTACCCTGGCAGAGGCCCGTCGCTTTGCCGAACAACTCGGCCATCACCTGGCCTGGGTCGGAGCCTCGGGCGAGACAGTGCCCGTGGTCGCGGTACGCGCTGATCGCGTAGTCGTCCGGTCGAAGGGCGGCGATGGTCCCGACCGCAATGGCCTCTTCGCCGATATAGAGATGCAGGAATCCCCCAATTTTCGCGAGGGCGTACATCTCCGCCGATTTTTCTTCGAATCGGCGGATCAGCAGCATTTGACGATAGAGGAATAGTGCGTCGCTCTGGTCCATACTTGTCGCTACCAGTAGTAAAAACCTAGCCGAACGAGATTGGCGGACGGGAGAGGGTCTTGCCGTCCACTCCTGCGACGATCCCGTGGCCCGGTTTCATATCGGTCGTGCCTGTCACCTGCACGAACTCACCCATCGGCCGTCCCGTCCTGTCGTCTGTCGGTTATGTTTTTCCAGACGGGTTCTTGATTTTGCTCAGCAGGCTTTCAATCGGCGGAACCCCCGTTGCGCCGCCGGTGACTCCCGCGACAATTTTTTGTGCGATCTCCCGGAACGCCGCTGATTGCGGAGACGCCGGATTGGCCACGACGATCGGGATGCCCGAGTCGCCGCCATCGCGAATTGCAGGGTCGATCGGCACTCGACCGAGGAACGGGATCCCAAGTGTGGCGGCGGCCCGCTCCCCTCCCCCGTGCGAAAATATTTCGGTCCGCTCGCCGCAGTGGCCGCAGAGAAAGTAGCTCATGTTCTCCACAATGCCGAGAAGCGGCACGTTCACCTTTTGGAACATCATCATGCCTTTGCGGACATCGTGCAGGGCGACTTCTTGAGGCGTCGTGACGGTAACGGCACCGGTGAGCGGGACCAACTGGGTAAGAGTGAGCTGCGCATCTCCGGTGCCGGGTGGCAGATCGATAAGCAAGTAATCCAGTTCGCCCCACAGCACGTCTCGAAAGAGTTGTTGAATGGCGGTATGGACCATCGGACCTCGCCAGACCACGGCAGTGTCTTCCGGGACGAAAAATCCCATGGAAATGAGTTTGACGCCGTGACTTTCGGCTGGAACGATCTTGCCGTCTATCTGTTCGGGGGGCTTGGTCACACCCATCATCATGGGAATGTTCGGACCATAGATATCCGCATCGAGCAGGCCGACCTTGACGCCGGTTAACGCTAAGGCGACGGCGAGATTGACGGCGACCGTGGATTTGCCGACCCCGCCTTTACCGCTGCTGACGGCGATGACAAATTTGACGTCGGGAATGAGGTTGTCTTTCCCGTGACCAGTCTGGGGTCCAGTGGGATGTATATCAGCCATAAAGCGCTCCTCTTCAAGCAGGATGCTGAAAAAGTCCTCCAGCTTTCCGAAAGGTTAAGGCTTAGGTCAAGGCTGAGAAAAAAAATGAGTCTGGTCTTCGCTCAACCTTGACCTCAACCTAGTTCACCCGCTGCGGGCCAGCCACTCCATCATAAGCCAATGACAGGGTGAAAGAAAATGGGCCTATTGCGCCGTAGCGATAGTTCAATGGGGGAATGTATGGCAGTAAGAGAAACAGTCTGTCGGGGAGAGTTTTTCGCGAACCGATTACCCGACGGTGGGGTCGTTGCGGCGAAGATTGCTGGCGAGCCCGATCAGCGAGAGAGTGAAAATGATCCATTTCGAGGGGTCGAAATTGTACCAGTTCGGTCCATTGCGAAAATCGCGTGCATAGGCGTGATGAAAATTGTGATACCCTTCGCCAAAACTGACGAAGGAAACCAGCCAACTGTCACGGCTGCTGTCCTTCTTGCTGTAGGGCTGTGCCCCCACCATGTGACAGAGTGAATTGATCGTGAAGGTGGAGTTCAGCACCATAAACATCCGGAAGAGACCGCCCAAGAGGAAGGCGCTGATGCCGCCCTGCCAGCCGCCGTGCCAAACGCCAAGGAGGAAAGGGAGCAGAAGTCCCGTGACCACGATCGGCCAATAGTAACGATCTTGCCACATTACGACAGGGTCGCGGCGCAGACGGATCTCGTATTTATCCTTGCGATGGATGCTATCGTAAAAGAGCCAGCCACAGTGGCTGTGCCAGAATCCCTTGGTCGCGTTATAGGGATCTTCTTCTTCATCCGTCTTGGCATGATGGCGGATATGGTCGCCGCCCCACTTGAGGGCAGAATTTTGCAGTGCCCAACCTCCGGCGACGAGGATAGAGGCCTTGACCAAGTTTGGGCATTCGAAACTCTGGTGTGAGACCAACCGATGATAGCCGACGGTGATACCCATGCCCGTGACGATGTACATCACCAAGAACAGGACCCAGTCGAAGAGGCTGAACCCGTAGTAATAGGCATAGAGTGGGAGACCGATCGTCGTGGCAGCCACGATGGCGCAGAATAGAGCAAAGTTCAGAGGAGAAAATTCGGCACTGATCGGTTCAGCTTCAGTTGTTGTCGCGAGCATGACTTCTCCTTGAACATTCACCTATTGCTTGATTGGGAACAGCATGGGGAAGACGAAGCACTTGGAACATCATACCGAATTCACGCGAATGTTTCAAGCGAATGCTCGCAGTGTATACTGACGGTGTCCCTCCGTCTGACTGAGAGTGGGGTATCGATGTCGACAATCTCTCCCCCCCCTGAATCTGTCGTTCGCCGTATCGGTGAACAGCTCGCTCGTCTCTCTGCCGGTCGAACTCCGGCCATCTTTGAGGGACGCTGGTGGTCACAAACAGCCCTCAATCTGGCTATGCAGGACAGTGCCTTCAAGACACAGCTGTTTCGATTCATTGATGTCCTGCCCTCAATCACGGACGACGAACAGGTGGTCACGCTGGCTCGCGAGTATTTGGACAATGGAGACACTGCACTCTTCGGTACCCAATGGGGGCTCAAAGCCATTTCCGCCACCAGCTTGGGGGCCCGGCTCAGTGGCAAGGCGATCAGAAGCCAGGTCGAGCATATGGCACGCACCTTTATTGCCGGAGCGACAGTCGAAGATGCGGTGCCGCGGTTGACCGATCTTTGGCAGCATGGGCGAGCCTGGTCGGTGGATTTGTTGGGCGAGGCCACCATCAGCGATCGTGAGGCTGACCGGTACCGCGATCGCTGTGTGGAAGCCCTGACTCTGCTCGCGCACGAGGCAGCCGTATGGCCATCTCTTTCCATCCTGGAGCGGGACCATCTCGGACCGATACCGCGAGTTCAGCTCTCCATCAAAATCTCTGCCCTCTCTCCACATCTCGACCCGATCGATCCAGAAGGGAGCTATTGCTCTGTGGCGGCGCGGCTTCGACCCATCCTCGATCTAGCGATGCGCCTCCCCGCTTCGTTGATCTTCGATATGGAACAGGCCGACACAAAAGCATTGCTGGTGGAAATCTTCAGCAGGCTCTTCGCGGAACCTTCCTACAAGGTCTATCCGTACGCGGGGCTTGCGTTGCAGGTCTACCATCGGGAGACGGCACGCGATATCGAGGGGCTCCTGGCCTGGGTTCGCCGGCGTGGAACACCCATCACGATTCGACTGGTGAAAGGGGCCTACTGGGATTCGGACACGATTCGCTATCGGCAACGAGGATGGGCGGTTCCTCTCTTTGAACACAAGGCGGAGACGGATGCCAACTATGAAGCGCTCACGCGTCTTCTTCTGTCTCAGACGTCCATCATTCGACCGGCCTTCGGGACACACAATCTCCGTACGCTCGCCTACATCGAGGCGGTTGCGGAGTCGCTCGGGATTTCTCCAGAGAGTTGGGAATATCAGATGATCTTCGGCATGGCCGAGCCCTTTCAGTATGTGGTCACGCAGCATGGTCGTCGATTGCGGCTCTATACCCCGGTGGGTGATCTGCTTCCAGGCATGGCCTATCTCGTACGGCGATTGCTCGAAAACACCTCGAACGAATCTTTTCTACGCAAGGAGTATGTGGAATCCCAGTCTCTGAGCACGTTGTTGGCTCCGCCTGTTCTTGAGGAATTGAGTCAGAAGCAGCCCCTCGTGTCTCAGCCGGCTGATGTGCAGGAGTTTCGCAATGAACCGCAGCGGGATTTTGCGCAGACCGACAGCCGAGCGGCGATGCAACAGGCCCTGGCGAACGTGCGGTCGCAACTGGGCCGGCAGTGGACGTCGTCGTTCGGAGGGCTGCGCCTGACGGGGCCTCTCATCGAGTCTCGTAACCCCGGACATCCGGGTGAAGTTGTGGGCCGGTTGTCCAGCGCGAGTTCGGAGGATGTCGAACAGGCGGTGCGTCGTGCGGTTCAAGCAGGGGAATCCTGGCGCGACTGCACAGCGGAACGTCGAGTGGGCATTTTGCGTGCGGCCGCCGCGCTCATGCGGAGGCGGCGCGATGAGTTGGCGGCCTGGGAGATTCTGGAATGTGGGAAGCCGTGGCGGGAGGCGGATGCAGACCTCGCGGAAGCGATCGACTTTCTGGAATATTATGCAGCGGACTGGCGCAGGCTCGCTTTCCCAAGACGGTTAGGGCAGGAGCCGGGTGAACTAAATCAGCGGCTGTATAGTCCTCGCGGGGTGACGGCCGTCATCGCACCGTGGAATTTTCCGCTGGCGATTCCCACCGGCATGGTGTCGGCGGCACTCGTGACCGGGAATCCCGTGCTCTTCAAACCCTCCGAGCGTTCGCCCATGATGGGGCATTGGCTCACGGAGATCTTGCGGGAAGCCGGTGTGCCTGAAGAGGTACTCTGTTGCCTGCCGGGTGGGCCCGACATCGGACGCGCATTGGTCGGCCATTCCGAGATCGTAACGATTGCCTTTACCGGCTCGAAGGACGTGGGGCTCGGCATCCTGCAAGACGCCGGTACTCTTATGCCGGGGCAACACATGGTTAAGCGGGTGCTGGCCGAGATGGGAGGAAAAAATGCGATCATCGTGGATGAGACTGCGGATCTTGATGATGCGATCATCGGAGTGGTCGCGTCGTTCACCGGCTATGCAGGGCAGAAATGTTCCGCCTGCTCGCGGGCGATCGTCCATGCTGCGATCTACGATAGTTTTTTGGATCGCCTCAAAGAGGCGGTGCTGAGCCTGAGGGTCGGAAATCCGGAAGAGCCTGGCACGCAGGTCGGGCCGGTGATTGATCATCGAGCGCAATCGAAGATTCAGGAATATATCGAGATTGGAAAGAAGGAAGGACGCCTGCTGGTTGAAGGGACTGTGACGGGACCCGGGTGGTATATCGGGCCGACGGTCATCGCGGATGTGGCGCCGATGCATCGAGTGGCCCAGGAGGAAATCTTTGGGCCGATCCTCGCGGTGATGAAGGCCGCATCTTTTCAAGAAGCGCTGACCTTGGCAAATTCGACGGCCTACGCACTCACCGGCGGAGTCTATTCCCGGAGCCCGTCCAATCTGGAATTGGCACGGCAACGGTTTGATGTCGGGAATCTCTACCTGAATCGTCCGATCACGGGCGCGTTAGTCGGCCGCCAGCCGTTTGGAGGCCATCGACTCTCCGGAGTCGGAGCGAAAGCCGGAGGTGAAGAGTACTTGACGCAATTCGTGGTCACCCGTGTCGTCAGCGAGCAGACCCTCCGTCGAGGATTCGCGCCGCCCGAGTGAGGCCTTCGGAGGCTTGATCTCGTACGATTCCAGTTCCTCCATAATATCCGTGACCACGCCCCGGTCTTCCAACGGCGAGAGTTCCTGCCGCTCGACGTACTTGACCAAGCCCACGCCCTTCACAAACCAGGCGGTCATCACATCAATTCCCTGGACGGTTTTCTTCACGCCGGAGAGATGAATCTGCATGTTCATGCGCGCTTCCACCTTTACGGCATCCTTGAATGTGCCGGCCGGTACGGTCACCGATTCCTGCCCCACCACCGTGGCATCGCCCTGTGCGTCGGCCTTTTCGTTGCTGCCGTCCCGATCCATATCGGTGCCAAAGTCCAATCCCTTGCGGTTGAATTGTGGGAAAGACGACGAGGCCTTCATCGGGAAGCGCACAATCTGATAGGGCACGAGCTGTTTTTCCAAGGGCGTGCCTGGTTCCGAGCCGTAATAGACGAT
>JAENWB010000067.1:0-13481 GCA_016650275.1 Nitrospiraceae bacterium | reverse complement strand
TATCGTAGCTTTTCTTCCATCCTTCAAAATCAGCTAGACCCCTTCTCAGTCCTTCCCTCGTGTAGTGCAGATAATTTTGCTTTTCGCACTGCACTTCAAACGAATCCCCCTTATCTCCATCTCTCTGAATTTCTATCGCGCGTAATGCGGCGGTCTTCATATGTCTTTCGTAGCAGATTGCTCTAAACGATAGTAGGCATGCACTTTCCTTGCATAAAACTAGTGGCGCCTTCTCTATAGGTGCGAATAGTTGGTCATCATGCGAACGGCAAAAACCCATGAAGGTGGACGCATCATTTAATCCTTGTAGGCGAGGAATAATCTCGCCATCGTTCTTAATAATGTCATTAAGTCCTCGCTTAGGAGACATGACATGGCCGTGCTCGGCAATGGCTGCTAGGCCGCCTCTACGTTGCACGGTATGCGCGCGAATGACGGTATGGCTGCAATTAGCGGAACTGGCCTGAGGGTGCAAGCAGTCCCCCTTCCACATTTCCGCTTGGTAATCCGCCAGCATCTTCCCTACGAAGACAGGCTGTTGCTTGTGGCGATCACGATGACATTTCTTCCATTTCTTGCCGGAGCCGCACCAGCAAGGTTCATTGACGGGCATTCGCTCGCGTGGTTCCAAGGGAGCCGGTAAGTTAGGATATGCGCTTAAGGATGGATGCATTGTGCGCATAGGTATACTCGAAGGCATTGGTGAATACGGACAGAAACACGGACAAACTGACCGTTCAGAGCGGAGAATAAGAGGAGAGTGGTGTGGAACCGATTGAAAATGTTGGTTGCGGGGGCAAGATTTGAACTTGCGACCTTTGGGTTATGAGCCCAACGAGCTACCGGGCTGCTCCACCCCGCGCGCGAATGCTAACAAAGCATGGAACGGCAAGTCAAGCCAACGTCCGCGCATCCATGTTGCTTTCGCTCATCTGCAATGCTAAAGCGATAACTATGCGACTCGTGTTCATGGGCACGCCAGATTTTGCGGCAGCTTCTCTTGAGGCCTTGTTGAAGTCGGACGATTCCGTTGTCGGCATTGTCACCCAACCGGATCGTCCGAAAGGGCGCGGGCAAATCCTCACGCCGTCACCGGTGAAACTCCTGGCCCAGCGACAGCAGATTCCTTTGCTACAACCGCTCAAGATGAAGGATCCTGAATTTCTCCACGCTCTGGCTGGGTGGAAACCGGATCTGATTGTGGTTGCGGCATTCGGGCGCATCTTGCCGCCGGTGATCCTCTCTCTTCCCTCGCGCGGCTGCATCAATGTTCACGGGTCCCTCCTCCCTAAGTATCGCGGCGCTGGTCCGATCCAGTGGGCCATCCTCAACGGCGAGACGGAAACAGGAATTACGACCATGCTGATGGATGAGGGGATGGATACCGGCGCCATGTTGCTCCAAGAGGCCATCTCTATAACTCCGGACGATACCGCCGGCACCCTTTCGCCACGCTTGGCTGAGCTCGGAGGCAGAGTGCTGGTCGAGACGATTGCTCGACTCAAGGCCGGCACTCTCGTGCCGCGGCCGCAAGATGATTCACAGGCGACCTTGGCGCCGTTATTGAAAAAAGAAGACGGTGTGATCGATTGGGCCTTGCCGGCCAGCGCTCTGGCCAACCGGGTTCGCGGACTCTCTCCCTGGCCCGGGGCCTATACCACTGTGGTGGGAGGTGATCGTTGGACGATCTGGCGAGCGCTGGCGCTCCCGGGACCCGCGACGAAGCCCCCGGGGGTGATCGTTGCAATTACAAACGAGGCGGTTCACGTCGCCACCGGGGAGGGAGTCCTTGCCGTGATGGAGCTGCAGCCGGCTAATAGTCGTCGCATGGCCGTATCTCAATACATGGCAGGCCATCCTGTTGCTGTGGGATTGCAATTAGGGGGACCGGCTCTTTCCTAGCGGGATGCTGAAAAAGCCCTCCAGCCTGTCTTGTTCATTTGGTTCATTTGGTTTGTCTGGTTTTTGGTTGAACGAAACTAGCCAGATGAATTAAATCAACCAGATTGACAATACAAACCAGATCAACCAGACAGACCGGTCTTGTCCCCTATGGCTTCTGGCTCTCGATCGTTATTCACGGCCCAGACCGCACCGTCAGCGCGTTCGATCGCCCTCTCGTTGTTGGTGGAGTCCGTCAAGAGCGAAGAAGGGGTTGATGTCTTGTTAGATCGCGCGCTCGCGCGATGCTCGTTCGACAGCAGAGAACGAGCCCTCACGGTAGAGCTTACCTATGGCGTCTTGCGACGTCTTGCAACCATCGATTGGCGGCTTGAGCCGGTCTTGGAAAAGCCGCTTCCTCGCCTTCCAATCGCCGTGCAGATGGTGCTCAGGCTTGGTGCCTACCAACTCCTGTTTCTCGATCGCATTCCTCAGTCCGCAGCAGTCAACGAATCAGTCAACCTGGCCATGGCTTTTACCGGCACCGTCGGTAGAGACTGGAGTGGGTTCGTCAATGCGGTTTTGCGCGCCCTCTTGCGCCATCCGCCTCAGCCATGGCCCAGCATGAATTCCAATGTCGCGCAAGCGCTCGCCGTGCGGTACTCGGTTCCAGGGTGGCTCAGTCGTCGATGGGTGGAACGCTTAGGAGTGGCTTCTGCGGAAGCGGCTTGCGAGGGGGTCAGCGTCGCGCCTCCGCTGACGATTCGGGTGAACCAGCTGATCACGACCAGGGAAGCACTCCTCGAAAAATTTGCACAGGCGGGTATTGCGGCCAGGCCGACCAGCATAAGTCCATTTGGCATTTTAATTGAAGAAGGAGGCTCTGTGCCCTCGCTCCCGGGGTTTCAAGAGGGCGCTTTTTATGTCGAAGATGAAGCAGCGCAGCTAATTCCTTCCCTGCTCGATCCTCAGCCTGGTGACATCGTGCTCGATGCCTGTGCGGCACCGGGAGGAAAGGCGACCCATTTGGCTGATCTGATGCATGACAAGGGGACGATCTACGCCGTCGATCGGAAAGGTGCCCGTCTGGATCTGGTGCGAAGCAATTGTCGTCGACTCGGGGTCCAGATTGTCGTGCCGATCGCCGGCGATATTCGACAGCCCCTTGACTGGGTTCCCATGATCGAGATAGCAGGGCCTCTTTCTGCAACGAAGGCCAGAGTGGGCGAACCATCAGTTGATCGGATTTTAGTTGATGTGCCCTGCAGTGGGCTCGGCGTATTACGGCGACATCCGGAAGCGAAGTGGCGAAAAGATGAGCAGGCGTTCCCTCGACATCAGGCGCTCCAGTGTCAGATCCTCGAGGCGGTTGCCCCATGCTTGCGGCCTGGAGGAGTCCTGGTCTATAGTACGTGCTCGACTGAACCGGAAGAAAACGAAGACGTTATTGAGCGATTCTGTCGTGCCCATGCGGAGTTTCAGCGTGAGTCTGTCGCCCCCTGGCTCCCGTCTGCAGCACAGGGGTTCGTAACTGATCAGGGCGCCCTTTCGACAATGGGTAACCGGTTCTCGATGGACGGATTCTACGCCGCACGACTGAGGAAGGTTTTGTGATGGCACGTCCCATTTTTATTGCGCCCTCGATCTTAGCTGCTGACTTTGCCCGATTGGCCGACGAAGTGGCAGCCGTGGAACGCGCGGGCGCCGACTTCCTGCATATCGATGTCATGGACGGGCATTTCGTGCCGAATTTGACCATCGGTCCGCCGATCGTGGCAGCGCTCAGAAAAGTCACCAAGCTGCCGCTCGACGTCCACCTTATGATGACCAACGCCGACGCCTTTATTGCCGAGTTCGCCGAGGCTGGAGCGGACTATCTCACGGTTCACGTGGAAGCCTGTCCGCATCTCCATCGTACGGTGCAATCGATCAAGGAACGCGGCGTCAAGGCCGGGGTGACCCTGAATCCTGCCACCTCACTCAGTACGATCGAGGAAATCCTCCCTGAGGTCGATGTGGTCCTGATCATGTCAGTCAATCCGGGTTTCGGCGGTCAACTGTTTATCGCCTCTAGTCTTCAGAAGATTTCTTCGGCTCGTGCCATGATCGATCGGGCAGGAAGTCACGCGTTGCTCGAAGTGGACGGCGGCGTCAAGATCGACAATGCATCTCAGGTGCTGGCTGCAGGAGCTGATGTATTGGTCGCCGGGTCGGCAATCTTTTCTAGTCGGGATTATGCTGCGACGATCGCTGCACTGCGCGCAGCCGGCCAACCTTCTTCCACGACGCCGCAGCGCGTCTCCGCTCACTGATAGGCCTCGCGGGTGGACATTTCTTCCCTCATCGACAGCCTCCATCCCCTCGAAGTCAAAGTCCTGTCGACCCTTGAAGCGAATCCTTCCGCGGTCCTCCAAACGGAACAGCTCGCGCAGTCCACCGGGTTAGAGCCCTCGCAGTTAAGTATGGCGGTCGAATGGTTGCTCGCCAAGTCGTTGCTCGCGGTCGATACGGAAACCGTGACGCCGATTGTCTCGCTTACAACAACCGGCGAACTCTATTTTGAAAAGTACTCGCCGATCGAACGGGTGCTGACTGCTGCTCGCGATGCGGCCAAAACCGGCAAGCGTCTGACCATTCAGGATATTCAATCCCGGGAGGGGCTCGAGCCGTCGGAGGTGAGCGGTGCGATCGGACGGCTCAAGAAGGAAGGCGCGCTCCTCATCATTCAAGGTGGCTGTATCGAATCGACCGGCCGATCGAGCCAGACGGCAGAGGCGATGCGGGGATTACTGCAACAGCTCCATGGGGCGTCTCGTGAGCTGCAGGCATTTTCCGAGGCACAACGGCAGGTCATTCAAGACCATGCCGTCAAGCGCGGGAATGCACGGGAACCCTTCCGCATCGATGATCGGGTGGCCAGAGCGCTCAAGCTTTCTATTACCGGTATTGAGGCTGCCCAGCAACTCTCTCGGCAAGGGACCGCGGATGAGGTCTCCCAACTGACGCCCGAGCTGTTGAAAGACGGGAGCTGGCGGACGAAGCGCTTCCGTAAGTACACGATCAGTCTTCGCGCGCCACGGATTGCGCCGGGTAAACGGCATCCGTATCGCGAGTTTCTCGATACCGTGAAGACGAAACTCGTGAGTATGGGATTCCAGGAAATGCGGGGTTCGCTTGTGGAGACTGAATTCTGGAACATGGATGCCCTCTTCATGCCGCAGTTCCATCCGGCACGGGACATTCATGACGTCTACTTCGTGAAGAACCCGACGCATGCCTCGTCGATTGCGGAGCCATTCTTGTCCCGGGTCACGCAAGCACACCAGGACGGCGGTGAAACCGGTTCAACCGGTTGGAGCTATCCCTTCGATGCGGAGCGCGCGCGCCGGCTGGTCTTGCGGAGTCAGGGGACGGCCGTCTCGGCCCATATGTTGGCGGCACAACCGGCGGTGCCGGGAAAGTATTTTTCCATCGCCCGTTGTTTCCGCTACGATCAAGTCGATGCCACGCACGCGACCGATTTTTTCCAGGTGGAAGGGATCGTGCTCGGCGAAGACATCAACTTTCGCACGTTGCTCGGCCTGCTGAATCTCTTTGCCCGTGAAGTGGCACAAGCCAAGGAAGTCAAATTTCTCCCGGCCTACTTTCCTTTCACCGAACCGTCGGTCGAGCTGCACGTGCGCCATCCAAAGCTCGGATGGATGGAGCTTGGCGGAGCCGGGCTGTTCCGGCCTGAAGTCACCATTCCGCTGGGTGTGACCGTGCCGGTGATCGCGTGGGGGCTGGGGCTCGATCGCATGGCGATGGTGGCGCTCGGCATTCACGATATTCGTGAGTTGTTCACCGACAATCTTGATCTCATTCGCTCCACCAAGGGGGCTTTCTAGGTTTCACATGCCTACGATTACTATTTTTAAGCAGGATCTCGAGGGATTGCTCGTAGGGCCAGGAGAGGCGCCCCAACCGATCACTATGGAGCAACTCGAAGAGTCGTTGATGCTCGTGAAGGGTGAGTTGAAGGGGCAGAACCCCGACACCGGCGAACTTCGAATTGAGCTGCAAGATAGCAACCGTCCTGATCTCTGGTGCTGCGAAGGGATTGCGCGGCAGATTCGGGTGAAGCGGCAGGGTGCCCTCGCGAGGTACGACTTTCTCACGACCACATCGAAATCGCCAAAGCGACTAAACGTGGCTCCCGGCCTGGAGAAGGTCAGGCCCTATGTGGCGGCTTGTACTGCGACCGGCTACCGCGTGACCCAGGAGGGCCTCGCCCAGCTGATTCAGACACAAGAAAAACTCGCCGAGATGTTTGGCCGTAAACGCCGGATCGTGTCGATCGGACTCTATCGGCTCGCGGCGATCGAGTTTCCCGTCACCTATGACTTGGTGAAACCGGACGAAGTTACCTTTACGCCGTTGGGCATGGATACGGTCATGACGCTGGGGGAGATGCTACTCGTCCATCCCAAGGGTCTGGAGTTCGGCGGGATTCTCGCGGGCCAGGATCGCCTGCCCTTTCTACGCGATGCGAAGCATCAGGCCCTCTCCTTCCCGCCGATCATCAATAGCCGCGAAGTCGGAGAAGTGCGGGTGGGAGACGATGCCGTATTCGTTGAGGTGACTGGCACTGACCTCTCGATGGTCGTTCTAACCCTCAACATTTTTGCAACCAATCTTGCTGATCGTGGTGCTGTTATTGAGCCGATCGAAATACGGTATCCCTATAAAACGGCTTTCGGCAAGACGGTCATGACTCCGCAAGATCTGGGGAAGTCACGGAAAATTCCCGTCAGCACGATCGAACAGGCCCTTGGGCAGGCGCTCGGCACCCACGAAGTAGCGAAGGCCCTAACGGCCTACGGCTATGAGGTGACGACCAGAGGTAACGAGGTGAAGGTGACGCTTCCGCTTTATCGGCAGGATCTGATGCATGCGATGGACGTCGTCGAAGATGTCGCGATCAGCCGCGGGTACAGCGACTTTTTGCCGGTGATGCCCACGCAGTTCACGGTCGGTGGATTGTCGCGCATCGAAGAGGTCTCCGACCGTCTCAGGGCCCTCATGGTCGGCATGGGATTCCAGGAAATTATTTCCAACATTCTTGGTTCACCTAAGGATCTGCGCGATGCGATGCGATTGGAAGGGACCGAGAGGGGGGAACTCGTCGAAGTGGACAATGTGATGTCCCAGAACTTCTCTGCGCTACGACAATGGATGCTTCCCTCGCTGCTTCGCGTGGAAGCCGCATCCAACCGGGCGTTTTATCCCCATCGGATGTTCGAGGCTGGCGAAGTGGCACGTCCCGATCCCAGGAAGTCCCTCGGGTCGCGTACTGTGATGGTGCTCGGCGGAATGATCGCCCACGCCGATGCGCATTTCTCCGAGATCCACTCCTGCCTGGACACGTTGTTCTACTATGTGAACCAGGCGTACAGCCTGGAACCGGTCCAGCATCCTTCATTTCTCGCTGGACGAGTGGGGGCTATCGTGTCTGACGGGAAACAGATCGGTGTGATTGGGGAACTACACCCGGAAGTTCTCGAACGATGGCAGATCGGTGTTCCGGCTGTTGCGTTTGAAATCGAACTGACGGAACTAGCAGGAGGCTGAAAAAGTCCGCCAGCACGAAGAAGGTTAAGGTTCAGGCTAAGATTGAGACAAAAATGGTCTGATCTTCGCTCAACCTTAACCTCACCCTACTTCACTCGCTGCGATCATGCTTACGCCACGGCAGGGGCGAGGTGCTGTTTGGCAAGACCGACCAGCTGCTCAAATCCCGTGGCATCCTTGATGGCCATATCGGATAAGACCTTCCGGTCCAAGAGAATATTGGCCTTCTTCAGGGCGTTGATAAACCGGCCATAGGTCAGTCCATGCGCTCGAACTGCCGCGTTGATGCGCGCAATCCACAACACGCGGAAATCCCGTTTCCGATTTTTCCTTCCTGTATAGGCGTACGCCTGACCCTTATCAACTGATTCTGTTGCGGTACGGAACAGCCGGCTCTTTCCCCCATACTGTCCTTTGGCCAGTTTCAGCCGCTTCTTCCGTCGATGTCTTGTTTTGGGGCCACCTTTTGCGCGAGGCATGAGTCAGTACTCCTTTTGGTTAACGCGATTCGTATCTTCTAATTTAGCTGTAGGGCAATAAGCGATCCAGTGCCTGAATCTTGGTCTTATCCACAAGAACCGTGCCGCTTAATCGGCGCTTCCGATCCTGCGTCTTGCTGGTGAGGATGTGGCGTTTTCCCGCCTTTCGCCTGACCAATTTCCCAGAGCCGGTACGGGTAAACCGCTTTTTGGCTCCACTATGCGTTTTCATTTTCCTTTTCATGATCGGTGATTCCTTTTGGTTATAACGTTCGGGCCGACCGTCTTACTTCGGCGCCACGATCATGATCAAGCTCCGCCCTTCCATGCGTGGAGCGTACTCGATCGTTCCTGTCTCTCCCAACTCTGCGATGACCGTATTCATGAGCGTTCGGCCCATCTCCTGATTTGCCATCTCACGACCGCGGTACGTCAAGAGGACTTTGGTCTTGTTACCATCGGCCAGAAAGCCCTTAATCTGTCGAATCTTGATCTCCAAGTCATGCTTATCTGTCCGGGGGCGCAACTTAATTTCCTTTACCTGCGTCGACTTTTGATGGCGCCGGTTCTGGTGGTCCTTTTTACTCAGCTCAAACTTGTATTTCCCGTAGTCCATAATGCGGCACACGGGAGGCACAGATGTGGGCGCGACCTCGACAAGGTCGTAGCCACCTTCTTGCGCCTGTTTGAAGGCATCCGCCGTGAGGAGAATGCCGAGCTGTTCGCTTTCCGGACCGATCACCCGGACTTCACGCACCCTGATTTCGCGGTTAACTCGTAGTTTGGGGACGATAAGCCACCTCTTATTGTGTCAGTGAATGTTGCTGTTTTGCCGGCTTGAGGTCCGCACGGAGTAGGTCGAGCGCCCCTGCGACGGTCATACTGCCGAGATTGGCTCCACTCCGGCCCCGTATGGCCAGAGTCCCACTCTGCACTTCTCGGTCTCCTACCACAAACATAAATGGAACCTTCGCCTTCTCCGCTTCTCGAATTTTGAGCCCAATTTTTTCATTCCGAAGGTCTGCCTCAGCACGGAACCCCGCAGCCTTTAGTTGGGTCACCACTTCGGCGACGTAGGGCCGCTGGTTGTCCGTGATGGACATGACCATCGCCTGAACCGGGGCGAGCCAGGTCGGGAAGGCGCCACCGAAATGCTCAATCAGAATGCCAAAGAACCGTTCGATCGATCCCATCAGGGCCCGATGGATCATGATCGGTTGGTGAGCTTTGCCATCTTCCCCAATATACCCTAATTCGAACCGTTCTGGATTATTGAAATCGACTTGAATGGTGGAACATTGCCAGGAGCGTCCCAGGGCATCTTTGATTTTAATGTCGATTTTTGGTCCGTAGAAGACGCCTTCGCCCGGATCGATCTCGTAGGCGACTCCTCGCCCCTTCAAGGCAGCTTCGAGTGCGCTCGTGGCTTGGGCCCACCGTTCTTCCGAGCCGACGGACTTTTCCGGCTTGGTCGAGAGGTACACCTCAAACTCGGTGAATCCGAAGGTTCCGAGAATAAAGAACGTGAAGTCTAGGACCTGGCCGACTTCGCTTTCAATCTGATCAGGACGGCAGAACAGGTGCGCGTCGTCCTGTGTGAAGCCGCGAACCCGCAGTAGACCGTGGAGGACACCTGTCCGTTCGTACCGGTAGACAGTCCCCAGTTCGCCATAGCGGATGGGGAGGTCTCGGTAACTGCGCAAATGCGACTTGTAGATCATGATATGGAACGGGCAATTCATCGGCTTGAGCTGGTACTCGCTATTTTCAACCTTCATGGGAGCGAACATGTTGTCGCGGTAATAGTCGACGTGGCCGCTGGTTTTCCAGAGGTCTAACCGGGCGACGTGGGGGGAGTACACCAGTTCGTACCCGTTTTGAATATGTTGATCGCGCCAAAAGTTCTCGATCAACAGCCGGATTGTCGCGCCTTTCGGATGCCAGAGCACCAGGCCGGGGCCGATTTCATCCTGGATCGAAATCAAGTCGAGTTCCTTGCCGACCTTTCGGTGGTCTCGTCGCTTAATCTCTTCTAGCCGCGCGAGATGCGCGTCGAGTTCCGCCTGGGTCGGGAAGGAGGTCCCATAGATCCGCTGCAGCATGGGATTGCGTTCGTCGCCGCGCCAGTAGGCTCCGGCGGTGTTCAAGAGCTTGAATGCCCCGACATGACCTGTCGTCGGGAGATGCGGGCCGCGGCAGAGGTCGGTGAACTCTCCCTGGCTGTAAACTGAGATGGTTTGCCCATCCGCCAGCCCTTGAATCAACTCAACCTTGTAAGCTTCCCTGCGTTCCTGAAAAAATTTCACCGCGTCGAGCTTCGACAATTCTGCCCGTTTGACAGGAAGGGCACGTTTGATGATGTCTTTGGCTCGCGCTTCAATTTTCTCGAGATCTTCCGGGGTAAATGTGCGCTCAAAGGCAAAGTCATAGAAGAACCCATCCTCGACTGCCGGGCCAATCGTCAGTTGTGCCGTGGGGAAGACCTCTTTGACCGCCTGCGCCATAATGTGAGTACTACTATGGCGGTAGACATCACGGCCTTCTGCACTGTCGAATTGAAGTGGGGTCACCTCAGCATCTTCCGTCAAGGTACTCGAGAGATCCACGGTCTGGCCATTCACCTTTGCCGCAAGGATATCCGGGCCAAGCGTCACACCGAGAGACGACAGAGCAGACCCCACGGTCTGACCGACTGGAATTTCCTGACTGCTGCCATTTTTAAGCGTAATTTTCATGACCTGTATGACGTCATCAAGCGCTAGAAATAACAAAGGCACCCCGCCTACGAGAGGCAAGCGGATGCCCTCAGCTGGGTGGTAGGCGCGGACGGTCTTGAACCGTCGACCTCTACCGTGTCAAGGTAGCGCTCTCCCCCTGAGCTACGCGCCTAGCGGTCCAGAGGGGCATGCTAATATAGCCCTGCCCAACGTGTCAAGAAACAGTCTTTCCCAACAACATGAAATGAGCCTGAAGGTGGACCATATTTCCAACGAGGAATGACTCTGAACAGCAAAAGTTCTGAATCGGTCATGATGCAAGGCCTGATGCTCGACATGGAAGAAGCATGGCTGCAAACCTTGGCGCAGGTCAAGGTATTTTCGGACGGGACAGCGGAGGTGGTCTTCCGGGCACCCAAGGCAGAACGAGCAAGCATCAACCCGACCGAATCAGCGCAGGGTTCAGTTACTCAGATTCGCAGATCTTCGTTCGGACCTATTTCTGGAGTGGAGAATACTGTCGGCCTGGGGCGCAGTGACAACACTACGATGTCGTGGCATCATCTCTCATCGAACTGCTTCATGAGCCACAGGGACCTCACCTGACAGGGTGTGCATGGCTTCATGCCCGCAACGCTTGCGGCGACTGACTCCTTACACAATCTTCAACGTCTCGAAGTTGACCCCTGCGGGCGCAGGCGGTGTCTTCAGTTTCATGTCTTCCAACGCGTCAACGACACGGTCGGCCACCACAAGATTCCGATACCATTTTCGATTGGCTGGCACAATATACCAGGGCGCATGATCAGTGCTCGTGGCAGCCATCATGTCCTCGAACGCATCCATGTAGTGCTTCCACAGTTTCCGCTCTTCGAGATCCCCTTCGTTGAATTTCCAGCGCTTCTCCGGGTCGCGAATGCGTTCCTCCAGCCGTTCTTTCTGTTCCTCCTTCGATATGTGTAGAAAGAACTTGAGCAGGGTCGTCCCGCTTTCATAAAGCAGCGCCTCGAATTCTTTGATTTGATTGAATCGTTGTCTCACCACCTTGTCCGATACCCACCCATGAACACGGGTGATGAGCACGTCCTCATACTGTGAGCGGTTGAAGATGCCGATCTGGCCCTTGGACGGCGCCTTTTGGTGCACGCGCCACAGGAAATCATGACCCCGCTCCTCCGACGACGGCGCTTTGAAGGACACGACAGTACAGCCCTGCGGATTCACACCGGACATCACGCTTCTGATCGTTCCATCCTTGCCGCTGGTATCCATCCCCTGCAACACGATGAGCAGCGCACGGGCACCGTTGGCATAGAGGCGTTCCTGGAGTTCGCCAAGCCGCACGGTCAATTCTGCTGTCATCGCCTTGGCTTTTTCTTTGCCTTGATCCGTCTTTTTGTAGTTACCGGTGTTGTCAGGGTCACACTTACCCAAGTTGAGTTGTGAGTCCGGCTTGACGCGATACTCTTCCATGCTCGGTGCCTCCTTCGCCCCATCGGGCTCCTGTTCGAGGGGGTATTCTACTCCATTCGTTCCGGCTTGACAGCCGCGAGCAAGTGGCAAAGAATGCGCCGAATTACTTCAGGGGAGGTGCATCATGGCAGTCAATCCGGACAAGTTGAACGCATTCATGAGCAAAGCGGTCGGTGATATTGGGGCCGCGCTGAGCGCCAACATGGTGCTTCTTGGCGACAAGCTCGGTCTCTACAAGGCCATGGTGAAGGCGGGCCCCGTCACGCCGTCCGAACTCGCAAAGGCAACAAACACGACCGAACGGTACGTCCGCGAGTGGCTGGGCAATCAGGCAGCAGGCGGATACGTGACCTATGAGGCAGGAACGGGTCGGTACACCCTCCCTGAAGAACAGGCGCTCGCACTCGCCGATGAAAGTAGTCCTTGTTTTCTCCCCGGTGCGTTTCAGGTTATCGCGGCCACATTTTCAGCCAACCCCAAGATCGAGCAGCGCTTCAAGACCGGCAAGGGCCTCGGGTGGGATCAGCACGATCACCGGTTGTTTGAAGGTACGGAGAGATTCTTCCGTCCGAACTACCTGGGTAACCTCGTGGCGAATTGGATTCCGTCCCTCGACGGCGTGGAGGCAAAGCTCAAGAGGGGTGCGAAAGTTGCGGATGTCGGCTGCGGGTTCGGAGCATCCACCATTATCATGGCGAAGGCCTATCCCTCATCCACCTTCATCGGTTTCGATTACCATAAGCCCTCGATCCTGACGGCACGCAAGCGGGCCAAGGAAGCAGGCCTGAAGAATGTGACCTTCGCAACGGCGAAGTCCACAAACTATCCCGGCAAGAAATACGACTTCGTCGCGCACTTCGATTGTCTGCATGACATGGGCGATCCTGTCGGCGCTGCGAAGCACGTGAAAAAGACACTCGCACAAGACGGCACTTGGATGATTGTGGAGCCGTTCGCTAATGAACGTGTGGAAGATAATCTGAATCCGGTTGGCAGAATCTTCTACGCCGCGTCGACGATGATCTGCGTACCCGCTTCTCTGGCGTACAATGGCCCGGCCCTTGGGGCCCAAGCAGGGGAGACACGGCTGCGAGATGTGGTCATGAAAGGCGGGCTCACACGATTCCGCCGCGCGACGCAGACGCCGTTCAATCTGGTGTTGGAAGCCAGACCGTGAGCCGAACCGCAGCAGGCGGCCGGCCTGGCCGCTGGGCGGCTTGCGCTTTTTCGAGTCCCCGGGCATAGTGCGGGGCACCACGACCCTTTCCTGGGAGGCGACATGATCAATCGACTGGCGGCAGAAGCGATCGGCACATTCTGG
>JAENWB010000066.1:0-2504 GCA_016650275.1 Nitrospiraceae bacterium | reverse complement strand
GGCCGCCGGTCTGCTTCTCGGCGTGCCGGGTCTCCTGGCGGCGTGCGGTGGGGGCGGCGCGACTTCGACCACTGCCGGCGCAGGAAGTCCGACCACACAGAAGCTTAGCGATACGCTCAACTTCTATAACTGGTCGGACTACATCGCCGAGGATACCATTCCCAACTTCCAAAAGGAGTTCGGCGTCAAGGTCGTGTATGACAACTACTCCAGCAACGACCAGCTCCTGGCGAAGCTGCAGAGCGGCGCCACCGGATACGACATCATCGTACCGTCGGACTACATGATCACCACGATGCTGGGCCTGAACCTCCTGCAGGAGGTCGACCTGGCCAACGTGCCGAACATCGCCAATCTCTATGCACGCTTCCGGGAGGAACCGTTCGACCCGGGCAACAAGTACTCCGTGCCGTGGCAATGGGGCACCACCGGCATCGGCTATAACTCCGAGGAGGTGCCCGACTTCAAGCCGTCGTGGGACATGCTGTGGGACTCAAAATATAAGGGCAAGATCACCATGTTGACCGAGATCAGGGATATCTTCGCCGTCGCCCTCTTCAAGCTCGGCTACGATGCGAACACCGTCGACCCCAAACAGATCGACGAGGCGAAGCAGTTGCTCATCGAGCAGAAGCCCCTGCTCAAGCACTACACGTCGGATACGTATATCGATGAGCTGGCCTCGAACGACCCCTGGCTGGCCCACGGATATTCCGGTGACGTCTTCCAGGCGCAGGCTGAGAACGATGTGGTGCAGTACGGCATCCCGGCGGAGGGCGCGATCACCTGGGTGGACAGCATGTGCATTCCCAAGGATGCCCCTCACAAGTACACGGCTGAAGTGTTCATGAACTATATCCTCCAGCCGGAGGTGTCGGCGGCCATCAGCAACCTCGTGGTCTACGCCAGCCCTAACGAGAAAGCAGAGGAGTTCATCAACCCGGATATTCTTGGCGATCCGGCCGTGTATCCAACGAAAGAGGTGCTGGACAAGCTCACCTTTCTCCAAGAGCTGGGCGCCGACACGGAGCTATATAACAGCGCGTTCGAAGAGGTGAAGGCTGCCTGAGCATGCCGTCGGCACCACCTGCTGGAACTGGGTTGTTCAGCAAAGTAGCGGGGCGACTGAGAGGCCACTCCGCGTTGACGGCGACTCTCTTGGTCGGGCCCACCATGGTGTGGCTGCTACTATTTCTGATACTCCCCCTGGGGGTGATCCTCGTGTACAGCCTGGGGAGCCGGGGAGCCTTCGGCGATGTTGTGCTCGGTTTCTCGTTTGCCAACTACGCGAAGGCTTTCAGTCCGCTATGGTTTCCCGTAATCTTGCGCTCCTTCGAGTATGCGGCAATTGCCACGCTGCTGACTCTCGTGATGGGCTATCCGCTGGCCTACTTCATCGCCCTCTTCGGAGGACGCCGCAAGAACCTCTATTTGATCTTGTTGATGCTGCCGTTCTGGACCAGCTACTTGATTCGCACGTATTCGTGGATCGTGATCCTCCGCACGCAAGGCGTGATGAACACAGTGTTGACCTCGCTGCACATCGTGGGCGAGCCCCTCGATCTGCTCAACACCCCGTTCTCAGTCATCCTCGGGCTTACCTACGGGTTCCTGCCGTTCATGACTCTGCCGCTGTACGCGAGCCTCGAGCGGCTAGACAAGAGTCTGATCGAGGCCTCGTACGACCTGGGGGCGAACCGATTCTGGACGCTGGTCAAGGTCACTGTGCCGCTGTCTTTGCCGGGGATCGTTGCCGGAACGCTGCTGGTTTTCATCCCCGCGGTGGGGGATTTCGTGACTCCCGACCTGTTGGGGGGGCCCGGTACGATCATGATCGGCAATGTCATTCAGTCTCAGTTCTTGTCCGCAAGGGACTGGGCTTACGGGTCGGCATTGAGCTTCAGTTTGATGGCGATACTGCTGGTGGCCATCTTCCTCTACGTGCGCCGAGTAGGTACAGAGGATCTGGTGTGAGGGCGCGGCCCGCATCGGAAATGCCGTCATGAGCCGGAAGCCGCGTGACCAGAGGGTCAAGGCGAAGGGTCTGCGGGCCTTCGTGGCCGTGGTGTATGCCTTTCTGTTCGCTCCCATCGTGGTGTTGGTCTTGTTCTCGTTCAACGACTCCAAGCGTAATGCGACGTGGCAGGGGTTCACTCTGAAGTGGTACGAGGCTCTGTTCCACGACTCTGCGGTGTTGCAGGCCCTCCAGAACAGCTTCAAGGTCGCGGTGGCGGCGACCGTCGTCTCGACCATCTTCGGCACGCTGGCGGCATACGCGTTGGTGCGCTACCGGTTTCGTGGGTCCGGTATCTACAACGGGGCCATCTACATTCCTTTGGTGATCCCCGAGATCGTGTTCGGTGTGGCGTTGCTGACCTTCCTTCGGGCCATCGGCGTGAACCTGAGCATCATGACGGTGATCATCGCGCATATCGCCTTCACCGTCTCGTATATCGTGGTGGTAGTGAGGGCGCGGATGGTCGGCTTCAACCGGAACCTTGAGG
>JAENWB010000065.1:0-7080 GCA_016650275.1 Nitrospiraceae bacterium | reverse complement strand
GATGGGCAAGCCCTCCTCCGCCTCAGCACTTCAACTCCCTCTGGCATGACACGTACGGAGGGGCTCGGCCAGGCCCCGCTCACAACCCGGGTGACCAGCCGTCCCTCTCAAGCCCCTCGGCCCGAGCCTGTGGAGCTTCGACGATGACCGGCCCACGCTGTGACGGCCTTGTGGCCCATGAGTACCTGCTCGATCCCCGGGAAGGACTTGTCCGGCGGATTTATAGAAAATGAAAGAGGTGGCGTATGACTCTTGAAACACTGATCGCTCAGGCAACTCGTGAGGCGCCTTCCGCCCCGATGAGGGAGCCGTTCGTCGCACCGATGCTGCTTCCCGTCTGTTGCGCCTGCGGACTCATTCGAGACGATACGAGATTTTCCCCTAGTCATGATCGCTGGGTGACACAGCGGAAGTATCGCGAGACACATGGTGTGAATCCGGCCGAGCTCGCTCCCACTCACACCTACTGCCCTGAGTGTTTCACGAAGGTCCAGGATACAGTCCGTGAGTACTTCCGGCAGATCGGAACGTCGCCATGACCCTGTTCGCCGGCTCTTCGGATTTCAACTTCTCTCCCCCCGCCCTGCCTGACGCGTCCCGTCAGGCACCGAATCGGGACAGGGAGCCACGCAACCAGGCGCCGGCTCAGCCTGGTGCATGCTGCCTGCGCTGCGACGGATTGCTGGTCCCCAGCTACACGGCATCCCTGGAATGGGACGTCACAGGCAAACCGTTGACGCTGTGGCGTTGTGTCAACTGCGGCGACTGCATAGATCACGACATCCTGGCCAACCGCTGGAAGGGCTATGTGCCAGCATCGTTTTCCCGCTGCCTGTGAAGGACGGTGTGCTTGAGGTCCGCATGCCGAAGACCGAAGAGGCCAAGAAGAACGCTATCACCGTCTCTTGCTGCTCTATCTCAACTTCGGTTCGCTGGCAAAGTCATTGATCGTGCTCCTGTCAGTTCCCTTCGCTGCGATCGGGGCTATCTGGTATCTCGACTATCTACACTACAACATGAGCGTGGCGGTGTGGGTGGGCATCATCGCCTTGGCCGGCGTAGCAGCGGAGACGGGCGTGGTCATGCTCGTCTATCTCGACGAGGCCTATGAGCGACGAGTACGCGAAGGCCGCATGACGACGGCACAAGACCTACGAGAAGCCATTCTGGAAGGAGCGGTCCAGCGGGTACGGCCTAAGATGATGACGGTCGCCGCAATCATGGGAGGATTACTCCCAATCATGTGGACCGCCGGCACAGGCGCCGACGTGATGAAGCGGATTGCCGCTCCGATGATCGGCGGCATGGTCAGTTCGACGGTGCTTACGCTGGTGGTGATTCCAGTACTCTATGCTTTGTGGCGAGCGAGAGCGCTCCATCCAAGAGACCAGGTGGCACCTTAACAGATTACGGAGTTTTCTAGTGCAAGCTACAAACCGAAAACATGAACGGAGTCACATATGCTCACTGTCCAGCAACTCGACAAGCAGAAAGGTGTTCCGTCAAAGCCCTGCGATGACGCTAGCGACCGAACAGCGGCAGGATGGTCAGCTCAACGGGCCTCACGCTTCTCGTGATTCCCGCTGTGTATTTCGTCTGGCACGGTTGGAGTCTCGCCTGTCGGAAGGATAAATCCTGGTATAGTGTGCACAAATGGTAGGCGCCCTTAAGGATTGTGTTGATTGATGGGATCGGAGAACTGTGCTAGGCTGAACTCACGATGCGACTGAGACATGGCAACTCATCGTGGTTTCGCGTGGCGATCCTCATGTGGGCGTCCATATGGATGCTCATGGTTCCACTCTTCCACGTGCATCCCGAGGCAGATCATCATCATGGGGATCCGAGTCATGTTCACGGCGGCACGGTCCATACTGTTTTCTCCCCGGACCTTGAGTGCGAGTACACGGAGATTGTCCACGATCCGACCTGTCCTGAAGCAGTGCATCAGCACCTTCAAGCTCGAGCGCATCCCGGTCATGCGCTCAATCACCCTGAGATTGAATTCTCACTGCTGACCGCTCCGATCGATCGTCCACTGCCGAAGCCGGGGATTACGGTTGCTGCATTACCAGTCGTCGAGCGTACAACGGCTCAACGCGCCGTTGTCGTGGCTTCTTTGCAACCTGGCTCCTCGCATTCCATTCTGTTTCTCTCCACCGCACTTCCACTGCGTGCTCCTCCTTCCCCATCCGTCTGATCCACTTGCTCGTTTCTTGATGTTCGAGTCACGCAGGCGTATCGCCGTCAGATGTCGGTGAGGGGCGGTGCCCCTTCCTTATTTCTGATTGCCGGTCTTTTCTGAGACCGTGCTCACGTCCGCTTTGAGCCCTCCGGCGTATCACGGATGGTCCACGCGTATGCCTGTTAAGGGGGAGGAGACAACCAATGACACGTCAACTGAACGCGTGGCTAGGGATTCTGGCGTCGGGGGTGGCGATCCTGGGTCTGAGCACGCATGTGGCTGCCGCTGCCGGCGAACCTAGCGCCACACATACCTTACACACCGTGCTGGAATTGGCTCTCGTGCACAATCCAACCATCGCAGGAGCCCTGGGCGTGATGCAGCAAAGTCGTGGCCAACAAGTCGCCGCCGGCGCCTATCTCAATCCCTCGATTTCTGGAGTAGCCGGGCGAGGGAGCATTCGCGATCCGAGCACCGGGGTGAAGGTGACTGAGCGAACGGTGACGGTCGAACAGCCGCTGGAGTGGCTAGGGAAACGGCGCGCCAGACAGCAGGCAGCGGATGCCGGCGCGGCAGGAGCCAGCGCCGCGATGGAGGAAACACGGCTCAACGTGATTGCGGAGACGAAGGTCGCCTTTTACCAGGTGTTGTTCGCTCAGCGCGATGCCGAGTTGGCCGGCCAACACCTGACGATGGTCGAAGAGGTTCTGCGAATCGTGAAGGCGCGTGTGGCTGCGGGCGATGCCACATCGTTTGCGACGATGAAAGCCACCGTCGAGGTGCAGAAAGCCACGAAGGAAGTCGCACGCGCACAGAATGCCTTAGTGGTGGCGAGGGCCAAGCTTGATATGGTGACTGCCGGTACGTTGGGTCGACGATTCTCGCTCCAGGGTGATTTCGAACCGCTCCAGCAGGGTCTCGACTCCGAAGCCCTTGTTGCCCGCGCAATGGAGCAACATCCGACCCTCCGACGGCTGACCAACCTCGTCGAACAGGCGCAGTTCAGCGCGACGCTCGAACGCGAATCGAGGATTCCCAACGTTACGGTGCAAGGTAGCTATCATCGGGAGGCCGGCGATGAGTCGGTCGTCGCCGGACTGAGCGTTCGACTTCCACTCTGGTACCAGCGTCAAGGAGAGATCGAGAGCGCGCTTGGGGCCAGACACCGCGCCGAAGCCGAGCGGCTGCGGGCCCAGAATGAAATGACCCAAGCCATCACGCAACATGTCCAGGATGTCCGCACCGCGAACGCACAACTTCAGGTTTTCGAGACGGGGCTGCTCACGCAAGCGGAGCAGACGCTGCGGGTTGCACGCATCAGTTTCAAGGAGGGGGCTGCCAGCCTTCTGGACCTGCTCGATTCCCAACGCGTATACAGGCAGACGCAACTTGAATACGTCCAGGCGCGCGCAGACCTTTCGATTGCCCTCGCTCAGCTTGAACGTGTTGTCGGTGGGATCTGACGATTCAGAAGGAGCCTGACTATGAGGACCAGATGGAACGCACAGACCGGATCGTGTGTGCTCGCGTTGTTCCTGTTCGTCACGGCCTGTGGAGACCGCGGGAGTGAACAGCCGACTCCGCCACCGAAAGCGAGCCCACAGGCAGGCGCTCCTCGCATCAGCGTTATTCATGCCCCGGAAGCCGTGCGGGATCGAGTGCGGACCGACCCGGTTGCCCTACACATGGTTCCAGACGTGGTGACGGCGCCAGGCGAAGTCGCGCTCGATCTGAAGCAGGTCGCCAAGATTACATCCCGGATAGAAGGGCAAGTAGAAAAGATTCACGTTCAGCTCGGTGATCGAGTCAAGCCAGGTCAGCCGCTGGCGGCCATCGGCAGTTTACAGCTTGATCAGTTGATTGAAGAATACCTGGTGAGCAAGGCGCAGGCCGATGTCGCCGAGAACAGCTTTCGGCGAACGGAGAAGCTCCGAGCCGACGACATCGTGTCCGAGCGGAAGTTCATCGAAGACAAGGGCCGACACCTGGAAACGAAGGCGAGATTCCAGCACATCCGGGAGAAACTGCTGAACATGGGGCTGTCGATAGCGGAAATGACCGAGCTTGAGCGAGGCCGACATGAGGAGAACCATCGCTATACGTTGACCTCCCCCATTGCCGGAACAGTGGTGGCGCAAAATGCCGTGCGCGGACAGGGTGTGGCGCCGGGACATGAACTGTTCGAGATCGTCGATACGAGCCGGGTCTGGGTTTTCGCGAATCTGTCGATCGAACAGGCCAGAAAGTTCAAAGAGGGCGATGTAGGGACGATCCTCCCGAAGGGCGGGGAGCCGGTCACGGCTCCGCTCACGTATCTTGCGCCAGTAGCGGATGAGACGACGCGCACGATTCGAGTGCGGTTTGAGGTCGCGAACCAGCAGCACCGCCTGAAACCAGGGGAGTATGTGAATGTTCAGCTGGCCATCGCAAGTCCACCGACCTTGGCGATTCCCGTCTCCGCAGTGACGATGGTGGACAACGTGCGTGGGATCTTCGTTCAGCGAGAGACGGGGTATGCCTTCGTCCCGCTCGAAGTCGGCCGCGAAGGCGGGGGGTGGGTTGAAGTGCGGAACGGACTGACAACGGGCGAGCAGGTGGTGGTCGACGGCGTCTTTGACCTGAAGAATGTCCTGCTCAAAGAACATATCGGGTCCGGAGAGGGAGGGTAAATGGAAAAACTCTTCACGCTCTCGCTACGCTATCGCTTCTTCACACTGGTGGCGGTGCTGCTCGTCATCGCCATCGGGCTGTGGTCGTTCACCCACCTCACCATTGACGCCATGCCGGATTTGACGCCGGTCCAGGTCCAAATCCTGACTCGTTCCCCAGCGCTCGGCCCGGTTGAAGTGGAACAATTCATCACCTTTCCAATCGAGGCCTCGCTGAGCGGATTACCGGCCCTACGCGAGCTTCGATCGGTGTCGCGCTACGGACTCTCGGCGGTGACCGCAATTTTCGACGATCAGATGGACATCTACCGCGCGAGACAGTTGGTCACTGAACGGCTTGCCCGCGCGATGGAACGCATCCCCGTCGAGTATGGCCGTCCGATCATGGGACCGCTGACGACCGGATTGGGCGAAGTCTATCAATTCACAGTGAAAGGCCATGGCTACAGCGCCATGGCACTCCGGACACTCCTCGAGTGGGAGATCGGGATGCGGCTGCGGGCAGTGCCGGGCGTGGTGGAAGTCAATATTTGGGGAGGAGAACCGCAGCAGTTCCAAGTGGTGGTGGATCCCGCGAAGCTGGTGTCCTACAAGCTGTCGCTGCGGCACGTGTTTGAGGCCCTCGAACGCAACAATGCCATCGCCGGCGGCGGCTACATCGAGCGTCAACGCGAGCAATTGCTCATTCGGGGTGAAGCCTTGGCGACGCAGGTGGCCGACCTCAGGAGGATCGTGGTCGCGCACGGTCCCGGGGGAGTGCCGATCTTCATCTCAGACCTCGCGGAGGTGAAGGAGGCGTCGGCACTCCGCATCGGCGCGGCAACCGCAATGGGCGAGGGCGAAACCGTCATCGGCATGGTCCAGATGCTGGCGGGCGAGAATGCGCAGCAGGTCGTCGAGCGTGTCAAAGCCCGAGTGAGCCAGATTGAAGCAACGCTCCCCCCTGGCGTGACCATCGAACCCTACTACGACCGAACGCTGTTGGTCTCGCAGGTGATGCGCACCGTGCGCAACAATCTGCTTGAAGGCGGACTCCTCGTCATGGCCGTGCTCTTTCTCTTCCTCGGCGATCTCCGTGCAGGCCTGATTGTGGCGTCCGCTATTCCGTTGTCGATGCTGATCGCCTTCAGCGGCATGATGCAGGCCGGACTCTCCGGTAACCTCATGAGCCTCGGTGCCATCGATTTTGGGTTGCTCGTGGATGGCTCGGTTGTGATGATCGACAACATCCTCCGACGATTGGCGAAGAAAGGCGTCCTGAGCCAGGAGGCACGACTGAGTGAGATCCAGGCGGCTGGTTGCGAGGTGCTTCGCCCCATGACCCTCGCCGTCGGTATCATCATTCTCGTCTACGTGCCGATCCTGGCGCTGACCGGGATTGAGGGGAAGATGTTCCGTCCGATGGCCCTGACCGTCATCCTCGCTCTGGCCGGCTCGCTCCTCCTCGCGGTGACGGTCACCCCGCTGCTGGCTTTTTGGTTTGTGCGCGCTCACCCAGGACATGAGGAGACGCGTGTGATCGGGATGCTGCGTCGTGCCTACAAACCTTGCCTCCGATGGGCCATGGCGCGCCCCGCCTTGGTGGTCATGCCGGCGGTTGGGCTGTTTGTCGTGAGCCTCTGGATGGGCGCCTGGCTCGGCATCGAGTTTGTGCCTCGACTCGACGAAGGAGACATGGCGATTCAAGTGTGGCGATTGCCCAGCGTGTCGCTGAGCGAGTCGGTCCGGAATGCCTTAGACGTGGAACGGGTGCTTCGCAAATATCCAGAAGTTGTGCAGGTCGTGACTAGAACCGGGAGTCCTGAGGTGGCGACCGACGTGATGGGAGTGGAGATGTCCGATGTGTTCGTCGTTCTCAAACCGCAGCACGAATGGACGACGGCCAGCACGCGCGAGGACCTGATCGCCACGATGAATCTCGCTATTCTTGATGCGGTCCCGGGCGTCGGCCTCGGCTTTACGCAACCGATCGAGATGCGCTTCAACGAGTTGATCGCGGGGACGCGCTCTGATCTCGCCGTTAAGATCTTTGGGCCTGATCTGGAGGTGCTCAAGCAGCAGGCCGAAGCCGTGGCACGTGTGTTGGAAACCGTGCGCGGCGCAGCAGACGTCAAAGTTGAGCAGGTCGCGGGCCTGCCACTGCTGCGAGTGATTGTGGACCGGGAACAGATCGCCCGCTATGGACTCACGGCAGACGACGTGCTCACCCTCGTCCAAACGACACGT
>JAENWB010000064.1:0-3527 GCA_016650275.1 Nitrospiraceae bacterium | reverse complement strand
GTGTGGGTAGGCCCGGTCCCAGCCGTCCTTCAGATCGCGGGCCAGGTCTCTGGTCGCGGTGGTGATGGCGGCCTCGGTCTGCCTGCGCCATGATCGCCTCGCTTCTGGAATTTTCGCTGCGACAGCGAATCCTGGTCCTTGGCTTGGCCTGCCTGTTGTCCGTCGCCGGTGTCTTCGCCTTTCAGTCTATTCCGATTGATGCGTATCCTGACGTGACGAACATCCAGGTGCAGGTGCTGACCGAGGCGCCGGGTCTCTCGCCGGTCGAAGTCGAACGATTCATTACCTATCCGCTCGAACTCCAGATGACCGGTCTGCCAGGTTTAGCGGAGATCCGATCCCTCTCGAAATTCGCCCTCTCCCAGATTACGGTCGTGTTTAACGACGACGTCGATATCTATTTCGCCCGCCAGCTGGTCCTCGAACGGATCATGGCGGCGAAAGAGCGATTGCCCGATGGGCTGGAGCCTGTCATGGCCCCTGTCAGCACCGGGCTGGGCGAGGTTTATCAATATTATGTGGAAGGGCCGAATGCGACGGCGACTGATCCCACGATCATCGAGACGGAGTTGACGGATCAGCGCACGATGCAGGACTGGGTCCTGCGCCCGCTGCTCAAGAGCGTGCCGGGCGTGATCGATGTGAACGGCATGGGCGGGTTCGTCAAGCAATATCAAGTCCTGGTCGATCCAGCCAAGCTCCGCAAGTTCGACTTGACGCTCCACGACATTTACAGCGCGGTGGCGAAGAACAATGCCAATGCCGGCGGCAATGTGCTGGAGCGCCATGCGGAGCGCGCGATCGTCCGCGGCCTGGGCCTGATCAAGAGCGTGAACGATATCGAGTCCATCATGGTGAAAGAGTCAGGCGGCACGCCGGTCTTCGTTCGTGATGTCGCGGAAGTCCGCATCGGCCACGCCGTTCGCCATGGTGCGGTGGTCCTCAATGGGGAGCGGGAGGTCGTGATAGGGACGGTGCTCATGATTCGCGGGGGCAATGCGCGTCAGGTGGTCGAGGCGGTCAAGACCAAGGTGGACGATCTGCAGCAGCATCACATCCTCCCTGCTGGTACGAAGCTCCTGCCATTTTACGATCGCATCGAGTTGGTGAAGGCGGCGATCGAGACGGTGCGGGATGCCTTGATCGAGGGGATCGTGCTAGTGGTCTTCGTCTTCTTTTTCTTCCTGGGCCACGTCCGCAGCGCCGTCGTGGTGACGGTCTCACTCATCGTTACCCCCCTGATCACGTTCATCGTGATGCTGCGACTGGGGCTCTCGGCCAACTTGATGACGCTCGGAGGGCTGGCCATCGCCATCGGCGAGATCGCGGACGGTTCGCTGGTCGTGGTGGAAAACGTCTATCGGCACCTGGCGCAGAACAATGGCGCAACGAGGAAGAGCACGTCGGAGGTGATTCTTCAGGCCACGAAAGAAGTGGGCCGGCCAATCCTGTTCGGCATTCTGATCATCAGCGTCGTCTTCCTGCCGCTGATGACGCTCCAAGGCATGGAAGGGAAGATGTTTGCGCCGCTGGCCTACACGTTGGTGATCGCGCTCCTGGCCTCGGTCGTGGTCACGTTGACCCTGTCGCCGGTGCTCGCATCGCTGATCTTGCGCGGAGACCATCCGGAGGAAACGCGCCTCACGCGTTGGATGAAACAGCGCTATGTGCCTGTGTTGCAATGGACGCTCCGGCACCGCAGTCTCGTCCTGACCAGTTCGATGGCGATCGTGCTCTGCAGCCTCGCCCTCGTTCCATTCGTGGGGCGGGAATTCATTCCACTCCTTGAAGAAGGAGCCCTGACTCCCCAAGTCGTGAAGCTGCCGAGTGTATCGCTGGCCGAGTCCATCGAGTTGGAGAAGCAAACTCAAAAGGCCATGTTGGAGTTTTCCGAAGTGAAGATGGCTGTGAGCAGAATCGGAAGAGCCGAAATTCCCTACCATCCGGAAGATCTGTATGAGAGTGACCCAATTGTATCATTGCACGACCGCAGTACCTGGAAGACGGCGAAGACCCAATCGGGGTTGACCGATGCGATCCGCCGGAAACTCGCAGAGATCCCTGGCATTTCCGTGCTGATGAGCCAGCCGATCCAGGAACGGGTGGACGAGCTGATCTCCGGCATCAAAACGGAATGCGCCATTAAGCTGTTCGGAGAGGATCTCGATGTTTTGCACGACAAGGCGAAGGAGATTGCTGCCTTGATGCAGCAGATCAACGGTATCAAAGATATCAAGGTCGAGCAGATCGCCGGCCAGCCCTATCTGACGGTCGACATTGATCGGCAGAAGATTGCCCGCTTCGGGATCAACGTGGCAGACGTGCAGGAGATCGTGACCACCGCGATTGGCGGCAAGGCGGCGACCCATGTCTACGAAGGCGAGCGGCGGTTTCAGTTGACGCTTCGGTTTCCGGAACTGCAACGCAACAGTATCGGCACCATCGGAGAGATTCGGGTGAAGTCGGCGTCTGGTGCGCTGATCCCGATGAGCGAACTCGCCACGATCGAGATGCGCGAAGGCCCGGCCCGCATCAGCCGCGAACATGTGAAACGCCGCATTTACATCGGCTTCAACGTTGTCGGGCGCGACATCGGTAGTGTCGTAGATGAAGGGCGGAAGAAGCTGGAGCAACAAATACACCTGCCGGAAGGGTACCAGGTAATGTGGGGTGGGGCGTTCGAGAATATGGAGCGGGCCAACGCGCGGCTGTTGATTGTGGTGCCGATCACATTGGGGCTCGTGTTCTTTCTGCTCTTCTGGGCGTTTCACTCGCTCCGCTACGCAACGTTGATCATGATAAATCTCCCCTTTGCCTTGATCGGGGGCGTCGTGTCTCTGTGGTTGAGCGGGCAATATCTGAGCGTGCCGGCTTCCATCGGCTTTATCGAACTATTCGGCCTTGCGGTGGGGAACGGGATCGTATTGGTCTCCTATATCAATCAGTTGCGCAGTGAAGGCACGCAGATGGACCAGGCTATCGTCAAGGGTTGCGTCCTCCGGCTTCGCCCGGTCGTCATGACCATGATGACGACGCTGCTGGGTCTGCTGCCGTTGGCGCTCGCGCAGGGGATCGGGGCCGAAGTGCAGCGGCCGCTCGCGACCGTCGTGATCGGTGGTCTCTTCACCTCGACCGCGCTCACGTTGGTGGTGCTGCCGGCCCTGTATCGAGGGTTTGCAGAAAAAGAAGCGGGAAAGGAGTATGCGCCGGAGTGGGTGTAAGGGGGAGGGTGCGGCTGACGAAGGGCGGGCAGCTTCGGTGGCGACATAATGCGATGATTCTGTTAGGCCATTGGCCTCAGGGACATACCTCGCGTGCTCCTATGAAACCGCGCCGAAACGGCGCAATGTCGTCGCACGCTGTCTGTACTGCCACTAGACACAGTTTCCCGCTATGTCGCTACCGCCGTGCCCATCCCTTCTAGCCGCCGCGTACTGGAGGAGAAGGAAAACGAGCGAGCTTGGAGGGAGCATTATAGAGCTCGTTCGACGCGGGCAGTTGAGGATCGACCAGGCCACCTTCCGAAG
>JAENWB010000063.1:0-12285 GCA_016650275.1 Nitrospiraceae bacterium | reverse complement strand
CGTCCCGCGAGAGTGGCTGAGCCTCCCAAGGCCCTCGACGTCCGGTCAAGCCGACCTCGGCTCATCCGTGGCGCAAACGCCTGCTGCCGGAAGGAACAAACCACGCGGCGGCGGCCATCACCTAAACCGGACATTTCTACTATGGGAGAAAGCGGACATTTCTATTGTGGCTTGACACGTCGTAGCCCCCGCCTTGTGGTTTAACCCGTAGCCTTCTACACTGATTCACCCTGTGAGGTCCCTATGTCGCTCGGATTTCCCATCGCCCTTGTGCTTTCAGTCATGTGTCTCGCCGTGCCCGCATGGGCCGATTTTCAGGCTGGCATGGATGCCAATAACCGTGGAGACTACGCCACAGCCCTGCGTGAGTGGCGACCCCTCGCCGAGCAGGGAGATGCCCTCGCACAGTACAACCTCGGGGTGCTGTATCGCAAAGGCCGAGGCATGCCGCAGGACGATGTCCAAGCACGACAGTGGTATGAAAAAGCGGCGGCACAGGGACAGACCAAGGCGCAGTACAACCTGGGGATTTTGTATTTTAACGGAGAGGGAGTCCCGAAAGACTATCAGCAGGCCTTGCGATGGTTCCGTCTGGCCGCAGACCAAGGAGAGGCGCTCGCTCAAACGAAAATTGCCATCATGTACGATGAGGGACAGGGTGTTCCGCAGAATTTTGTCCAGGCTCATAAGTGGTACAACCTGGCGGCAACGAACGGCGATAAGCCAGCGGCCGAACTTCGTGATGCGCTCGCAAATCAAATGACCCCTGCCCAGATCGCCGAGGCGCAGAAGTTGGCGCGGGAGTGGAAGCCTAAAACAAAATGAGCGGGAGAGACTAAGGGGTCAGCAACCTTTCCCGACCCGCTTGCGCTGTCATCCAGGCGGAGAGTAGGTTGGCGGTGGGGGGGGAAAGGTTGAGGCTGAGGTTAAGGCTAAGTAAAGAGGCTCGCCATGAGGTCTTCTTCCTCCTTCTCCTGCCGCTAGTCTTCTTTGTCACACCGGCACTCGCCAACCCCAGCTTCGACGAGACGTACGAGGGTCAACCTGAAGGGAACAAATCTTGGATGAAGACACACATCTCAACGCACAATCACTCACCTCTCATCTCAATCATCCTCTGCACGTACAACCGCGCGCACCTTGTGAAGCGCGCCATTGCTTCGGTGCTGACACAATCCTACCGCAACTGGGAGCTCATCATCATTGACGACGGTAGTGCGGACGACACCTGGCAAGTCGTGATGCCAGTAGTGAAATCCGACCCGCGCATCACGCATTGCTACCACGCGAATATAGGTCTTCCACGATCGCGCAATATTGGCATCACACTCGCCTCAGGGGAGTACACGACGTTTTTAGATTCAGATGATGAGTATCGAGACCATCATCTGGCGGTCCGAATCGAGACGATGGAGCGCAAACCTTCGCTGGCATTGCTCTACGGAGGCATTGAGTATCTGGGCCCTCTCAAAAAGCAGTACGCGCCGGATGCACAGCGTCTTGGCAAGAAGCTCCACCTCAGCAAATGCTATGCAAGCGCGACATTCTTTGCCCGAACGTCTATGTTCAAGAAATTGAATGGGTTCCGCAATCTCCCCTTTGCGGAAGATTTTGATTTCATTCGGCGAATGCAGAAGAAGGGGTTGAAGATCGCGAAGGTGAAAGAGGCGACGTACTGTTACCGCGTCGATTCGGACAACCGGCTGTGCGATTTGTATGAACGGGGTGGTGAACAAGCGATTTTGGAGTTTCGAGCGCACCGAGCAGGGCAACACGACGAGCATTTTGGCGACTCACGATGTGTCAGTCCCGCTTGATCTTGTCTTTGATGGTCGCAAGAAGACTCTGGTCGGGAACCGGCTTCGTCATGTAACCCTCAAGACCCATCTCTGTACCTGCCCTGATCAACACGTCATCGGATAACCCACCGAGAAAGATATACGGCAAGGCACACGACTCATCACCAACTCCCCTCACATCGCACTGCCCTGAATGTCTATGAAGCCCTTAGATGGTTTTAGGGACAGAAATGACAGCCGATGGTTGCTCTCGCCATCCCTCACGCGCCTGAGATCCTTGACACCTCCCCACGAACGGCCTAGCCTAGCTCATCATCTTAGGGCTAACGCGGGCACTGGCTGGAGCGGAAAAGGGAGGTTGCAGAAGGGGAAAGGGTCACGAGGAGTGAGTGACTTAGACGATTATCAAAGCACGCGCCGCTTTGTTCTCCAAGTGATGAACAAAGCTGGGTTGCAGGTCGATAACACGCTGCATGAACTGCAAACCAGCGCAGACCCTGGCGCCTGGGCACGGATCGAAGGCTATCTCAAGCCCGGCATGCTCACTGGAGACCAACGGATCATCGAGCTCCTGGTCGCGATCCATCCGGGCGCCACCGGTATCGCGTTGCGTGGGCAGCCGCGGCTCCGCGTGCAATTCCGTGGCTTGTTTTCCGTCGGTGCCTCGATGGTGGGTGGTGAAGGGTTTCTGCATGACCTCTCCCACTACGGGTGTCGGATGGAAAGCGACACATCTTTGCAACCAGGTACGGAGTTAGAGCTCTGCTTCTTCTATGGGCCACGGGAGGCCGTGCCGATCAAGGTCGAGCTCGCCACGGTACGGTGGGCCAAAGGCCAGGAGTTCGGGGTGAAATTCCTCCGCCTACAATCCCACGAGGAAGCACGCCTCCGCCGCGTGATCGCAGAGCTGCTAGTGGATGTGACCCGGTAGAGACACGTTGCGCGATCCATCGAAAAAATGAAGCCACGGGGGGAGGCCTCTTCCCAGGAGGATGAAAAGAGAGATCCCTTACTGTTTGGGCCTTACCCAATGGCAGGCACCTCCACCCCATCATGCAGTGTAGCGGACGTGCCCGTAGCGCGGGGAAACACTCGAAAACCTGCGCATGAAGGACTGGTCGAAGCGGGTGCAGGAGAGGTAGGCCAACGACGCCCTAAGCCTCAGACTGAGTCACACGGCACCAACACCCTCCCGCTGATCAATGCCACCATTTCCCCAGACCCCGTCTTGCGGTTTGTTCGTTCTCCTCCTACAATACGTCTCTCTGCGAGGCCCTCATGCCTTTCACACGTCGGCCCTCCCGTCGCTGTCCCGGCCAATGCTCCGTCACATACCACGTTGGCCCTTTCCAGGGCCAAGGCACGGTTTGGAACCTTTCGCTGAACGGGTGGAAACTCTCGGGCGATGTGCCGCTGCGAGTTGGGGAGACCTGTTCCTTGACCGTCAATTTGCCGAACCAAGAAAGTCTCTACGTGGCTGCGGCGATCGTGCGTTGGGTCCGGGGCCAGGAGTATGGCCTAGAGACCTTGATGGTTGAAAAGCAGACGCAAAGTCAGTTGGCGCACATAATCAACCGCCTCGTAACGGAATCCGGTGAGAGCACCCCATGAGCAACGACCGCCCCATGTTATTCCGATTCGCCATCGCCCTTATGCTGTCGATTGTGTGTCTCGCCGTGTCTGCCTGGGCCGACTTTCAGGCTGGATTGGACGCCTATAATCGCGGCAACTACGCAACCGCCTTGCGTGAGTGGCGACCGCTCGCCGAGCAGGGAGACGCAAGTGCGCAGTTCCAGATCGGTTTGCTGTATGACAATGGAGACGGCGTCCCGCGGGATCTCGCCAGCGCACGCCAATGGTACGAGAAAGCCGCCGCGCAGGGGGAAGCGAAGGCGCAGTTCTACCTCGGGATGCAGTCTGCCTACGGCGAGGGCGGACCCATGGACTTAGTCCAGGCCCACATGTGGTACAGCCTGGCGGCAGGAAACGGATATGCACATGCGCCTGGGTACCGCGATGATCTCACCAGACAAATGACGCCAGCCCAGATTGCCGAGGCGCACAAGCGGGCGCGGGAGTGGAAGCCGAAAGGGAAATGAGTGGCCATGACGTACCGAGGGATTCGAATGACACGACTCATCCTGATCACACTCCTGGTGCTGAGTAGTGGACCAGCGTATGCGGAGTGGGTGGCGATTGGCTACTCCGAGAGTCTTGGTGGATATACGGTATACGTCGATTTAGACACCATTCGCCGCAAAGGGGATCTGGTGAAGGTGTGGGCCTTGACCGACTACACGACCATACAAACCGTAGGGGACAGCTCGTTTTTGTCTAGCAAGGCGCAAAACGAATTTGACTGTGCGGAAGAGCGCCAACATGAGCTGGCTGTGACGTGGTTCTCGGGCAATATGGGAAACGGGAATGGAGTGTGGAACAACTCAGACGAAACCAAATGGAGACCGGTTGCACCAGGGAGTGTTGGTCAAGGGGTGTGGAAGTTTGCGTGCGGCTGCGTTATCACTCCTTGCCGCATGCAGCTTTTGTCGTAGCCACGGCTTTCCCTGCTCGGTGGCCTGCCTCAGCTTGACAGCAAACTGAGTGAGCTGACGGTGGACTTGTTTACGCGCGGTATCGTAGGAGAACGGTGAGGCGACCACCTATGCAATCATGCCTGAGTACAGAAACAGGAACAGAGAGGCAAGCGTAGGGAGCCACAGCCTGGTTTGATGTCTGGCCAACTGAGCATCGTGAGCACACAGGCCTGTCGCGGTACAGGAAGGAGCAATTCTCGAATAGCGGGTTTGCGATGATGGTCAGTCGACGGGCGTCAACGTCGCGGGTGGCCGGTTGAACTTTCTCCGTTGCTCCATGTCCTCATCGATCACCTTCAAGGCGTCCAACTGGGACTCTAGCTCTACAATGCGCTTCTCTCGCTCTCTGATTTGCCGCTGAAGGGACTGCACGACACTTGAGTCGACAGCAGCCGGATCGCTTTTCTTGTCCCCTGAGGTAGCCTGAAGGGTTCCGCACGCACTCAAGGTGATGGCCAACAACAGACTACCTCCCAAGCTACTCCAGGTCCTTCTCCGCATCACGCTCATGGTCTCAATGTGCCATTAGGCGCCACATCCCTCAAGAATATTCCTGATTCTGACCGGTCCCAGGAGAGGCACGGTAGATGTGTGTCTAGGCGTGGGGGCCAAACAGGCACTCCGCCTGCCAATAAATCCCCCCGTTGTTGCGTAGGTGAGTCAATTTTAACTGGTGCCCCTGCCAGGATGTGGTGGCTGGCGCGGACACCCTGATTTTCTTCTCCTTTTTCCCCTCTCCGTGGACCTTGACGGCCGGTCGGCGGTGCTTACGCTTCCACCTGGCCATTCCGCCAGTAGCAGCCTTTTCCCCATTCAGCTACAAAAGCACATGATGCGAGTGATGTAGTCTGCAACGAGCCCAGGGAAAGGGTGCGAAGACCGATGGCGACAATCCTGTTCATTGATGACGAAGATTCAGTGCGGAGGCTCACCCAGGTCGCGCTCGAAAGGGCGGGGTACCGTGTCCTGATCGCCGAAAGTGGGCAACACGGTCTACGTCTCTTGGAGCATCAGGAAGTGGATCTGATTCTGGTGGATATTTTCATGCCGGACATGGACGGCCTGGAAGTGATCCAGTTTCTTCGCAAGTCTCGACCTCTCAGCAAGATTATTGCGACCTCTGGGGGCTCAGGGGATGGGAACTATCTCGACACCGCAAAGTACTTGGGAGCCCAGGACACGCTGATGAAGCCCTTCAGTCTGCAAGAGTTGCTGGATGCGGTCGCAACTCAACTGCGACTCCGACCCACAATCGATCTGATAGACGCCAGATGTGACGACGACATCATTCCCTTCTGACGCGATGAATGCGATAGAGGGGATAGAAATCACAGACCTTACAGACTCCATAGAATCTATAGAAACGTCATAGTCGCCTGAATTCATGAATGAGCGGCGGAACCGTTGACCGATCAAACTCTTGCAAGAATGCTCTTGATCCGACTCTTAATCAGCAGCAACTAGCGCAGAATCACGATGCTGGAGTTGGGTTGCTTTCCCGCGGGGAAAGAGGTATTTTCTTTCGCGATGGTCTTCAGCCGCAAGATCGTCCCATCAATTATCTAGCTGACTCCTCCTCTAAACTTTATCGCGAGGTTTCTCAAATCGCTACTGAGCTTTATCGCGTGGTGGTCTACGAGACTAATGATGGTCACGTGGAATTCTTGGATGGTGATATTAAATAATTATGCGAGCGCGGTTCAGACCGTGACAAGACTCGACGAAGCATCACAAAAGCACTCATAGAATTGGAGCCTGCTGGTGATCGTCGAAGGTTTCAGTCGGGACTGCTGCCACCGCGGCGAATGGTGGCAACGTCCAGGGACTGTTCAACGTGCGGACGCAAGGAGATGTGTTCATGGCCGAAGAGCGGAAGTACAAAGGCAAGGTTCCCCTGCATGACAAGTATGGTCCGGAGGCAAAATACGCGGTCGAAGCGGAAGCGCTGCTCCCGACCACGAAGTATGAAGAAGAAATAGCCCGGGGTCTTGAGATAGGCCTACCAGGCGCCGATTCCATTAAAGATCGCCGAATTCCCACGTTCAGTCGGGGAGAACTCCCTCACTTCGCCGGGATTAACACGTTTGTCAAAGCGCCCTACATTGAAGATGTACGCAAGTGCGGCCAGTACGACGTGGCCATTCTTGGGGCGCCGTTCGATGGCGGCACCACATATCGGTCCGGCACGCGGTTTGGCCCTCAGGGCATTCGCAAGATCTCGGCTCTGTATGGATCCTACAGCTTCGAACTCGGCGTGGATCTGCGGGAGTCCATTTCCATGTGCGATCTCGGCGACGTGTTTACCATTCCCGGCAACATCGAAAAGACTTTCGATCAGGTCAGTAAGGGTGTTTCGCACGTCTACGCCAGTGGGGCATTTCCCGTGGTGCTCGGCGGGGACCATTCCCTCGGCTTTGCGACCGTGCGGGGGATCGCCGAGAATCTTAATGGCGGCAAGCTCGGCATTATTCACTTCGATCGGCATGTGGATACACAAGAGACCGATCTCGACGAACGCATGCACACCACACCCTGGTTTCATGCGACCAACATGCCCAATGTGCCGGCAAAAAATCTGGTCCAGATCGGGATCGGCGGCTGGCAGGCGCCGCGGCCCGGTGTGAAGGCCGGACGTGAACGCCAAACCACCATCATGACCGTCACCGATTGCGTGGAGATGGGGATTGAGAATGCCGCCAAACATGCGCTCGAAGTGGCATGGGACGGCGTCGACGCGGTCTGGCTGAGCTTCGATGTAGATTGTTTGGATGCCGCCTTCGTGCCTGGAACCGGCTGGCCTGAGCCAGGCGGGTTCTTGCCGCGTGAAGTGTTGAAGTTCCTTCAGGTCATCGCGGACAGCAAGCCTATCGCCGGAATGGAGATCGTGGAGTGCTCTCCTCCCTACGATGCAGCCGAGATCACCGCTCTCATCTCCACTCGCGTAATCATGGACGTCCTTGCCTGCCAGGTGCGCTCCGGCCATCTGCCGAACCGAAAAAAGCCGTGAGCAGCACACATGGACGAGATTGAGGGGTCGGGAGTTGTAATTGCCCCTAAGCTGTCGGGCAAAGATTCCCGACCCTGTATCTCACGCGTACCTCTGCGAGCCCACGCACAGCTGGGAGAAGGGCTCTAGGAAGAACGCAGCCGGACTCGTGCGCTGACGCTTGCCCAAGAAAACCGACTTCGCGATGGTGTCGTTGGATCAACTTAAAACAATCGCGCGCTGTGGCTAAACGGTTTGCCCAGGAAATGCTTGGGATTTTATAGAGCAGCGGACGTCTTTCGTCAACGTGGTGTACATACTGGTTGACGGCGGGTCATTCAATCAATTTCCGATACCGGAATTCTTGCCAACGTCCTCCCGACTCACATCGGCGGGATTCCTTCGAGAGTATTCTTTTGATGAGGCCCTCCTAGGAGTCTTTTCATTGCAATATATAGCGTGGTGACACTTAAAATACTGCCCAAGACCAGCGGCACTGCCCAGAGCTGCCACCAGGGCGCATCGAGCGACACAGCGTAGGCGCGCGGCCAAGCGATGTTGGCGAATTCAAACACCGACCAGAGGAAAGCTGCCACATTGATCGCCAATCCCCAGACACCCAGCCTCAGCTCACCTAATGCCGGATTCCAGCGGCCTGTGAGCCGAGTATAGAGCCCGACCCCGGTCGTCATGGCAAACATGGCGTAGAGCCCGCCTGTGCCGAAAGCCAGCACCGTAGCCACCGCCCCGTCATTCAACCCGAAGAGTAGCCCGAGCCCCGCCAGCACCACGACGCAGATCACCGCATTGCGTGGAGTCTTGGCCGCCGTCACCCGGCTGAGCACCGCAGGCATATTGCCCTCGCGGGCCATTGAGTAAACAATGCGCGATGTGTATTGCACCACGGAGGCCCCGCACGCAAGGAACGCAGTCATGACAATCGCCAAAAAAGGTTTCTCGGCCCACTCTCCGAAACTATCGGTAATCACGGGGGTGATGGGATCGGATGTGGCACTCGTGCTCAGCAGTGTGTTGCGATCGAAGCTCATCGTCAGGGCGGCGGAATTAAAGAGCACCACACTGCCTACCATGCAGAGAGAAAAAAAGATTGCCCGTGGAACCATCCGCTTGGGCTCATGGGTTTCTTCGGCGATAGTGGAGCAGGCATCGAAACCGATGAAGGCCCAGCCGGCAATAGCAAGCGCCGCCAGAAACGCAGCCGTCTGGCTGGGTGCGGTCCCCGTGCCCAGGTGCTGAAATAATTCGGAAAATGAATGCTGCCTGAAAAAAAGAAACAGCAGCAGCGCCACACCGACCGAGCCCACCATTTCCGCGTACACACCCAGGGTAATGACCAGCTTGAATACCTTGATGTGAGCCAGGTTGAGCACCGTACAGATCCCTAAAAATACGGCGCCCCACAGCACTAACGTGGGCCCACTGCCACCCGACGAGCCAAAAGATATGGCCAGCCAGACACCCCCGGTATACGCGGTGGTGGTCAACATGGCGATCGTGGAACTGACGTAGATGACCCCGGCATATTCTCCGGCGGTGGCTCCCCCGAGGTGTCGCGCCCACTTGTACGCACCCCCCGCAATCGGAAACTGCGAGGACAGCTCAGCGTAGACAGTTGCCACCAACAGCTGCATTACGAGACAAATGGCCAGCGCAGCAAACCAGCCGCCCCCCGTCACCACCGTCTGCACGCCAATGATGGCGTAGAGCCCCACCACTGGCGAAACGACCGCGAAGCCAATGGTGAGGCTATTCCAGACGCTCAGGCTGCGGTGAAGTGTATCGGCAGTAGTCGTGGCAGTTGCGGGAGGGAAAGTATCCTGACTTTCTTTGGTTGACATACGTTTCGCTCTAGCATGGAAACACGTGCGCCTGATCCGGTACGGGGAAAACACGTGGAGTAGAACTGTATCACAAAGTCTCCTTTGCTCAGCAGCTTGAATTCCGAGAAGGCAATGTATCCCCTGTACAGTATCTCCCGAGCTTTTCTCCCTCCGTGGTGCCTCGTCATGACGAGGCCGGAAACTCTCTCGGACCAGACAGTCCCAGTTAAGGCAAACGAAACCTTAGGCTCTCTTTCATATCAGCCATACAGATTCATTCGAACCAGGGAGGCTGCCAGGGCAGGAAGCATGAAAGTAATGTGCTAAATTTTGGCTAAAATCCTGTGAAATGGATAGCAGGAGTAGCACTAATGGAACCAGTCGAATCGAAGAAAGGCGTTGATTTTCAAAGGAACGGGGAAACCAGTTTGCCAATCAAGCCGTTACAAAAACAGCCCCGTTGGCACTCTTAACCAGCTGGCCGTAGGATCGACCCCTACCAGGCCCACCAACAATCAACCACGTACAATCTCCAGTCTTCCGACTCTCGCCCGAGTAGACAGAGTGTAGACATGAGAAGGATGCCAGATGACGTCGGATAACCGCGTCGGGAGGCCGGTCGGTTGGCTTTGGGCCTTCGCTGAAATTCAGAAGGCGGGCCGCGGGAAATTGGTCATATCAATCGGTGTACGAAACCTTGCTCCCGGCGAGGGTGGACCACTCCGCCATGACGTTGCGCGGGAAATACACCACACCAAGAGACCAAAAGAGGACAGGCGGCTGGTGGGAAAGGCACAATCGGGCCATGAAGGCCCATTATGGTTGACCGAATGACCGCACGTATCGCAGTACCTGCCAGGCTTCTTCTTCCGTCAGCACGAGCGGAATAAAGGGAGCCATTGCCGTTCCCTTGCTGCCGTTCTTCAAAATCCAGAACAGTTCTCCATCAGTTCGAGCGGCTTGCCAATCCTTGTCGGTGAAATTTCTTGGCAAGGGACCTTTCACAATCCCTGGTTCAATATCTCCTCCCAATCCTTTCCCATCTTTGCCGTGGCAGGTGACGCAGAATGCCTTCCCGTGAAAAAGGGCTTTCCCTTTTTCGATATTCTCGGGCGTGGCTTCGAAGGGGTTTGTCCAGGCCCTGGATTCTTCGATCTGGTCGATCGGCACACGAGGCCTCAGGACGGCTTCATCGGCGGCTAAGACTGAAGCACCCCCTTGGCCAAGAACCGCCGTCATGAACACAGCAAGAAAAACTCGATATCGAGCGTACGCCGCCATGTCATTCCTTTTTTCTAAGCAACTGGCTACCTGTCGTAAGAAGACGGGAAAATGGGCTAGCCCGCTTCGAACAAGACTTGGCTAGCCCTTCCCTACGGTTTACTTATCTAAATACCCAGGGAACTTGTGCCCGAGGGACTGGGGGAAACTCACGGTGCCGTCCGGGAATTCCTGCCCATGCTGCCATAAGTGATAAATCACACCGTCTGTCCCTGCTGCAATTTCAGACCACCTTGGCTGCCTGATCGGCCGGCATATCGAGGATTTGGACTCGACCCGTCGCAATCTCGATTTTGTGGTCGTGGAAATGCCGGTGCCACTGAATGGCAGGGAGCTTTCGCGTCAGGTCTTTGGCAACAAAATACTCAATCCCCACCAGCGGGGCCTTCGGATCAGTCGATTCAAACAGCAAGCATTGAAGAATCTTGTCAGAAATTCCCTTGCAGTAATGATGGTACGGGCCCCCCGTCGTGCCGTCCGCCATCATGTGTGGCGCCTGCACATGGATATCGTATCCGACGGCGGGGCTTGCCGGTTCACCGCTCACTGCCGTCCGGGGAGCGACTCCGCTACATCCGATGGCAGCAATCGCAGCAACGACTAGTAGTCCATTTCTCATCATATTTACACCTCCTGGTAGAGTTGAATGATAGAACCGAAACTGCCTGCGCCTCTTGACCTGAACATTGGATCTACAATCATGAGAGCAGCGCCCATGCGAAAGGATTCATTTATTTCGCTCCTCTATCATGTGACTGCTGAGGAAACACATCCTATGGGAGGCCCGCTTTCCTTCGGCGATTGAACTGTGATCGCTTCTCCAGTTAAAGCCTTGATGAAGGTGGTCAGGTTTAACGGTTTGATCATAGTACTGAGGGTAGGGTTGGCGCTGCCTTCATGATTCATGACGGTTCGTCGCGACAGGCGCACGAAGCCGCGAAAAAAGGCAGCGCACTACCGGACAATGGTGGATTTCATCAGGCTGTCTGCCTGAGGAGGCGAGAACCCCTGGTATCCTCTGTGGCGCTCGGCGAGTTCCAGCACGGAAAAGGGCTGACCGTCGATCATTTCAGGCACCGTGAAGATTTGCCGTAACTGGCACCCGGGGGCGCCGACGATCTGCCCGGCAAAGACCACCCCTTGTGTCTTCAGCCGTTCAATCGCCTTCTCGATGTCTTCCACGCGCACCGCCACATGATGAAATATCTGATCGCCGAATGATTTGACCCAACCAGGGATGATGCTCGTGCGGCCCCGATCATCGGGATAGGATTGATCCACGAAGAGCGCGGGGTACCCGACCTTTCGATAGACCTTCGCGTACCAGTCTTCATACTCGATCGTTTCACTGTACCCATACCCGAGCCTCGTGAATTCCTCCGCACGCCGGTCGATACTCAGCGTCCGCAACGTCAGATGGTCTGCGACCGGGTAGAAACCGACTCCCGCCTTGTCCAGCAATTCCCGCAGCACCTTGGCTGCCCGATTGCGCGACACATAGTCCGCAATCATTCTGGCGATCAGTGCATCGAGTTCAGCGCCTTGATCCATAGTAGGTACCTCCATGACTACGGATAGTCATTGGTCACTAGTCAACGGGGAAGACTACCTCTCGTTCTGCGTCAGCGTTTCTCCTATTGACCAATGACTATTGACCTTTGACCCTCACCGGTTAGGAACCAAACTCAATACCCTGGGCCAACGGCAAATCGTCTCCCCAGTTGATCGTATTCGTCTGGCGCCTCATATAGGCTTTCCAGGCATCCGAGCCGGCCTCGCGTCCT
>JAENWB010000062.1:0-7497 GCA_016650275.1 Nitrospiraceae bacterium | reverse complement strand
CGTCCCGCGAGAGTGGCTGAGCCTCCCAAGGCCCTCGACGTCCGGTCAAGCCGACCTCGGCTCATCCGTGGCGCAAACGCCTGCTGCCGGAAGGAACAAACCACGCGGCGGCGGCCATCACCTAAACCGGACATTTCTACTGTGGCTTGACAAAGATCTCTATTTCTTTGACAACCACTCGTTCACAGACTAGCCTTTCAGAAGGCGAAGACATAGTCAGGGAAGCTTCATCGTGAAGGCTACTTGTGAAACAAATGCCTTCTGAAAGCGCCAATATGACAGAACAGAGACAGTACATTCGTTATCAGGTGGAATTCCCTGCTACATTCGCAGGTGGCCATGCCGGAATAGGGATCGTCTACAACCTCGGGATGGGTGGCTGCAAAGTCGCGAGCGATCTTGTGGTACAAAGCGGCGCTCTCCTCGCCGTGCGCCTCAAGGTTCCGGAGCAGACTAGTGCCATCACCGTTCGAGCCGCCACGGTCCAGTGGACCCTGGAACGCGAGTTTGGGGTAGAATTTCTTGAGATGCAGGAGTCGGAACGAACCCGCCTGGAGCAATTTCTTGCAACCCAAGTCAACATCGCCCCATAGGATTCGCTCAAAGCACCGCTATGGTCACCAGAAAGTATCCCAGATTTCCCGTGTCGCTCTCCAGCACCTTGGTCCATAACAATCGCTTCCGCCATGCCGGGTCCATCCGAAACATTTCGGCCAAGGGATGCCGCGTGGACAGTATCATCAGCCCCTTTACCGGCATGCAGCTCGCCATACAGTTGCATATTCCAGGTGAGCCCCAGCCGATCTTGATCGAGAATGCCGCAGTCCGCTGGTCCGGGTCAGCCGGGATCGGCCTGGAGTTCCTGACGGTGGCTCCCCCGCATCAAGACCGACTGGACCGCATGATCCAGCTACTCCAGCCCAAAACCAGCATTCAATAGGCGACCGTTTCTGTAGTTGCATTTTACGCACTCGCCTCCGTATCCTCCGTCTTCATGGACCTCTCCCAACTTTCCCAGGCACAATTCAGAGAACTCGTGCGCGGCATCGTCGACGATCGCCTGCGCGAGTTACTAGGTGATCCTGACCTCGGACTCCAGCTCGGCAATGACTTACGCGCCCGCCTGAAAGAGTCCTTGTCAAGTACGGGGAGACTGTCCGGCGAGGACGTCGCAGATCAGCTCGGTCTCTGCTGGTAAGGACAAGATGGCCTGGTATCGTCTTGCCTATCGCCCAGCCATCCTCCAAGATCTTGCGGGCCTTGAGCCGTCTATGGCACAACGACTCTTGGACAAGACCAAATGGATCGCCTCCAATATCGATAACTTGCGCCACGAACCAATTGCACCGGACCTGCCGGGCCTTTCCAAATATGCGGTCGAGGACTGGCGAATTTTCTACTCCATTGACCGAGACGATCACCTGGTCGACATTCACGGCTTCGTTCGCCACAGAGAGCTCCATTCATGATCACTGTCACAATTGCGGCCATCGCAAAGCTGAAAACGATTCAAGTCAATCATCCTGAGGATCCGGTCGTCCGGATTTCCGTGCGCGATTTGGACGATTCACGTTTGAGTTTCAACATCACGTTGGAAGCGAACACCCAACCTGACGACGACATTCAGCAGGTTGACGGCCTCACGATTGCGGTGAATCGGCGGAGTGCGCCACGGATGGAAGGCGTGACTATAGACTACACTGAAGCCGACGGGTTTCGCTTTCTGCACGATGACGAGGGCGGCAGCCTGCCCCTCCTTACGATTCCCACGCTCAATTGATGCATAAACCTAGCAGGAGGTGGAAAAACCCTTCAGCGCGGCAAAGCCTATTGGGTTGCACGTTTGGCAAGAGAAGAACTGCCCTGCAAGAGGCTCAAACAGGCCGCCCAGCAAGGCCGCAGCGAGCGAAGAGGCGAGGCGTGCGCTTCAGTACGTTGAGCCTCTGAACGATGCGAGAACGAAGCTGGAGGCCTGTTTCAGCCTCTTGCTAACAGTTAGGTGAGTCGGTCCGGCAAAGTGGCAACATGCACCTGAAATTCTCCCCGCGTCACATCGTCGACATAGCGGCGCAGGGCATCCTTCACCACGGGGAAGGCGATCTCATCCCAGGGAATCGCAGCGAGGGAGAACAATTGCACTTCAAGGCTTTCCTCACCCACTCCGAAATCGGGCGAACGCATCGGCCCTCGGAATACCATGTACGCCTGGCCGATGTGGGGGAGACTCAGGACCGCGAAGAGGCAGATACGCTCCACCTGAGCCCGCGCTTCCTCCAGTGTTTCACGAACGGCCGCCTGTTCAATACTCTCGCCGATTTCCATGAAGCCGGCAGGAAAGGTCCAGAGACCGGACTTAGGTTCGATCGCACGCCGGCAGAGGAGAATGTGGCCGTCCCACTCCGGAAGACAGCCTGCGACGATTTTTGGATTATGGTAGTGAATGGCCCGGCAGGTGTCGCAGACGAACCGGGGCAAGTTGTCGCCGGCGGGAATTTTCTTTGTAACTGGGGCACCGCAGGTGCTGCAATAGTTCATAACGAAGACGTATCTCGTGAAACGTATTTCGTGAAGCGAGATACGAACGACGCTTCACGAACGACGATGCAATGAGCATGGATAGCACAAAACTAAGGTTCTTTGCACCCTGTCCGCGTGGGCTGGAGGGGGTTCTCGAACAGGAGTTCCACGACCTTGGCGTGCCCATGACGACAAAGACAGAAGGCGGGATCGCCTTTCAGGCTCCCTGGTCAACGATGTATTGGGTCAATCTCAAAAGTCACATTGCCAGCCGCGTACTCTGGGAAGTCGGACAGGCCCCCTACCGCTCGGAAGAGGATGTATACCGCGCGGCCTATAGCCTGCCCTGGCCGGATTGGTTCATGCCGTCACAGTCCATCAAGGTCAAGGTGAGTGCGCGCCGCTGTCCACTCACCAGTTTGGACTTCATCACCCTCCGCATCAAAGACGCGGTCTGCGATAAGTTCGTGTCGGTTCGTCATCGACGACCGAACGTAGATACGCATAACCCGAACCTACGGCTCGACGCGTTTCTCGATGAGTCAACGGTAACCTTCTATCTAGACACCTCCGGTGAGCCGCTCTTCAAGCGGGGACATCGGGTCGTGTCCGTCGAGGCACCGTTGCGCGAAAACCTGGCGGCAGGCTTGCTACGGCTCGCTGGATGGACGCCCAACGACGTGCTGCTCGACCCCATGTGCGGTGGCGGAACGATCCCACTCGAAGCAGCGCTAATGGCACGCCGGATCGCGCCGGGGCAGTCTCGGTCATTCGCCTTTGAGCGTTTGCTTGTCCACGATGCCAAACGCTGGGGCCATCTGCGCGAAGCCTCTCGGCTGAAACAACTGGCAGAGGTGCCGGCTGCCATCTATGCGTCCGACCAGGACCCTGCCGCGGTGAAGATCGCGCAGCGGACATTTCAGGGGGCGGGAGTCGCGATCGATATTCGCCTGCGGCAGAGCGACGTGCTCGCCCTTGAGGCTCCGGCAGAACAGGGTGTGCTGATGATCAACCCCCCCTACGGAGTCCGACTCAGCCGGCCAGAAGAACTCGATACGTTCTATCCCCAGTTGGGCGACTGGTTGAAACAACAATTCAGTGGATGGCGGGCCTATATCTTTACCGGCGATTTGCGAGTCCCGAAACTTATCGGCCTTGCGCCATCGAAACGCATTCCTCTCTTCAATGGTCCTCTGGAATGTCGCTTGTATGAATTTCAGATTGTGTCGGGATCGATGCGCAAGGCGATTGCCATGCCCAAAAGCAAAGGGTAACGGACAGTCCTCTGTCCACGGTCGCGGAGGTGCGTTTGTTGACTGGTGGGGAACGCAACCTGATAGAGTGTTGTAAGGACGGTGATTGTCAATCGACTGCTGTGTTGAACGCTATCTCTACTGAGGAGGCTTTTCATGGCACAGAACATTAATATAGGGCCGATCGTGAAGATTGTGAAAACCGACGACGAATGGAAGAAGCTCTTGGCGCCGGAGGCCTACCGGGTTCTACGGCATGAGAATACCGAGCGCCCCTTTACCGACAACATGCACGATAGCAAGAAAGCCGGTATCTACTTCTGCGCGGGATGCGACTTGCCCCTCTTTTCTTCGGAACACAAGTTCGACAGCGGCACCGGCTGGCCCAGCTTCTGGCAACCAATCGATCCAAAGGTGGTCGTATCCAGAACCGATTACAAACTGATTTTTCCAAGAACCGAAGTCCACTGCGCACGCTGCGAGGGGCATCAAGGACATATCTTTAAAGATGGCCCAAGACCGACGGGGTTACGATACTGTATCAACGGCGTTGCGCTAAAATTCGTCCCTGCATAACGGCACCTGCAGCCACGCGGCTGCAATCATCAAAGATCACAGCTTCACAATAGGAGCGAGGAGCGGGAGAGTCTGCGCTAGCTACAAGCCGAATGGCATCTCCGGAAACTGGGTAAAAAGATCGGAATGACTGAAAAAAAGAACTTGCAAAGGATGAGCATGATGGTTACGATTCGCGCCATGAAAACTTATCCGTCGGCTCAAAGTCTCGGATGCTTCGGTACAGAGCGGATTACTCCGGAAACGACTGACAACCAATCAACGGAAAAGGATCACACGTCATGAAAATTCAAACGAAAGGATCCGCGATGAATCCAGCTACAACGGAAACCGAACTATCACCATCGACCCAACTCCGAAAAGCAGTTTTCGGAGGCCTGGCTATCTGCGCGGTAGCGATCCTGTCCTCCTGGGTCGCGGCGCCGGCAGCGAATGCCCAGTCGGCGACCGAGTACAAGCTCAAGATTCCTTTCGGCCTAGAAGAAACCGCGGTGGTAATTCCTGCCAATAATCCTTTGACAAAAGAGAAGATCGAGTTAGGTCGGATATTGTTCTTTGATAAGCGACTGTCGGCGGACAATACCATCGCCTGCGCGAATTGCCATATGGCGAAATTCGCGTTTACGGACGGCATGCCGGTCTCCACTGGCATCCGAGGCCAGAAGGGTGGCCGGAGTGCGCCGGTCTCCTTCAACCGGGTTTTCAGTAGCGCTCAATTTTGGGACGGCAGAGCCGCAACATTAGAAGACCAATCGATCGGTCCGTTTACCAATCCGATCGAGCACGGCTTTTCCAAGTATGACATGATGATTTTGAAGATGAAGAAGATACCCGGCTACAAGAAACTCTTCATGGAAGTCTTCAGCGATGATATCACGATCGTCAATGTAGGCAAGGCTATCGCCAGCTTCCAGCGCACCGTTCTCTCCGGCAACAGCCCGGCAGACCGGTTCGATCAGGGACAGGAAGAGGGAGCGATCTCACCAGCAGCCCAACACGGCCTTACCCTATTCCGTGAAAAAGCACGCTGCACGAAGTGCCATTCAGGGTTCAACTTCACCGACGAAAAATTTCACAACCTCGGCATCGGCTGGGACGACAACAAAGTGGATCTTGGTCGCTACATGGTGACCGGTACTACCGAGGAACTCGGCGCAACTAAAACCCCGACCTTGCGGGAGATCTCACGAAGCGCACCCTATATGCATGACGGCCGTTTCAAAACACTCGAAGAAGTGGTGAATTTCTACAATAAGGGTGGGGTGAAGAACCCACATCAGGACCCACTGATCCTTCCGCTCGAACTGACGGACCAAGAGAAGAGTGATCTTGTGCAATTTCTCCGCACACTGAATGGCGAAGGGTGGCAGCACGTCAAAGAGCCGGAATCATTTCCTAAATAGAACAGGGGCGGCACACGTGCAACCTCCGGCAGATCATCAGCTCCGCTGATGCCCTGCCCCTCTCTCTCTGAACAAGGTATGAGACTTGAACTCTGCGTCCCGACCACAACGGTCGGGACGCAGAGTTCATAGCGCTCAACTACATCCACCAAGAAAACGTGAGCCGAATGTATTGGGTTGCCATTAGCCCGATTTACTCATGACGGTTCGTCACGAAATCGCTCGAAAGCCCGTTCCTCGTGAAGCGTATTTCGTATCTCGCATGCGATGATACAGGCACACTCTTCCGTCCTGAGCTTCACGCGCACGAGCAGCGCATCGGCGCTTGCAGCAGAAACGCTCATGAATAATGTGGGTTAGGCTCTGCAGGCAGAAAGACGACCAATGACCTTGTTTAGGAAATGTCCCTGAATGCCTTCAGGAAAATGAAGCGGGGGTCAGGTTGAGCTGACCCCCGCTTATTCTGCAAAAAATCCCGACACCTTATGACGACTCCATTCTGGAAGTACCGAATCATTACGCAAGCCGATTGCCGGGATTACTCAGTCACTTTCACCAACCATCCGCCGGTGACTTCGCATTGATTGGCGCCTCTGGCCTCAATGTTAATTTTTGCGAAGGTTCCTTTTAGTGTGTCAGGGAGTTTGCCGGTTGCCTCAAACCCATTTCTTTTAGGTGCCACTGTGACTGGTACCGACTCACCTTTTATCGTAACCTTAATGGTATTCGGAAAGGTTGCACCGGATGCGAAGAATGAAAAAGCAGATTGTGGGGCCACTTCTGCAGTATTAGCTGGCTTGAATTCGGAAAAAGTCATTTGCTTACATAATCCTGCGCCACCGCTACCGCCGTCACCATAGGCCCAGACGTTGCCGGGGATAATCAATACAATTGATACCCACAAAATATTCTGCAATTTCATCATTACGCCTCTTGTGTTGTAATTGAGTGATTTGACCAATTTATTATGATCGATGAACAACTATCATTTTGGGTGATTTTTTCATAGAAAACAACCCCCCACGCAATTGAGACGATCAAGACGATTCGTATCGGTTATTCCCCATAACAACCTAAGAAGGATGTGCGATTGACCGCCAAGAGAGTTGCTGACCCAGTTTTTTCGGTACCTGCCTTCTCCCGACTGGTCGCTCATGCTTATCGTTGCCATTGTTCTGTGTCATACCACGACAGAAATCACTTGGGCCGAGGGAGTCCGGGATGACGAAACTACCGACTCGTTGACGTTCTGCACGGCGAACTATCCCAATTCCAATTGGGATACTACCAAGGAAGTTGGCCTTGGTTCGGGAAGCGATTGCCCGCTAGCCCATATTATTCATGAAGGTTCGTCGCGAAAGCGTGCAGACGCGGAGCGAGACGGGCACTCGGAGACGTGATGCCCTGTGGCGTACTCATGCAGTATGTCGAATGGCTGAACGGCGAGACTGCCCGTTGCAGCAACCCATCCGCGCTTACAGCAGAAGCTTCGAGAATTATGCGGGCTAGGATCAACGAAGCGTTCTGATGCCTGCCCCCAAGCCAGCGATTCTTAGCGACATTCCATCCGCCAAGGGCAGGGAGCCCTGTATCGACACAGCATCTCAGCCTCTTCGTCGGCTTTCACCTCCGCCTGAGCATCTTGACAAGAACCGGGGAAAGAGCTAATCACACACACCTGTGGGGGGCTTCTTGAGGCGCCCCCCTCAAAAGCAAAGTCCTATCACCCGGAAGAGGACGGTCATGCG